>JAFLDD010000001.1:620605-930907 GCA_017302575.1 Alphaproteobacteria bacterium | reverse complement strand
TTATGCATCACCTTCGGCAACTCACTCTTCATGCGCGTGCCTTTACCGGCTGCCAAAATAATTGCTGCTGTGGGGATCGCTGTTTTCTTTTTAGCCATATTTTCTCCGTGCGCTTTGTGCGTACTATGGTAGCATAGCGTCGATTTTACAAAAGGGAAACACCTATGCTTCCGTGGATATTTGTAGCGCTATCATCCGTTGCTGCTGTGGCCTGTCTTATCTGGGCACGCAAGAACGAGCGACAGTTATATTCTGAAATAAACGCACGCAAACTCGCCGAGCAGCAGGTTGAGCAAGTGCAGTTACAAATGCAACAGATGCGCGATGACCGCGAAGCCTTCATGCAGCACAGCAAAGCTGCAGCGTTTGAAACTGGCAACCAACTTTCCAATAAACTGCTCGAAGACCATAAGCGCGAGCGCGAGCAAACCCATAAGCAGTTCGAGCAATTCACCAAGACCGCAACCGACACGCTCACTCAAAAACAGCAAGAGGTAGCGCAGGTGTTAGGTAAGGTACAAGGGCAGGTGGACGCTTCGCGTAACCAGCTTGCTGTGCTGGTGCGTGCCATGCAAAACCCGATGGGCGCAGGCATCGAGGGCGAAATTACTATGAACAACCTGCTCCAGCAGCATGGCTTCACCGAGGGCACGGACTACGAATTGCAAGTGCACCTCGCGGGTGAGGAGGGCAGTTTGAGGCCGGATTGCGTGATTTACCTACCGCATCAACATGCGGTGATTATTGATTCTAAAGCGTCGCAGCACATCATTGCGCTGTTCGAAAAAGAAGGCACGCCCGAGTTCGACGGAGCATTCAAGGAATTGCAGGCGACGATGCGCACCCACGCGAAGGCACTGGCGGGCAAGTCGTACCAAGATGCACTCAAGAAACTCAAAAGCCGTAATGGCCAGCCCATCACGCGCACCACACTAGTGATGTTCGTACCGAATGACGAAGTCGTCACGCGCTTGATGCAGAAAGACCCGAATCTCATGCAGTTCATGCGCGAGCATGATATTGTGCTGGCAGGCAAGGTAACACTTTCGGGCTTATTGCTTTCGCTGCGCGCCATTGTGCGTGAGGCCAGACAACAGGAAGAATCACACGTGATTCTGGAAATGACCCAAGCCCTTATGAGCGATGTGATCATGGCCATGAAGCACGCTGATAAGGTGATGAGCGGTATTCGTGGCAGCGCCAAGGCATTTGATGAATTCTCGGCCAGTATGAATCGTGGCTTGAGCCGTATGCGCAAGATGGTGGCGAAGGGGCTGCACCCCGCTAAGAACGCCGCAGTACCAGCAAATCTGCCACGCTATGACATCAGCAAAGCGGATGATGTCGTGCAAGGCGAGGCCGAAGAAGTACCGAATGTGCTGAGCATCACCAAAGACGACGCGGCGTAGAATTCATCAAATTGTCACTCTTTTTTGCCAGTTTATGGTTAAAATACAGAACATATGGGATGGGGATTCAAAGAGAAGGTAGAAAGCGGTGATCTGACGGGCAGGCTAAAAGATTTTAGCGGCGCGGCAGAGCTTATGCTTGAGAGTAATGGTAATCGCGCCCGTGCTGAAATACGAATAGGGCAGCAATGTGCGGGTGTCAGTGACACTGTCCCTCAGAAGATGATCTCGCGGGTTGCATTGCAATTCCGCAATCATGATGCGTTGTCTGAACCTGAGGCCACGTTAGAGATTCTCGCAACACGCAAAAACCCAGAGAAGAATGCAAAGGACGAGTTTAGAGGGATAAGCGGCAATACGGAATGGGAGTTCACCGTCACTCACAAAGGTAAAACGACAAGATCAAAAAATCCAGAACTTTACCCGTTGCCAGAAGGTAAATGGTCGCTTGAGGCAGACAGCATTACTTACATATCTCGTAACATGAAGGGCCCGCAAAGGACAGAAGGTCTATTGCAGAAACTATGGGCTGATTCACTGCCTGAGGGCGGTACTGCCCGTACCCGTTAATACGCAACGCGGGCGCTGAGAGCGGCACTTAACGTGCCGTCATCCATATAATCCAACTCACCACCGACAGGAATGCCATGCGCAAGTTTGGTGATTTTTGCGCTGCTATTTTCCAAACGTTCCGCCACATAATGCGCGGTGGTTTGCCCTGCAACGGTGGCGCTTAATGCCAGAATAATTTCCGTCACGTTCTGTTCTTTCACACGGCGCAGTAGTGGCTCAATACGAAGCGCCTCGGGCCCGCGACCATCAATCGCGCTGAGCGTTCCACCCAGCACATGATAGACGCCCTTGAAGGCGCGGCTGCGCTCCATTGCCCATACATCGGCAACGTCTTCAACCACGCACATAACTGCATGGTCACGCAATTCATTCGCGCAGATATGGCACGGGTTCATGTCGTCCAGCACACCGCAGGTTTCGCAGGTTTTGACTTCCGCCTGTGCCACGTTCAGCGCTTGTACAAGCGGTGGAATGCGCGATTCTTTCTGCTGCAAAATATGCAGTGCCAATCGCTGCGCCGAACGCTTGCCAACCCCAGGCAACCGCGACAGTTCAGACACTAATTTTTCAATCGCATTGGACATATTAGAAGGGGAGCTTCATTCCTGCAGGAAGGTTCAGCCCGCCTGTGACATTGCCCATGGTGTCGGCAACGGCGGCATCCATTTTTTCTTTCGCATCACGATGTGCAACGATGATGAGGTCTTCGAGCATTTCTTTATCATCGAGCACGCTGGCATCAATCGTCGTGCGCAGCAAATGGCCTTTGCCTGATAGCGTGAGTTTCACCGTGCCACTGGCAGCACTGCCTTCAAATTCCATTGCCTCAAGCGCGGCTTGCGCTTGGCCCAGCTTGGCTTGCATCTCTTGTGCTTGTTTCAACATTTTCTGGATATTCATAATCTACTCACTCTTTTTGTTCGGAATAAAATCAACAATCTTCGCGGCAGGGAATGCTTCCATCACTGCGCGAACTTTAGGGTGTGACTCAGCATATTGGCGCAACTTGGCAGCTTCCATTTTGCGTTGCTCGGCAATCGTTGGTTGGCCTTCTTCGCTGCTAAATACCAGCGTCCAACGCTCACCCGTCCATTGCTGTAGCAGGCGATTAATGCGCGCTGGAACATCCGCCGCTATGTGTGCAACAGGGCGCATCTCGATTTTGCCTTTTTGAAAACTCACCAAACGCAGATCGCTGATAAGGTGGCTCAGCAACATGGGCTCGCGCTTAAGCTTAAACAGCTCAAGTACCTCTTCGAAGGTTTCCGCTTTTGCCATGGTTTGTGGCTGTGCTTGTGGTGCAGCAACAGCATGTGTGGCAAGTGCAGTTGCACCGTACGAAGTAGGAGCAGAATAAGAAGAAGTCGTGCGTGGTGGTTGCGGCGCCTCGTGCTGAATGACGGCAGCCGATGCCGTAGCAGCAGGGTTCTGCAATTGTTTGATCAGAGCGGCAGGTGTTGGTAGCTGCGACGCGTAACCAAGACGTACCAGAATCATCTCAAAGCAGGGAAGGGCTTGCGATGTTTGGCGCATTTCTTCTGCACCCTTAAGCAAAATTTGCCATGCACGCGTAAGCGCAGGAATCGAAAGTTCCTTCGCCAAACGCTTCGCATTTTCTTGCTCGCGCGGTGAGTAATGCACATCGCTCGCCAGTTGCGGCGCGGTTGCCACGCGGGTGATATAATGCACGATTTCCATCATATCGCTGAGTAAAATTTGCGGGTCAGCACCTTGATTATGCAGCGTGTTCGCTTGCGTCAGCGCCTCTTCGACTTTGCCTGTGGTGATCTGTTCTAGCAGTGTGAAGACTTGTGATTTGTCGGCCAGACCGAGCATGTCGCGCAACGTGTCGGACTTAATATCGGTATTGCCGTTATTGTCCGTATGCATGGCAATAGCGCGATCAAGAATCGAAAGTGAGTCGCGCACCGAGCCTTCGGCAGCCGTGGCAATGAGTTGCGCGCACATATCGTCGAGCGCGATATCTTCGCGTTTAGCGACACTGATAAGATGATTCGCCAGCATATCACCATCGACACGCTTCAAGTCGAAGCGTTGGCAACGTGAAATAATGGTAACGGGAATTTTACGAATCTCAGTCGTCGCGAAAATGAACTTCACATGCGGAGGTGGTTCCTCAAGCGTCTTCAGCAGTGCGTTGAACGCACTTTTGGAGAGCATGTGCACCTCGTCGATGATGTAGACTTTATAACGAGCGTTCGTGGGCGCGTATTGCACCGACTCAATCACATCACGCATATTTTCAACGCCCGTATTCGACGCCGCATCCATCTCGATGACATCAACATGCCGGTCTTCGGCAATCGCAATGCAGTTGCTGCACACGCCGCACGGGTCGGTCGTGGCTTCGCCATTGCCATCCGCGCCGATGCAATTCAGGCCGCGCGCAATAATACGTGCCGTGGTGGTTTTACCAATCCCGCGAATGCCAGTAAGCATGAATGCATGCGCGATACGACCCGACGCAAAGGCATTGGTGAGTGTGCGCACCAACACTTCCTGACCAATCAGGTCGTGGAAGGTTTGTGGGCGATATTTGCGAGCTAAAACGCGATACATTCTATATTCCTGTTATTCGAGCGCAGCAGCGCGAGACAGCCATGAGCAGCGGAGCGTGTTTCATGGCGAGGTCAGTAGACCGAGCCGGAAACATTGGAAGACGAAGCCACTTCGCCTTGCGGTGAAGTGGCTGACGGACGACCCGATGCGAATCCCGTTACGGCTGCTGCCTTTCGGCCCTGACCGGATTCGCGGGGGCATCGCCCGCCGCCAGCCGCTTCTAACCTAGGCAAAATAGGGGTTAATGCAAGGCCGAAACGCCCCCAGATGCGCCTTTGCCGCAACAGGTAACGAATAGACGGGTTAAAAGCCAAAAAACCAAGGGTTTCTGCTTGCTGTAGGGTTGTTTGGGGTGTCTAGTCTAGCTGTGGATAAGTAAAGAGCCCTCAGCCCGCTAAGCGGCGTTCCATTGCGCGCGAGGCAAGCTGGGAACAAACTGTAAAAGGACTTTGCAATGCTTCGTCGCGCCGTCAATATGATTCCTGTTCCTGAATTCATCGCCCGCCGCAGTTCTGAGCTCTATGCGCTCATTGCGGTGACGTTTAGCATCATACTGGCTGCCTCGTTATTAACCTATCACGCAGGCGATCCATCATGGAACCATTCGGGCAATGATACGATTCACAATGCCGTAGGTTTAACGGGCGCGATTCTCGCGGATATGTGCCGCCAGCTTTTTGGTGTGATGGCAGCGATACTGGTTGTTGCGCCGCTGGGTTGGGCATGGCGCTGGGTGATGAAAGATACTGAGTCCAGCATGGGCTGGCGCATTCTGGCGCTTGTGTTGGCGCTGGTAACAGGTTCAGCAGCGCTTGCGTTGTTGGCCGCTTATACAGGTGCTGCGTGGCTTGCACAGGCTAGCGGTGCCATCGGCATTGTGATCAGCATGGCGCTGATTCAATTACTGCCTGCATTAGCAGCAATCGCATTGATGGTGGTGTTATGCCTCGTAACGCTACCTCTGGCGCTTGGCTTGCGTCTGCATGAGTATATCGCATTATCCATTATCCTTCGTACGGTAACTGCCGCGATTGCAGGCGGTGCCATAACCCTTTGGCAAATGGTAGCGCGTCGCCGCCATGAGGAAGAAGACGAAGAAGCGGAAGAAGAAACCGTCGATGAAGCGGACGACGATGAAATCGACGAAGAAGATGACGAGCCGGTGCTCACTAAGAAACGCGTCCAATCCAAAAAATCGAAAAAAGTCGACAACCAAGCATCGCTTGGCTTACGACCACGCAAGGGTGCATTCACCCTGCCTTCGTTGGATCTATTACAAAAGAAATCCAGTAAGGCAGTGAAGCAACAAAGCGAGTCTGCGCTGGAACAAAACGCACGACTACTTGAGTCGGTATTGCTTGATTTCGGTATTAAAGGTGAAATCACCAACGTGCGTCCAGGCCCTGTGGTGACGCTCTATGAACTCGAGCCTGCACCAGGCATCAAATCATCCCGCGTGATTGGTTTGGCGGACGATATTGCCCGCTCGATGAGCGCGATTTCTGCACGTATCGCGGTGATCCCAGGCCGTAACGCGATTGGTATCGAATTACCAAACAGCAACCGCGAAATGGTGGTGTTGCGTGAGTTGTTCGAGGACGATAGCTACGAAGACACGGAAGCAAAATTGCCACTCGTGCTGGGTCGCGACATCGGTGGCGAGCCGATTATTGCCGACCTCGCAAAAATGCCGCATTTGCTCGTCGCGGGTACGACAGGTTCGGGTAAATCGGTGGCGATTAACACCATGATCATGTCGCTCGTTTATCATCTGACGCCGGATCAATGTAAGTTCATCATGATCGACCCGAAGATGCTCGAGCTTTCGATTTACGACAATATTCCGCATCTACTTTCACCCGTTGTGACCGAGCCGGGTAAAGCGGTCGTCGCGCTCAAGTGGGCGGTGAAGGAAATGGAAAATCGTTATCGCCTGATGAGCAATCTCGGCGTGCGCAATATCGAGAACTATAATAAGCGCCTCGACGAAGCGCGTCAGAACGACGAGGAATTATTCCGCACCGTGCAGACGGGTTTTGATGCTGAAACCGGCAAACCCATCATGGAAAAGCAGGCGCTTGATACCACGCCGCTGCCATTCATCGTCGTCATCGTCGATGAGATGGCCGATTTGATGATCGTCGCAGGTAAAGAAATCGAAGGTTCCATCCAGCGCCTCGCGCAGATGGCGCGTGCAGCGGGTATTCACATTATTATGGCAACGCAGCGCCCGTCGGTGGATGTGATTACCGGTGTTATCAAAGCCAACTTCCCGACGCGTATTTCGTTCCAAGTCACCAGCAAAATCGACTCGCGCACCATTCTGGGTGAGCAGGGGGCAGAGCAACTGCTCGGCCAAGGTGACATGCTACATATGGCTGGTGGTGGTCGCATCACCCGCGTGCATGGCCCCTTCATTTCCGACAAGGAAGTCGAAGCCGTCACCAACTATCTGCGCACGCAAGGCGAGCCGCAATATGAAGAGGCGGTGACCCGCGACGACGAAGAAGAATCCAACATGGCCGATATGATGGAAGGTGAGGGTGGCGCCGAAGAAGACCTCTACCGTCAGGCCAAACAAATCGTGATTCAGGACGGCAAGGCATCCACCAGCTATCTGCAGCGCCGCCTGAAGCTCGGCTATAACCGCGCCGCGCGGATGATTGACCGCATGGAGGAGGAGGGCATCGTCGGCCCCGCCAATCACGTGGGTAAACGTGAAGTCTTGATGCGTTAAGCAGAAATTAATATTTAGGTCATAAACTTAAATCGTGGGTCAGTATCCTGATAGAATTGAAATGATTCGTGACGGCTATGTTGCTGTGTCTGCGAATGCTATTTTGCGTGATAGAGCGGTGAATACAACTACCGTTCCAGAGTTAAGTCGACCGATTAATATTGAAGATGATTCTGAATTTGCTCAGGCGTTTCGAAGAGTTGAGTCGCGTATTAGAGATAGATTGGCAACTTCATCAACCGCACAGAGCCTATTAGCCATGCCTGGTTGGGGGAGATCTCAACGCGAAGCGTGGGAAGCTAACTTAGGACAAATCGTTTCTGAAGAAATGGGCGAAGAGCCACTTTTCTCTGAATATCGAGCAAGTGGTTTGCGACTCAGCAACTTTAATACTCTATCAGATCAACGTAAGTTTGATTGTTCAGAAATGTCGGTAGTTGAAGCATTGCTGATGCAACGTGTTGAGAACGATGACGATGTGCTTGGATCTATTAATAGTGATCGTCCAAACGACTTAAGGCGTGCTGGAGATTATTACGTGGTTGAAGGCTTTTACGCTGATGCCTCAGTAAGCGAGTGGCATCAGTGGCATATATCTTCAATAACGGGCAACGTATTTGAATCAACAATTAATAGTGGGTCAATGCCAGTATATTACCAATCAATGGAAGGCTCAAATTGGAGTTTTGATAGATTTATCGCAGGCTTTCCCTTTGTTGGCGTGCCCGCTTCTGTTGATGAAGACGCAATGACAACTACACCTCTTATGTACCCTGAGGAAATAGCAATATATAATCAAGGTTATTTTAACAACGTGGATTTTCAGTCCGCGCGCGACCAGCGCTTAGAAGCCATACAATCCAGAGACTATCAAAATTTAGCTACTGCATCCCTTAGTTTTACAACAGTGGATGAACGCAGGCAGTTATTTGAAGAAACAGCAGAAGGCATCTTACAGCAGCAGAGGGATATATTAAACGGCGCTGGACAAGTTGCGCCTATTCAGCCTGCTACAGAAGCACCAGCGGAATCTCCCGCGCCACTTATCCGACAGAATGATGGTAGGGGCGGTAGATAATCGCCTTGAACTCCAAGCATTCAGCTAAAATTGAAGCACTCTTTATTCACTTTGTCATTGCGAGTCGCCATGCTTCGTGGCAATCCATATCTCATGAAAAAAGCTCTAGCGATGATTCTCTGCCTTTTTGCCACCCCAGCCTTCGCGGGGGAGTGGAACGCCAAGCAAGTGAAGGCCGTTGAAACGTATCTTTCGAGTATTAGCTCCATCGTGGCGGACTTTAATCAAGTCTCACCTAATGGTGAATTGGCGACAGGAAAATTCTATCTCAAGCGCCCTGGCAAAATGCGCTGGCAATATAATCCACCTACGCCGATCCTTCTGGTATCGAATGGCAAGACGGTAACTTACTTCGACGCGTCGTTGGACCAAGTGAATTACATCCCCTTGGATGAGACCTTGGCGGGCTTCCTTGCGCAAAAAGATATTCGCTTGCAAAGCCCCGCAACGGTGCTGGTCGACTTCAAGAAATCTGGCGGGATTATCCGCGCTTCCATCGTACAGCGCGAGCAGCCAGAACAAGGCACGCTCACGCTCGAGTTAACCGAAAAGCCCATGCAGCTTAAGCAGATGAAAATCATCGACGCGTCAGGTGGCGAAACGAGCATTCAGTTGCAAAACGCTGCCTTTGGGCCCGTCATTCAAGACAAGATGTTTGTCTTCATCGACCCGCGCGGCGTCGCGCCTAGAAAGCGCTAGGACATACCAAATCCCGTTATTCGAGCGCAGCAGCGCGAGCCGTAAAGCGGCGGGGGTAAGACCCCCTTCAAATATGACAACTCTATGACAATCCACAGATGCAACGATTTCACGCAACTGTCACACATGGCGCGGCCGATTTTTGTTAGATTGCAAGTAAGACAAAAACCGACTGGGAGACAGAATATGCAAGTTGAAACCGTAACCTTGGAAGAGCTGATGATGTCAATGGTAGGCGTTGAGACCATGGCCTACATTAAGCCAGTAACCGATGGTAACGAAGCAGGCTTTGCAGTATTCGCCGCAGACGGTACGCAGCTTGCCATCTTCCCAACCGAGGAAGGCGCCTATTACACGGCGCGTCAAAACAACCTCGACCCTGTGAGCCTCCACTAGTATGTATCTATTGCCCGTTGCAGCAGTACTTGGTTTCGTGTGGCTTGGTGTACTCTTCTATTGCACACGCCCCGCACTCAAAAACATCTCGATTCGAAATCTGCTCGATTAGAGCTTCAATTCCAAAAGTATCGGCACGTGGTCCGACGTGCTTTCCCAATCTCTGGTCTCCTTGGTAATCACATGCCCCTTAAGCGCCGACTTCAGCGCAGGCGTTACCCAGATATGGTCTAGTCTGCGGCCACGATTCGCCACTTTCCAATCACGGTTGCGATAGCTCCACCAACTGAAGAGCTTCTCTTCCATCGGGGTGAATTCGCGCGCCGCGTCAATCCAACCAATCGTGTCGCGTAGCGCCAGCATCTTCTCGCGCTCAATCGGCGTATGGCTCACCACGTCGCGCAATTGTTTGGATGACCACACATCATGCTCATAGGGCGCGATGTTCATATCACCCAAAATCACTACAGGCTTTTTAGGGTTCACGGTTTTTGACCATTTCGTCATCCCTGCCACGAACTTCAATTTATCGTCGAACTTCTCGTTTTCTTTCGGGTCGGGAATGTCACCGCCCGCAGGCACGTAGAAATTATGAATCTCGATACCGTTAGGTAATGTCGCGGCGATATGGCGTTTCGCACCACTGCCCGAAACATCGTTCGTGCTGTGCAATGTCAGCGGAACCTTTGAGAAGATGGCAACACCATTATAACTCTTCTGCCCTGAAAACAGGTGATGCTTAAAGCCAAGCTCTCCCACCAAATCATGCGGGAAGTCTTTATCCTCGACCTTGGTTTCTTGCAGGCACAGCACATCGGGCTTGGCCATCTCGACATAGCGTTTGAGAATATGCCCGCGAATGCGGACGGAGTTGACGTTCCACGATGCAATTTTCATCCGACGCTTATGACACAAAAAAAGGGAGGCCGTAAAGCCTCCCCCTTAGTGGTTGCAGGAACAAATAAAGTGGGTCAAGTGTTACAAGACCCGTGCCAGTCTATATAATGAGTGAAATCAATAGGATAAACATTGGCCTGCGTCGCGGCCATGCCAATAGAAACAGCAAGCTGCATAAAAAAGAGTCATGTTTGCAAGTAATCTGGCGCGTGCTACACCAGCGTCATGGAATCTCATGACATCATCATCGCAGGGGGCGGTCTGGTTGGCAATGCGCTGGCGCTCGCACTCGCGCAGGGCGGCCTGAATGTGGTGGTAATTGACCCAATCCCCGCCAAGGATCAGATCGAAACCAGTTTTGATGGGCGCACCAGCGCCATCGCGCTCGGCTCGGTGCGAATCTTAGAGCATATCGGTGCGTGGAATTATATCGCGCCGAATATTTCGCCCATCCACGATATTCGCGTGTGCGATGGTTTCGCCCAAGGTTTCGTGCATTACCACGACAAAGACGTGGGCGATGAACCATTTGGCTACATCATCGAAAATCACATGATTCGCCGTGGGCTTTATAAGAAAGTTACCGAGCAGTCGGGCATCACCATGTTGAGCGGCCTGAAAGTCACGGATTATGAAACCTTCGATACACATGTGGTCGCTAAACTCGATAATGGTCGCGAACTCAAAGCCCCATTGCTCGTCGCGGCGGATGGTAGATTTTCAGGCCTGCGCGATAAAGCGGGCATTGATTATCGCATCATCTCCTATGACCAAACGGCGATTGTGTGTGTGATGGAGCATGAGAATCCCCATCAAGGCCTCGCGCTGGAACGCTTCATGCCTGCAGGGCCGTTTGCGGTGTTGCCATTGATCGACGATGCGCATGGAACGCATCGTAGTGGCATCGTCTGGACAGAGCATGAAGATGACGCTGCACATTATATGAAACTAAGTGACGACGAATTTAATGCCGAGCTTGCGCGTCGCAGCGGCGAGTATTGGGGCAAGGTAAAAGCCGTGGGCAAGCGCTTCGCCTATCCGCTCAAACTCCAAACCGCGACGGAATTCATCGCGTCACGTTTTGTATTAGTGGGTGATGCAGCGCATGGCATTCACCCCATTGCGGGTCAGGGTGTGAACCTTGGTTACCGCGATGTCGCAGTGCTATCTGAGTTGCTGATTGAACAGCACCAACACAAACGCGACTTGGGCGATGCCGAGCTGTTGAAGCATTATCAACGCTGGCGGAAATTTGATTCTGTAAGCATGACCGCAAGCACCGACTTGCTGAATCGCCTATTCTCGAACCGCTCGCCATCGTTGGCATTCTTGCGTCGCACTGGCCTTAAGATGGTCGAGCGTATGCCGCCTCTCAAACATTTCTTCATGCGTCATGCGATGGGGCTCATTGGTGATTTGCCAAAGATGATGGAACCGCCTAAAAAGGTGGCATGAGTTATCCGTCACTAGAGAACGTCATTGAAATTCTCGCCAAGCTGGTGAGCTTCGATACGACCAGCCACCAAAGCAATCTCGCGCTTATCGAATGGGTGGAAGATTTCTTGGGTCGGCGCGCCGTGCCCTATGAACGTGTCAACGAAGGCAATGGCAAAGCATCACTCTTAGCGCGTGTGGGACCCAAGGGGCAGGGCGGAATTGTGCTTTCAGGCCACACGGATGTTGTACCAACGGTTGGTCAGCCATGGTCGAGCGACCCTTACCAACTCGCTTTTCGAGGCGGGCGTTTTTATGGTCGCGGTACGAGTGACATGAAGTCATTCCTTGCGCTTGCGCTGGCGCATGTGGACTATTGGAAGGCGCAATCACCAAGAAAACCAATCTGGTTTGCCTTCTCGCATGATGAAGAGATCGGCTGCCTAGGCGCAGCGCCAATGGCGCAGAAATTAATCGACGAGCATGTAGAGCCATCCTTAATCGTGGTTGGTGAACCGACCGAGATGAAGCTCGTCATCGCGCATAAGGGTATACTTTCTTACGAAACAATTATCACAGGGCGCGAGGCGCATTCGAGCATGCCACAACAAGGCGTAAACGCCGTGATGTTGATGGGTGAGTTAATTCATACGCTCAACGATATTTCCATCCGTGCACGCAAAAAGGCCGACAAAAAATCAGGGTTCACTCCCAACTACTCCACCGTGCATGTTGGCGTGGTCGAGGGGGGCACGGCACGCAATATCATCCCGCGTCATTGCCGCATCGCGTGGGAAGTGCGCCCACTGCCAGGTACGGATGTAGCGGAAATTCTTAAGCCATATTACGAGCAATGCATTGCGCTAGAAGATGCGATGAAGCAAATCGACCCCACCACCTCGATCGTCACGCGCCAACTCACCAATGTCCATGGTCTTGGTGCGGTAGATGAAGCAAGTGAACATGTCGCACTCGCCAAGCGCTTGGCCAATAGCAACCACGCCGAATATGTCTCCTACGGGACAGAGGGCGGCATCTTCCAACATCACGGCTTGAACACCATTATTTGCGGCCCAGGCTCCATCGACCAAGCGCACCAGCCCGATGAATTTATCGAAAGCGCCCAATTGCAGTTGGGTATGGAATTTATGCGCAGAATTGGTGCTTAGCCACCCTTGACTTTCACGCTACATCGTACTTATATCCCCATCCTATGTTCAGCAAAGTTACACGCGACATTAAAGTCACCGCAGTGCCGACGTTCTTGAACGAGCACTCCGAGCCATCAGACGGTCATTATGTCTGGGCCTACACGATTCAACTTGAAAATCATGGTTCCGAAACGGTGCAACTGCTCAATCGTTATTGGCAGATTACGGACGAGCAGGGCCTCACCCAAGAAGTGCGTGGGCCAGGGGTCATTGGTGAAACGCCAGTGATTGAACCAGGCAAGGCATTTCAATATACCTCGGGCACGTCGCTGAATACGCCATCAGGCATTATGCTCGGCGCCTACGAAATGGTGAACACCAAGGGAGAGCATTTTGACGTTGATATCCCAGCGTTTTCGCTCGATTGCCCCTTTAAGAAAGCCCTCGTAAACTAGTGTTTTTGTAATACTATCGTAACCTTTATCGTGGTATAATGGGTCCATGGCAGATGATATTATCAGTCGAATAGCCCAAATGCAGTCGATGGAGCAGGCCGCCCGTGGTGGTATGGGGCCTGGCTCGCTATTCGGCATGATTCCTGACGCGGATGTTTCAGGCGGTTTCCAGATGATGATTTTGGGTATCGGCAAGAACCCGCTCAACACACCACTCGTATCGCTTCTTAATAGTGGCCGTATTGGTGCTAAGCCTGGTAAACAAGCATTGCTGGCGCGTATCGCGGCACAAATGTCGTCGGATTTCAGCAAGGCCAACCAACAAGCCGCAGAGTTTGCCCGCATGCTTGCTCACGATGTGCAGTCCGCACCGATTAGCCATGGCTTGCCGCGTGATTTAGGCACTGGCGGCGGTGGTCACCGCGAAATCTAATCAATAAGTTATGCACACCCACTAGATGTAGTACGCTATATATAGTGGGTTGCGCCTTTACAACAGCCGATCCGTTGTAATTTATAGCATTTTTTAGCTATGCGTTTGCTGCATAGCTTGGCTTCCGAAAGAGCACTCCTCATTGCAGCGCAACAGGCGCATAAGGGCGTCAAGAAACAAACGCCCCACATGGAGCTACACATGAAAAACCTGATTGCACTTACTGCCGTGATGCTTTGCCTCACAGCTTGCGGCAACCAGCAGAACACTGCGATGCTCGACCAGAATAAAGCAAACTGGGACGAACTGGCAGTAGCGCCTGAAGCAGCCACGGTGAAGAACGGCTTCCTGATCATGATGCGCTAGGCATTGTTGCCTTTGTGTCCTCTGACACACTTCCGAAAAATTGAATTAAATCCAATACGTTATTTTTATCTCGCGCTTGCAATTGCGCCTCTAAAAGCGCAACCTAACCAACGTAACTTTACGTGAGTGATAGCGCAGTGACGACACCCAGCCCCGCTTTTTATTCGCCTTGGATTCCTTCCCCGCACTATTGGCTTATTTATCAATGCGCAGATAATGCCCTGTCCGAACGCCTCAAAGCGGATTTTGCAGCAAAGGGAATGAAGCCTCTGTATGACTCGTCGCTCATGTTCGGCATGGCGATTAAGCACCCATGGGTAAGCGCGTTTAATGATGTTGGTGAAGTGATCAAGAAACACGGCGCCGCATCTGTCATCAAGGTCGCACTCATTCCGGCGCAGCCCCAACCACTCAAAGAAGAAGCGACGATGCTTATGCGCTCCTACATCGAGATGGAGCAGGCGAGCAAACATATTTGGCTTATGCACGCGCTGCTGGATCATCGGCTGATCTGCTTCATGCAGCGTGTGATTGATAAGCGCGGTAAAGTGGCAGGCTTCGAAGCCTTCGCCCGCATTGAAGAAGAAGGCGGGTCAATGCGTGATGGTGGAGCCATTATGCTAGCCAGTCGTATGCTGAACCTTGAGTTCCAGCTTGATCGCATGCTGCACAAAGAGGCGGTGCGTACGTTTGTGGGCTCAGATAGTGATGGGTATCTCTTCATCAATTTCGTCACGGGTTCCATTAGCCGTCCCGAGCATTATCTCGAAGGATTGTCGCAGGCGGTTGAGTCGTTTGGTCTGATGCCGCGCCACATTGTGCTCGATATTTCGATTCAGCCACCACTGGCTGGGTTAAAACAACTCAAGACGCTCGTCGATTATTGTCGCACGCGCGGCTTCTCGCTCGCAGTGGACGATGTGATGACCGCAGAAGAGCTCAAGCATGTGATCGCTGAGATCAAACCAGATTTCGTGAAGCTTGATGGTCGCTTAAGCCGTAACATCACGGAAGCGCGTGTGGCGAGCAATGTCTCTGCCATGGTGGAGCTGGCGCATACATCTGGTGCTACCGTGGTCGCGGAGGGGGTGGAGACAGAGGCGCAGCATCAGCGCTTAAGTGATATGGGCGTGGGCATGTTCCAGGGCTATTTGTTAGGCGTGCCAGAGAGAGTGAAATTTGATTCAAATGCTAATAAAATGTTAAAAATCAATAGCTAGTAAAGTGGTGAAAGCTGTGGTAGGGTGCCACAGTTAAAAAACAAATAAGCCGAGTAAATCGGCAGAGTGCACAGGGGAGAAGCGATGCAAGGACGTAGTCTGCTATTGCTGGGTGTTGCCGCCATATTGGCGCTGGTGACGGCGTTAGGCCTTAAAAGTCGTATGGGCAGTGACGATGCCAATACGGGGCCACGCATTGTCGTTGCAACGATTGATATTCCTGCTGGCGCTTTCGTGCGTGCCAATGATTTTCTAACCTTCAAAGAATGGCCTGAAGATAACATCACCGAATCTATGTTGGTGGATGGTCAGGTGACCTTAAAAGAATTCGACGGCTCCGTTGCGCGTCGCGCTATCCAAAAAGGTGAGGCGGTCGTAAAAAATGTGCTCGTGAAAGCAACCGAAGGCGGATTTATGTCTGCGGTGCTTGAGCAAGGTAAGCGCGCAGTTTCTATAGCGGTGGATTCAACGTCGGGCAATGCGGGCTTTATTTTTCCTGGTGATAAAGTCGATTTGATTTTGACGCTTTCCACTGGAAGTCGTCAGTCGCCCGTGCGTGCGAGTGAAACCTTCGTAGAGGACGTGCGTGTCCTCGCGGTCGATCAGATGCTCGATAATCCCGAGAATAAAGCCATGCTCGCTAAGACGGTGACGTTGGAGGTCACCCCCAAGCAAGCCGAGAAAATCAACGTTGCGAAGGATTTGGGTAAAATCAGCCTAAGCTTGCGTAGCCTTGCCAAAGACGATGACTCAGAAAAAACGGAAGATGCAGGCGAGATTGATCTGCACACCTTATTAGAGAATGCTGAAAAAAGTCAGGAGGAGAGTGTTACGCGTGATAGTGACGTCAGCTCCATCGTGACGCCACGTATGGCTGTTGGTGCCAAAGTGCAAATTATTCGCGGCGGTAAAGAACGCGAAGAAGTGGAGTTCCGCTAATGACCCATCCACGTACATCGCTCACGCGTCGTGCAACATCCTATGTCGCATCATGCGCACTCGTATTTGCTAGCGCGAATCCTGTGATGGCTGCGCCACCGAAGCCGACCAAAGAAGCTGGAGAATTTTATGATACGCTGGCGCGTTCCTCGCTCGATAGTGGGTTCGCGGTAGAAGTAAATAAGGGTATTCCGATCCGCTTAAAAGAACCTGCAGTTTCCGTTGTGGTGGCGGATTCAGACATCGCCGATGTTCAAGTAGTCTCACCTAAAATGATTTATGTGAACGGTCGCAATATTGGTGAAACCAGTATTATGGCAGTCGATGCGAATGACCGCATTATTCTGCAAGGTACCGTGACTGTAACGCATAACCTGAGCAAATTGCGCAAAGCCGTCGCGCAAATGATGCCAGGTGCCGAGATTGATGCAGCATCCACCGATAACGCAATCATCCTAAAAGGCGATGTGAACTCGCCCGTGCTTGCCGAGAAGGTCAGTCGCTTGGCGACATCGTTCCTGCGTGGCAATGGCCAAAGCGTCATTAATATGATGGATACAAGTCAGAGCGATCAGGTGTTGCTCAAAGTTAAAATTGTTGAGGTGGCGCGCACCGAGCTGAAACGCTTTGGCATTAACTGGGAGAGCCTCTTTAACGGCCCAGGTAATTTCATTTTCGGCTTGGGGCAGGGGCGTGATTTTGTCAGCGATACGGGAACATTGCTGCGCAACACCACCAGTGGCGATAACAGCCTTTTCATTCGTAACATTGATGGTGGCAATAACTTCACGGCGGTGATTGATGCGCTCGAGCGTGATGGATTGGTCAGCATCCTCGCAGAGCCTAATTTAACAGCGCGCTCGGGCCAAGCTGCTAACTTCCTTGCGGGTGGTGAGATTCCAATTCCTGTGCCAGGCGATGATGGTACCGTGACGATTGAATATCGCCAATTTGGTGTCAGCCTTCAATTTACACCGACGGTCATGAGCAAGGATAAAATCAACCTTGCTGTCTTGCCTGAGGTAAGCGCCCTTTCAACCGAGAACGCGATAACGGGCGGAACGTTTGGTACCATACCTGCACTGACAACGCGTCGCGCCAATACCTCGGTCGATTTAGGTAGTGGCCAGACCTTCGCGATTGCAGGATTATTGCGTAGTGACAACGCAAATAACATCAATGAATTCCCAATTCTGGGTGATATTCCCGTCTTGGGTGCATTGTTCCGTTCAAGCGAATTCCGCAATAACCAAACCGAGTTGGTCATCCTCGTCACGCCTTACATCGTGAAGCCAATTGATGATCCCTCAACGCTTGCTACACCGCTTGATGGCTACACGCCACCAACGGATTATGAGCGCATTGTGCTTGGCAAACTGCAAGGAGAGTCGCCAAAAACACCGCATTCCGAGAAGGCGATTCGTGATGCAGAAGCAGCGCCTGTAGATGAAACCAAGCAAGCCGATTTACCGCCCGCAGCACCTGCTGCACCCACGACGCCTGATGCAGCATTTGCAGGTAGCCGTGGTCAAGCTGGATTCTTGATGAGGTAATGCCATGAAACATATACTGCCAATTCTGTTACTGGCCTCCCTTGCTGCATGCGATGACTATGTGCCCGCCGAGAAAAAAGCGGTGATCAATCCAGTCACTCGCGAAATCACCAAGCCCGCACCATGCCCGGATTGGAGCCATCAGACAGAAAATTATGATAATAGTGTGCATAGTAATTTTGGCTGTGCGACGGCAAATAACATAGCGATTCAACTCGATGACCCCGCCGATGCTGTGCGCGGCCATGGTTCTGGCACCGATACAGAGAGCACCGTGCGTACGGTAGGGCGTTATCGCGCTGGCGAGATTCCACAACCACTCCAACCACTCAGCGATGTTGGCAACTAACGACTAAACAAACGATAGGCGACCATGAAAGTAATAGCGTTTCTTACCGATGGCCCCAGCAAAGACGCGTGTGCGCAGGCCTTCAGCACCCTGCCGTCCAAGGTGATTCAGGGCGGCGCAGTGGATGCCGTAGGGTATCTAAAAGAAAATCCCTCACCCGACTTTTTGATCGTCGAAGTGCCTTCTGCCGACGCCGCACCAGCGATGCTCGACCAATTGGCCGATGTCGTGGCGCCAGAAACGAAAGTGGTGATTACTGGAAAAATTGACACGTTCCGTTTTTATCAATGGCTCAAAGATATTGGCGTGCATGGCTATTTGCTTGAGCCGTTCACCGCCGCACAATTGCAGGAAATTCTTAAGGAAGCGCCAGCGCGCGGCGATAAATCTGAGGCTAAGAAACCATCCAAGGTGGTCGCATTCATTGGTGCGCGTGGCGGCGTAGGTGCAACAACTATTGTTGCGAATACGGGCTATATCATCGCCACTGAGCAAAAGAAGCCAACCGCTATTATTGACCTCGATTTGCACTTTGGTGCGCTAGCACTCACCCATGATATCGAGCCAAGCCGTGGCTTGCAGGACGCGCTTGAAAAACCAGACCGTATCGACGGACTGTTCCTCGATCGTGTGATGACCAAGTATGTCGATAACCTCTATTTGCTGAGCGCCGAAGAGCCTCTGCATGAGGCAACGCCGCATGATGCCAACGCCGCCGAGAAACTGCTGCTGGTGATGCGAGAGAAATTTGAAGTGATACTGGTTGATTTGCCGCACGTGATGACACCGCTCACCCGCGCCGTGCTACTGGCCGCAGATGAGGTGATCATCGTCAGCGAATTATCATTGGGTAGCTTGCGTGACGCGCTGCGTATCAAGGACTATGTGGTGGAACAACTGCATCGCCCCGCGCCAAAAATCATTAGTAATCGCGAAGGCATGTACGGCAAACACGAATTGAAATTAGCGGATTTTGAAAAGCATATTGGCACAAAAATAAGTGCCCATGTTCCCTTCACAGCAGATATTTTTGTCGCCGCAACGCAAGGTGAATTAGCAGCCAAAGCTGTTAAGCATGTTGATGTACAAAAGGCACTTCATGCGGTGGTGCAGCTCATTGTGGGTGCAAAAAAACCAGCAGATGGCGCAAAGCCTCAAGCCAAGCCATTGTTGGGTGGGCTATTCGCACCCAAGAAAGCGTAGGCCATGTCAGGTTTTGGACGCAGGAATATCCCTGTTGCTAGCCCTGCCAGTGCTGCTACGCCGCCAGCAGTTCCCGCCGAAGCCGCAGCAACCTCGGCGCCCGCACCAACTAACGAGCGTTTGAGTGAGCGTGACCCGAACATGACGGCCGTATCAAAGGATGCGCCGCAGCTTGACGATGAATTGCAGAAAACCAAAGAGCTTATCTACAACACCTTGATGGAGCAGATTGACCTGCCTACCGCTTCGCGCCTTAAGGCAGAGGAATTGCGTCGCCAGATTACCGACCTGATTGGTGAAATCGTGATGGAGAAGAAACTCGCCATCAACCAGGCAGAGCAGCACGTACTCGCCAACCAAATCGTGGACGACATGATTGGCCTAGGGCCGCTTGAGCCACTGCTAAAAGACGAAGCAGTGACGGATATTATGGTGAATGGACCACAGCAAATTTATGTCGAGCGCAAGGGTAAGTTGGAGCTGACCGACATTCAATTCCGCGACAATGAACACGTCATGAACATTGCGCAGCGTATCGTTACAGCGGTTGGTCGTCGTGTCGATGAATCAAGCCCAATATGCGATGCGCGCCTAAAAGACGGTTCACGCGTAAACGTCATTGCTACGCCATTATCACTTAAAGGCTGTAGTATTTCGATTCGTAAATTCTCTAAAAAGAAAATCACGCTCGATATCATGGCGCAGCAGGGCAATATTTCTCCAAATCTCTGTACGGTCCTTAAGATTGCTGGCGCATGCCGTCTCAACATCATCGTATCGGGCGGTACGGGTTCGGGTAAGACCACGTTACTCAACGCACTCAGCCGCATGATTGACCATGGCGAGCGCGTCGTAACGATCGAGGATGCGGCAGAGTTGCAATTACAGCAGCCACACGTCGTGCCACTTGAAACACGCCCAGCCAACCTTGAGGGTGGTGGTGAAATCAACATGCGCGACCTCGTGAAAAACGCGCTGCGTATGCGTCCTGACCGCATTATCCTTGGTGAGGTACGCGGTGGCGAGGCGCTCGACTTACTACAAGCGATGAACACAGGTCACGACGGTTCGCTTGGAACGCTCCACGCCAATAACCCGCGTGAGGCGCTGACGCGTTTGGAGAACATGGTGAACATGGCGGGTACCAAGTTGCCATCGAGCGCCATACGACATCAGATTGCTTCTGCTGTGCAGCTCATTGTCCAGATTCAGCGTATGCGTGACGGTATGCGCCGCATCACGCACGTCACAGAAGTAGTGGGGATGGAAGGTGAGGTGGTGATTACACAAGACCTCTACACCTACGTATTCCAAGGCGAAGACGCTAACGGCAAGCTGATTGGTGAATTCAAATCCACGGGATTACGCCCCAATTTCTGTAAACAAGCAGCCTATTTCGGACTCGAAAAAGCGCTGCTGGATGCGATGTAATCATGCTGTATTTAATCACAGGGATTTTAGGTGCGCTACTCGTAGTGTTCGCCTTCTCGGATGGCAGCGCCAAGAAACGCAATGCTCGCATGGCACGCGTAGTTGGGCGCACGCCAGCCACCAGCACCCTAAGCACGTCGGGGCAATCAAGCTTGCGTCGTAAAGCAGTGGATTCAAAGCTTCCATTCATTGGTGAAGTCAAAAAGCTGAATCTCGAAACACTCGCAGAGCGCCTGCAAACCGCAGGCATGCAGATGACGCCGAAGCGCTATTTGATGATGAATCTGATTATCGTGATTGTAGTGGCGCTGCTGGTTATCATTCTTAAAAAGAAAATCCTTCTGGGCTTGCTCATCGGGCTGATTGTCGGGATTGGCTTTCCGCACATGATTGTTGGCAAAAAGCTTGCGAAGCGCAAAATCGAATTCATTAAACTGTTCCCTGATGCGATTGATTTGATTGTACGGGGTTTGCGCGCAGGTTTGCCAGTGAGTGAGTCGATGCAAATCGTCTCACGCGAGATTGGCCAACCTGTGGGACCCGTATTCGGCACGATTGCCCAGCAAATCGCACTGGGTGTGCCCGTTGAAAAGGCACTGACTGATGTGGCGACGAAACTGGGGCTTACCGAGTTTAACTTCTTCGTGACGACCATTATCTTGCAGCGTGAAACGGGGGGTAACCTCGGCGAGATTCTGAGTAACCTCTCAGAAATTTTGCGTGCCCGCGCTATGATGAAACTCAAAATTAAAGCGCTCTCATCGGAAGCCAAGGCTTCTGGTTTTATCGTTGGCGCCTTGCCGTTCTTCGTTCTCATTATGCTGGCGATTGTTTCGCCGGATTATATCAAGGTGCTGTACACGGATTATCGCGGCAACCTGTCAGCACTTGGTGCAGCATGTAGTATGGCTATGGGGGCGTTCGTCATGCGTAAGATGACGCAGTTTGAAATATGAGCAACCAAGCAGGACAGCCACTCAATATCGAAGCGTTATTGCCCCTTGGGATAACCTTAGACGATGTGCTGCTTGTCACCGCAATGGGTACGGTATTCTTGCTGGTATACTCCATCGGTCAGCTATTCATTGATCGTGATCGCATGGCACCGCGCCTCAAAGCAATCGCTGAACGCCGTGCGGAATTGAAATCAGGGTTGATAGGCCCAACGCGCCGTAAAAAAGTGAAATCACAAAGCGGCATGGAGTTTATCCGCAATGTCGTATCGCAGTTGAAGTTGACGCAGCAGCACCAAATGGGCGAGTTGCAAAAACGCATGACGCGTGCGGGATTCCGTAGCAAAGATGCTGTGATTATTTATGCTTTCGCCAAACTGGTTGCGCCTTTTGCAGCATTGGCACTGGGTCTGATTCTCGCTAAAATTGACTGGGCAGCACCCTTTGAAGCCAAGAAAGCGTGGAAGTGGCTTATCGTGCTAGGGGTTGCGTATTTCGGTTCATCGCTGCCCGACATTATTATTCGCAACAAGCGCGACAAACGTTATCACGCGATTCAAAAAGGCTTACCCGACGCACTGGATTTGATGATGATTTGTGCCGAGGCTGGCTTAAGCTTGGCCGCAGCTTTGGATCGCGTTTCCAAAGAGCTTGGCCGAACCTATCCCGAAATTGCTGAGGAGTTAAGCCTCACTTCGGTGGAGTTGGGATTCCTGCCCGACAGGCAAGTGGCGCTTAAGAACCTCGCTGATCGTGTGGATTTGCAAGAAATTCGAGGGTTCGTGAACGTGATTGTGCAGACCGATAAATACGGTACGCCTATCTCGCAAGCATTGCGTGTGCTCTCCAAAGAATTCCGCACCGAGCGCATGTTGCGTGCTGAACAAAAAGCAGCACGACTCCCCGCGATGATGACCGTGCCCATGATCGTATTTATTCTACCAACACTCTTCGTGATTGTAATGGCTCCGGCCATTATCAGCGTGCTGGATACAACGAGTAAATAGCATGTAACGCTTCGGCCTCGCACACGCCGTGCTCGCCTTCGCGCAGCTTCGCTGGCTCAAGGCTGATTCAGCCTGCTGGCTTCATCTAACGGGATTTGTACTACTCGCTCGCTTGAACAGGCAAGCTTGGTGGCGTTGCTGCTTCATCGCCTTTTTTCTTGGCAGCGTAGTATGCTTCTAAGCTCTCAAGCGCTTCTTTTTGCTTATCTGCATCATAGTCGTCACCAAGGATTTCTTGTGCCTTCTTCTCTTCTTTCAGCAACGTATAGGCCAGCGCAAGATTATGTATCGTCACCGCCGAGGCGTCTTTCTCCTTAGCGAGTGGCTCAAGCAAGCTCACCGCTTCTTTTGCTTCGTTATTAAACAAATAGGAAAGCCCCAGATTATTCTGCACGAAGCTTGCTTGCTCGCGTGGATTATAGGTCAGCGCTTCCTTGTAAGCGAGTTGTGCACCAATATGGTCACCCTGCATGTCCATGGCGATCCCTTTGCCCGCCAGCAAATCAATATTGCGCGGCATGGCGATCAGGCCATTTTCGAAGACGCGCTGTGCTTCGGTATAATAACCTTGCGACAATAAATATTTACCCAGCATCAAGTTCAGGTCTGGCTGCTCAGGTTGCCAGCTTAGGCCTTCTTGCACGATCTTTTGTGCCTCGGCTGCACGCCCTTGATTGGCAAGTAGTCGTGCCAGCATGATATGCGCATCAACATGTCCTTTGGAGAGTGCGATGGCGCTGCGGTAAGAGGCTTCTGCTTGTGCGGTCTGGCCAGCACGCAGGGATTGATTGCCAGATTCAATAGCGAGCAGTTCGCGTGCAGGGAGTGGCCCAAGTGTTGCAGGGTCAACAGGCCCCTTGGTGGTTTCCATCGTACCGTCGCAGGCAGCAAGCGCTAAAAGTGAGACGGTGCAGAGTAAACGAAGATGTGCGCGCATAATAACCTCGTGTGAATGTCCTATAACCTAACGACATTGAACGTAGAAAACAAGCGTGCAAAATAGGTACAATTTGAGCGAAACACCATTAAAATATCCATCAATATCAATGAATTGGAAATGATTTTGCGTGACGTAAGCGGCCCACTTCTCTATACTATAGCGTGAGGTGAATCATGCGCTTTCTGAAGCAGTTTCGTAAGAACGATGACGGCGTGACCGCGCTCGAATTCGCGTTCGTGGCGCCTGTACTGTCATTGTTCGTGATGGGTGTCATTGAAGCAGCGATGATGATGTTCGTGCAAAACATTATCGAAAGCGCGACCTTCAATGCATCGCGTTTGGGAAAGACAGGATTCGCAACGGAAGGTGCAACGCGCGAAGAAACCATCCGTGCGATGATCGATGAGCGGGCAGGTGGTTTGTTGGATGCAGAATTGATCGAGATCGATTCGATGGCATATGGTGGTGGCTTCGGCGATATCAACCAACCTGAACCCTACACGGATAGTAACGGTAACGGCACTAAAGATGGTGCAGAGCCTTATATTGATTCCAATGGTAATGGACAGTGGGACGCGGATATGGGTGCCGCAGGTTTAGGGAATGCGGGCGATGTCGTTGTCTACACCGTACAATATCCATGGACCTTATTAACACCGATGGCAGGTGCGTTTTTCGGCAATGATGAGTTGGATCCAGATGAAGACCCCGTCATTGTGCTTACCGCGCGGGCTGTTGTTAGGAATGAGCCATTTTGATGGGATTTCGCACACAGTTTTTGCGTAATGAGTCGGGGATAGCCGTCACCGAGTTTGCGATTGCTTCGGGCTTTTTTATGATATTGCTGTTGGGAGGATTTGAGTTGTCACGCGCCGTGCTTGTGAATCAGAAAGTCGAGAAAGTTGCCTATATCACGGCCGACGTTACCTCGCAGGCAACGGTTTTGACCGCCGACCAAATGGACGAATATTTACTTGCTGCTTCACAGGTGATGGACCCATTTGAATTCGCCGAGAATGGCGTGGTGATCGTAACCTCTGTTGAGCGCGACCCTGGCGATGTACAACGCATTCGTTGGCAATATGAGGGCGGTGGATCGCTCGAGGCCGAAAGTCGTGTTGGCTTGGCAGTGGGCGTTACGGCGGTATTACCTGAAGGCCTCATCATCAACGAGCGCGATAACGTCATCGTAGCGGAAGTATTCTATCGCTACACACCGATGTTTGCAGCCAATGGTTTATATGAAGAGACAGATATTTACAAAACGGCCGTATTCAAGCCGCGATTAGGTGCACTCACGACCGCACCCCAATAGGGAGATCGTTTATGCGTAAACAATGGTGGAATAACAGAGCAGGTGCGGTGATGCCACTGATGGCCGTCAGCATCATTGCGCTGGTAGGTATGACAGGTGCAGCCGTTGATACAGGGCGCGCACAACTGGTGCAGTCCAAACTATCAAGCGCGCTGGATGCGGCAGGACTAGCAGCAGGATCGAATATCAACACACAAGATGTACAAGCCGAGGTGCAAAAATATTTCGATGCGAATTTCCCAGACGACTATCTGGGTTCCGAAGTCACGGAGCTTGTCGCAACCGTCAATGACGACAATACAGTGATTTCACTCAGTGCCGAGGCGGTGGTGCCTGTACGTATTATGCAGGTGATGGGGTTTGATACGATTACGGTACGCGCCACCTCGGAGATTACGCGCCAGACCAAAGGGCTGGAGGTCGTGCTAGTAGTCGATACGACCGGTTCGATGTGTTCCCCTTGTACCAAGATTGATGCATTGAAAGATGCTGCCCATGATCTCATCGGCATTCTCTATGGGGAGGAAGAAAATCCAGAGGACTTATATGTCGGTATTGTACCCTTCTCGCAGAACGTGAATGTCGGCAATACGCGCACCGCATGGCGCGATGCGACCCATTGGGCAACCCTGAATTGGCGAGGCGTAACATGGGCAGGTTGTGTGGAGGAGCGCTTCAATAATCGTGATGTGACGGACGACCCGCCATCGGTAGAAGCCTTCCGAGCGTTCTTCTGGCCCGATGTGAATAGCGGCAACTACGCCAATGACTGGCTTACCAATGGTGGTAGCTTGCGTTCGGGTATCGGTTATAGCAAAGGTCCCAACAAGCATTGTACGCTGAACCCGCTGGTTCCGATGACCACCAACCGAACAACATTGGATAATGCAATTACGAATCTTACGACCAATGGTAATACGCACGTGAATGTCGGCGCTATATGGGGCTGGCGTATGCTATCACCTCGTTGGCGCGGTCTGTGGGGGGGCGATATGGATGCAAACGCTCTACCACTTGATTACGATACACCGCTGATGAACAAAGCCGTAATCATCATGACTGATGGTGAAAACGTCTATGGTAATACGACGCGAACATCTTACGGTTATATCACCGATAATCGTCTAGGCACGACGAGCACCAGTGTCGCACCCGACAGATTGGATGATAGATTGGCACAAGTCTGCGAATCGATGAAAGCGCAGGGTATATTGGTCTATACCGTGGCATTCGATGCGCCAGGTGCAAATATCGAAACCTTGCTCGAAAATTGTGCGACCAATCCAGACTATTTCTTCAATTCACCCACGGCTGCCGATCTGAGTGCTGCTTTCAATGCAATTGGGGATTCGCTGTCGAATCTAAGAGTGAGTCGATAAAAAAGGGGAGAAATGGAGCGGGCGAAGAGATTCGAACTCTCGACATTCACCTTGGCAAGGTGACACTCTACCACTGAGCTACGCCCGCTCACGTGAGGCTGCGTAACATACGCAAGCAAAATGAAATTGCAAGCGCTTCTTACAGATTGATTTATCAAGGGATTATAGGGGCATTATCGCATTGCGCTCTGCCGCTTGGCCGATTAGGCTGTGCTAAAGGAGTGCTTATGGGGTTCCGTTTCCGCAAAGGCGTACGTATCCTGCCCGGACTGAGGCTGAATATCACGAAACATGGTATCAGCAGCCTGACGATTGGGGGCAAGGGTCTTACCTATAATATCGGCAAGAAGGGAACCCGTGCAACGGGCGGCCTGCCTGGAACTGGCCTCTCTTATTCTGAGTATTCGGCTCATCATAGCGAAGCACGCGAGCAGGTCATAAACCCCGAAACGGGTGAAATCACAGAAGAGAAAGTGACCTCTGGCCCACCATGGGTCATGATTGCAATGATTGCACTCGTTCTTCTCGTCGTTTATACGCTGCGTAGTTAGGAAATCCATGCACACCTCCAAACCAGATAGCGCCTTACTCGAATTACTTGTCTGTCCCGTCAGCAAGAGCACATTGATCTATGACGAAAAGGCGCAGGAGCTCATTTCCAATGCGGCGGGTTTAGCGTACCCGATCCGTGACGGCATCCCCATTATGCTGCCTGAAGAAGCCCGTAGTTTGGCGAAATAGCCCTATCCACAGCCTGTGGAAAACCTAACGGAGTCCTCGACTCTAGGCGCTATTTGCGCTAGCGTGCGGGTTCAATAATAAAACAAAACGGCAAAGCATATGGTTGAGTTGATATTCGTCAAGGGCGGATGGGTCATGTACCTCATTGTAGCCCTATCGGTCTACACGCTCGCAATCCTGTTTTACAAGGCTTACCAGTTTGTGAATGCGCACGTTTACAACACGCGCTTCATCGACCCAGTCATGCTTTTCGTCAAGCGCGGCGAGATGACCGATGCCAGCAAACTCCTCGAAAAAGAACGCGGACCAGTCGCACGTATCATGCGTGTGTCGGTAGATTGCATCATGAACCGCGATATGAGCGTCAAATCACGCGAGGCTGAAATTGCCCGTGTTGGCGCAGGTGAGTTGCGCTATCTCGAATCCCACATGCGCTCGCTCGAGGTGGTTTCCACCATCGCGCCATTGCTGGGCCTGATGGGTACTGTTATCGGGATGATTGCATCCTTCAGCAAACTCTCGCAAGCGGGTTCACGCATTGACCCATCCATGCTGGCAGGCGGTATCTGGGAAGCGCTGATTACCACGGTTGGCGGCTTGTTGGTAGCGGTGCCAGCATTGGCTGCTTATTATGTGATTGATGCGCAAATCGAGCGCGTGCGTGCCATCATGCGTGATGTTACCGTGCAGATTCTTGCTCTTGAAGATAGCTTCATCAAAAACGAAAAAGAACAAGAGAAGCGCGAAGCCATTGAGTTGGAGAATGCGCGTCGCCGCTTGATGGAAGATCAGCAAAAAGCGGCTGCGATGATGGCGGCTGCCGTTGCCAATAGCAATGCGCAACAAACTGCGCAGCGCATCGACCGCGAGAAAACGGAAAAAGAAAAGAAGAAGCGTGAGCAAATGGAATTGCTGGCCGAAAAAACAGCAGAAACCGCTACGTCGCGCGGTGCGCCGCAAAGCGCCAGTGTGCTGCGCCTACTCAGCCCCAGCTATAATAAGTTCTAGGAGAAGGCGATGGATATCCAGCGCCAGCCCCGTAAAGCACTGCATATGAATCTCACCTCGCTGGTGGATATCATTTTCATGCTGGTGATTTTCTTCATGATGACAACGAGCTTCACCGCATCCGAATCGCTGGAGCTTTCACTGCCCAGCAAAAACGCTACCGTTGCCTCTGGCAAAGACGTGATGCGTCTGCGGATTATGGCAACAGGCCATGTCACGATTAACGATGTGTACGTGAATGCTGAGCAGCTTAATGACGAGCTGGTTGAAGTCATTGCGCGTGACCCTGATGCACGCATCGCCATCTTAAGCACCCCAGGTGTTAGCGTTCAGCAGCTCGTAAGCTTAATGGATCTGGTATATCTGAGTGGTGGCCGCAACGTGCAAGTGGATAAAGCGGTATGAGTTTTGACTTCATAAGAGCCAAGCGTTCACCGCGCCCGATGAGCTTCATTCCGCTCATTTCCATTATGTTCGTGTTGATTTTATTCTTCATGATTGCAGGTCACTTGGAAAAAATCCAAATCATCGAGGTGGATTTGCCCATGGCGGATTCTGGCCAGATGATCGACGAAGGGCCTATTGAAATCATGCTCGGCAAACGCGATGAAGTCATCATTAACGACGAAATGCGCTCCACGAGCGAAGTCTTGGCAGAGTTGAAAAACCAGCTCGCGACGAATCCTGAGCGCGTCATAACGATTAAGGCCGACGCGGCGCTGGAAGCGAATAAGTTGGTGGATTTAATGCAAATGGTGCGTGATGCGGGCGGGGTAAACCTTTCGCTGATTACGGAGTCAAGCAGCCTATGACGACATGGCGTAACATACAGCCCAATCCGCGTAGCATGACATTGATGCCAACCCATCACTCGTTAGGCAACAATACCTATCTAAGCGGCATTGATTTCAACAAAATGCTCATGCTGGCGTTGGTGATTCATGTGCTGGTGCTTGGTCTTACGAACTTGCTTCCCGAAGAAAAAGTGACGACGATTCCAGTCCACTCACTCTCATTCAAAATTGGTGAGAATCAGGCTATACGGGCTTTTCAGCCAGCACCTGTGCCGCAGCCTAAATTCGTTCCTGAGGTAAAACCTGAGCCAGTGAAACAAGTTCCAGCCCCTAAACCCGTTGCAAAAGCACCTGCCAAATTGCCAACGTGGAAACCTGCCACGACAGAAAAATCAGTCATCAAAACGAATGCACCAAAAGCAGAAGTGCCAAGCGTGGGAAGCAAGCCTCTCGCTGCACCAACTGTTACACCGCCTGTGCCACGCCAAGTACCACAGGAAAATCAGTTCGCCGCCGCCCAGCAAAAAATTGCGCCGCCAGCGCCTAAGAAAGAAGAATCCTCGCTGCTGGACTTCTTGATGCTGCCCATCAATGCAATCACGGCAGATAGTAAAAAGCCTGCCATCGCTGATAGCCCGCAGCAATATGTGCGCGACCATGGTGCGGCCCCCTCACAGGAAATTGACACGTTACGTGCACAGGCGCGTAACACCTTCGCCAAGTCAGACACAGCTTCCGCAGTGGGTGAGCAAACAAGCGGCATGAGCGCCGAGCAACAAGTGCGCGCCAATTATGAGAAAGTCATTTCCGCATGGATTGGGCAGCATAAGATTTACCCAGCATCCGCGCGTGGTCGCGAGGGTAGGGCGGTGCTGCGCATCCGCATCGACCGTCAAGGCTATGTGCGTTACTACGCGCTGGAGGAATCCTCAGGTGTTGCTGTGCTCAATTCCGCCGCGATTGATATGATTCGTCGTGCTAATCCAGTACCAGCCGTGCCAGAAAATTACCCTGCAGGGAACCTAATCGAGTTTCTGATTCCCATCACCTTCGAAGCACCTTAAGAATAAGCCATGTCCTATTCATCCACACAACCCACCATTCTGATTACTGGCGGGGCGGGGTTTATCGGTTCTGCGCTAGTGGCCGAGGCGGTGCGATTAGGCTATCACGTCGTCGTTCTCGACAAACTCACCTATGCAGGCCACCCACAAAATCTGACATGGATAAACCATCAAGACTGGGCGGGAAGCTATGCGCTTGTCGTCGGCGATATTCGTGACGCGGCAACGGTAAGCGAGTTGTTCGCCGCTCATAAGTTCGAGGCGGTGATTCACGCGGCTGCCGAATCACACGTTGATAATTCTATTGCTGGCTCTGCGCCATTCATTCACACCAATGTGGTTGGTACGCACACATTGCTCGAAGTCTCGCGCAATTATGTCGCCAGCCTGCCGGAAGCTGAGCGTAAAAAATTCCGCTACCTCCAAGTCTCTACCGACGAAGTCTATGGCGCACTCGGCGAAACTGGAACATTCAAAGTCGATTCACCGATTAAACCAAATTCACCTTATGCAGCTTCCAAAGCGGCGGCGGATTTGCTGGTGCTTTCATGGCACCATACGCATGGGCTGAATACGGTCATCACGCGTTGCTGCAATAATTATGGCCCACGCCAGCACCCCGAAAAGCTCATCCCCCGTATGTTGACCAATGCACTCAAGGGCGAGAAGCTGCCTGTCTATGGCCAAGGCAAACAAAAGCGCGAGTGGATACATGTGGATGATCACGCACGTGGCGTGTTCGCGGCACTTAAAAACGGCGAGTCGGGTGGCATCTATCTGCTCGGTAGTGGTGTCGAGATGGAGAATATTACTCTCGTGAAAGCACTTTGCGTTTGGCTTGCTGACGCGAAGCAGGGCGGTGATTACCTCAAGCTTATTACCTTTGTCGAAGACCGTTTGGGGCATGACTTCCGCTACGCGTTGGATGTTGAGGCCTCGCATAAAGCGATCAAATTCACGCCGGAAGTGCCATTCGAAGAAGGCATCAAAACTACCATTTTATGGTACTTGAACCATCCTGAATGGGCAGAGGCGATGATGAAGCATAGCCAAGCGGTTCGCGGGCAATGAGAGCAATTGTGCTAGGTGCGCGTGGCCAAGTGGGGCACTCGCTATGCCCGATGCTTGGTAATGATGTGCTGGCCATCACCAAAGACGCATTCGACTTCACGCAACTCAGCGCCATCGAGAAAACACTCGATACCATGGCAGATGGTTTCAATCCTGAAATCATCATTAATCTGGCTGCTTATACCAATGTCGAGCAAGCTGAAATCGACAAAGACTTGGCGACGACCGTCAATGCACACGCGCCTAAAGAAATCGCCGCATGGTGCAACAAACATCGCGTACCCATCCTTCACACCTCTACGGACTATGTGTTCGACGGCCAAAAGCAATCGCCCTATACGGAGCGCGACGATACAAATCCTCTCAACCATTATGGTATCAGTAAATTGGCGGGCGAACATGCAGTGCTAGAAAGCGGCGCCAAAGCCATCGTGCTGCGCTTGTCATGGGTCTACAGCGTCACGCATGCTCATAGCTTCGTGCGCAAGATCATGGCGCGTGCCGCAACGGACAAAACATTGAATGTCGTCGCTGACCAAGTGGGTTCACCAACCAGTGCTGCGGCTGCGGCTAAGGCGATTGCAGCACTGTTACAAAAATTACCTGCTTCGGGCATTTACCATGCAACCCCTCAAGGGCATACAAGCTGGCACGGTTTCGCTTGTGCCATTATGGAAGAAGCTGGCATTACGCTTGAATCCATCACGCCGACACTCACTCACGAATTCGCAACCAAAGCCAAGCGCCCAGCTAATTCACGCCTAGATTCTTCGAAGCTTGCCAAAGCGGGTATCGTGATTCCCCATTGGCGCGAGGGCTTGAAAGAGGTTATGAAGAAGTCATGAAATTAATCGATACCAACATTCCAGAAGTGAAGCTGGTGCAGTTGAAACTGCATCATGATGCGCGCGGATTCTTCTGCGAGCAATACACGCAAGCGATTGGCGAAGCGTTGGAAGTAACATTCGTACAGGATAATCGTTCGCGCTCAGTTGCTGGCGTGTTGCGCGGTATCCATTATCAACTTGGTCAGGGTAAGTTGGTGAGCGTCACCCACGGTCGCGTGCTTGATGTTGCGGTGGATTTGCGCAAAGACTCGCCCACCTACAAACAGCATGTGGCGCATGAATTGAGCGATGAGAACGGCCTGATGCTCTGGATTCCAGCAGGTTTCGGCCACGGTTTCTGCGTACTGGGTGATCAGCCTGCCGATGTGCTTTATAAAGTCACCACAGGCTATAACCCCAAGGGTGAGGGCGGGATTCGCTATGATGACCCCGAGCTGAATATACGCTGGCCAAATGAAAATCCTATCCTTTCAGACCGCGATAAAGCCTTGCCATTGCTCAAGGATGCCATTATCCCAGCCTGACTATGGCACGCATTGCATACGTAAACGGAAAATACCTCCCCAGTCACCTCGCAACGGTGGCGATGGAAGACCGTGGCTACCAATTTGCCGACGGTGTCTATGAAGTGGCCGCATTCATCAATAATCGCCTGCTCGACGAAGCCAAGCACCTCGACCGTTTGGAGCGTTCGCTAGTGAAGCTGGATATTCCAATGCCGATGGCGCGTAATGCACTTATCGTCAAAATCCGCGAGTTGATGCGACTGAGCGAAAAGACCTACGGCATTATCTATCTGCAAATCACGCGTGGCACGGCGCCGCGTAACCATTTGTGGAAATCGACCATGAAGCCCAACCTCACCATGTGTGTGCTGCCAGCCAAATTCCCAAGCGCGGCAATGCGCGAGAAGGGCTGTGCCGTCATCACCGCGGCAGACGAGCGTTGGTCGCGCTGCGATATCAAATCCATTTCACTGCTGCCGAACATTCTCGCGCGCAAAAAATCCGACAAGCCAGAGCTGCGCGAAACATGGCTGATTCGTGACGGTGTGATCACCGAAGGCTCCTCGACCAATGCATTCATTGTAGCGGGTGGTAAAGTCATTACCCACCCTGCGAATAACTTCATTCTTGGTGGCGTAACGCGCGACGTGTTGCTGCAACTCGCTGCCGAGCATCAAATTCCCGTGGAAGAGCGCGGTTTCACACCAAAAGAAATGACCGCCGCTTCCGAGGCATTCATTACCAGCACGAGTAATTTTGTGATGCCTGTTACGGAAATCGACGGCAAAAAAGTTGGCGATGGTAAGGTTGGAACAATCACCAAACGCCTGATGGAAATTTATGACGCACATCTCGATAGGGAAGTAGGCGAGCGATGCGCAGCCTAATAAAGCCAAAAGCAGTGTTGTTTGATTGGGATAATACGCTGGTCGATACATGGCCGGTGATTCACAAAGCATTGAATATGACCATGCGCTTCATGAATCACGAAGAATGGTCGTTGGACTATGTGAAAGCGACGGTCAAAAAATCGATGCGTGATTCCTTCCCCGAATTATTTGGTGATGATTGGAAGCGCGCCGCAGACCATTACCAACAATCCTATCGCTCCATCCATCTGCAGGAGCTGGGCGTGCTTGAGGGTGCGGAAGACGTTCTCAAAGCACTGAAAAATACCGACTGGTTCATTGGTATCGTCAGCAATAAAAAAGGCCCAAGCTTGCGTCGTGAGCTTGAGCATCTGGGTTGGGGGCATTATTTCCAAGCGGCCATTGGCTCCGAAGATTCTGAGTATGACAAACCACATCCAGCCCCAGTGCTGGAAGCGCTCAAAAGCACTGCCATTATGGCAGGCGCGCATATCTGGTTCGTGGGCGATACGGCCGTAGATTTAGAATGTGCGCAGGTAACACGCTCAACACCGATTCTTTATGGTGATGTGCAAACCAATGGCGGAACCTATGAAGGCTTCCCATTCGATGCGCACGTTAAGAACCATGCAGAAATGCTCGAGTTAGTGAAGAAGTTTGCTAGCTAACGAGAGCTGTTGCTTCTTTTTCGATTGCCTGTAAATGCGCAAAAAGCTGCGGCTCTTCATTCAAGGTCATCAGGCGTTCGACTTCCTCGAAAAGTGGCAAAATGCCCTCAATCAGCAGCGCTACAATGGCAGCCGTCTTGCTGATTTCTTCAATATCGATTTCTGGTTCTTCTGCGGCTGGTGCAACAATATCGCGCATGCCACCTGCACCGAAACGGCGCACTGAAGCGCCCGCATGTTGTTCATACACGCTCACCGTTGAGATGAGTGACGCCGCAAGAATACGCGGCAAATAACGCGCCGCGACTGGCTTGATGTCTTGGTCGGTTGGTGCATTCTCGCCTTCGCGCAGCTCTTTTACAAAATGTCCAAGAATCGATTTATATGCCGCCAATGCAGGCAGGATCGCCGTACGATTCTCGATGAATATATCCGTCCACATACGTGGGTTGGAGCGCGAAATGCGTAGGAATTTTTGTAACGTCATGTCGTCTTTGCCTACGCGCAAGCCTTGGCGATACAAAAAGCTCGACGCCACAAATGCAATCAAATGCGGCAGGTGCGAGACATGCGCATAAATCTGGTCGTGGATGGTCACGGGAAGTTCCATCACCTGTGAATCCAGTTTCTCCCACAGTCGGCGCACGCGCTCAGTTGCATGGCTGGGTGTTGATTCAAGTGGCGTAATGATGAGCAGCTTTTCTTCAAATAACGCGCCATTAGCAACAGCAGCGCCCGCTTTCTCCGAACCCGCAATAGGGTGCGCTGGCACGATAGCAATGCCATTGAGCACAGCGGCAATATCTTGCATGGGCTGCTTCACCGACCCAATATCGGTAATCACCGCCGTCTTCTTGACGTGTGGCGCAATGGCTTGCGCTAATGCGGGATAGGCGCGAAGCGGTGCAGACAACATGATTAAATCTGCCTCCTTCACTGCTAATGCTGGTGTTTCGGCGATATCATCAATCGCTTCATTCATAATCAACAGCTGGCCGTGATGTGTAATTGGGTCATAGCCAATGATCTGTTCGCCAATACCCGCATTGCGGCAGGCAAGCGCAAAGGAACCACCCAGTTGTCCCAAACCAAGTATCGCGATTTTAGAAAACATCAGGCAGCGTTCCTGCTCGCAACAAAATCATTCAGTGCTTGAGTGAGCAGATTGTTCTCTTCGCTCGTGCCAAAGCTGATGCGTAGATATTCTGGTAAACCATAAGCTACCGTGTCACGTACAATCAATCCACGCTGAGTGAGAAACTGATTTGCCTCGGTTGCCTTTTGGGTACTACCAAAATGCACAAGCACAAAGTTAGTATGGCTTTGCACAAAACCCAACCCTAGCTGCTTCAACGTGTCACAAACACGCTTGCGCTCGATAGCATTCTTCTCGCGCTGCTGTGGTACGAACGCCGTATCGTGGAGCGCGGCAACACCTGCTGCAAGGGCAGGCGCAGTAACATTGAATGGGCTGCGAATACGGTTCATGGCGTCGATAATCGCGGCGGGTCCATGCGCCCAACCAAGGCGCAGCGCAGGCAGGCCGAAGATTTTCGAGAAGGTGTGGAACACAACCGTATTGGTATCTTTCACCAAGCCGTGACCTGTATCGTAATCATTCACGTCCATATATTCTGCATAGGCAGCGTCGAGTGCGAGAATCACGTCCTCGCGCAGGCCAGCGCGCAGGCGCTTGATTTCACTGAACGGAATATAAGTGCCCGTCGGATTATTAGGGTTGGCGATGAACAAAATCTTCGTACGCGGGGTGACAGCAGCCAGCATTGCGTCGACGTCGAAATGCAATTCTTTCTCGGGAGCGGTAACCGGTGTTGCTTCATTGGCGAGTGTATAAATTTTATACATCAAGAAGCCATATTGGCTGTAGAGCACCTCGTCACCTTTACCAGCGAAGGCGTGAATTAGCAGGCCAATCAATTCGTCGGAGCCTGAACCACAAATCAGTTCGTTCTCGGGGAAGCCATGCGTTTTGCTGAGTGTCTCGCGCAATTCCATATGCCCACCATCAGGATAGCGGTGGAGGTTTTTTGCCGCCGCTTCGAATGCGGCAATTGCTTTGGGTGAGGGCCCCCACGGATTCTCATTCGAGGAGAGCTTGATAATACGCTGCGCACCATCCGCTTTGGATTTGCCGCCGACATACGGCTTAATTTGCATGATAGATTCTTTAGGCTTGGGCGATGTCATATTATTCCTTACGAAGTTGCGCAGGGTGGGTGCCAACCCATACCGAGTCGGCGCGGTCTTTCACAAAACCTGCAACACTGACCACATGACGGTCAGAGTCAATGAAGTAACTGACATCATCACCTGATGGTTCGGGTGCAAGTGCGGCAATGGCTACTGCCTCGACTTTATTGCCAATCACAGGCAGCGCTGCGAAAATTTTCAAAGTCGGGTGTTTCTCAAGCAGCGCAATATCCTGAGTTGGGATAATGGCAATGTTTGCCTGCTTGCCGCTTACGCTGCGCACGGCTTCTTCGCTATCGGCTGCATCGTGGTGGTCAACGTAATGGCCAAAATATTCATGCCCTAAATGGCGCGGCGCAGAAGATATGACTTTCAAAGGTGATTCCAGATGGGTGCTGGCGCTAATCAGATGCCGCCAGATAATGACCGCCGCATGGACATTGAAATCACTACCCTTGAAGGCTTCATAAATGCGCTTATGCATTTGACCTTCGCGGGCAGGACGAATGTGACAATCATTAGGCGTGTGCGCGCGCTTTAGCACAGCAACTTCTTGGATAATGCCCGTACGCTCTTTGATCAGGGCAATCAGCCTATCGTCCAGCGCGTCGATACGGGCGCGCAAGGCCTGTAATTGTGCATCAAAACTGGATTTGGTTGCTGGCTCACTCATGGCTCATTGCCTAGACCATTGCACTTCGAACTGCAAGTATCTATGAAAGGCATATGAAGCTTTCCGCACCTTACACCACGCGCTTGAATTTTGGCCCGCAGCATACGGCGGCTGAAGTTGGGCAGCTTATCGATATTACGCCAGATACGCCCTTTCAGTTTGATTGCGGCGCAACCATGGACACGATTACGCTAGCCTACCAAACGCTTGGCACGCTGAATGCTGATAAATCCAACGCCATTTTGCTGTGCCATGGCTTAACAGGTGACCAGTATATTTCAGGCACGCACCCCGTCACGGGGAAGCCTGGATGGTGGGAAGATATTGTCGGCCCAGGTAAAGTGCTGGATACGGATAGATATTTTCTGATTGTCAGCAATGTGATGGGCGGATGTCTGGGATCCTCAGGGCCCAAATCCATTAACCCAAAAACGGGCAAGCCATATGGCATTGAATTCCCGATCCTCACCATCAGCGACATGACCCGCGCCCAAACACTCCTGATGGATGCGCTAGGCATCGACCAGCTATTTGCTGTCATTGGTGGCTCCATGGGCGGGATGTTGGCGCTGGAATGGGCCGCAAAATATCCTGAGCGTGTGTTTGCCTGCATGCCTATTTGCACTGCCGCCCGTCACAGCCCACAAAATATCGCCTTCCACGAAATCGGCAGACAAGCGGTGATGGCTGACCCTAATTGGAATGAAGGCCACTATATTGAGCGTGGTACGTTCCCCTCCAAAGGGCTTGCCGTTGCACGCATGACTGCGCACGTTACCTATCTTTCTGAAACGGCATTGCACGAAAAATTCGGTCGGCGCTTGCAGAATAAAGCGGCGCTGGGTTATGGCTTCGATATCGATTTTCAGGTGGAGTCGTACCTGCGCCACCAAGGCAAAACCTTTATTGAGCGCTTTGACCCCAACTCCTATCTCTACATCACCCGCGCGATGGATTACTTTGATTTAGAGCGTGATTATAACGGGCATCTTAGTCACGCCTTCTTGAATACGCCTGTGCGCTTTTGTGTCATCAGCTTCACGAGCGACTGGTTATTCCCTACCGAGGAATCGCGCCGTATCGTACGTGCGCTGAATGCCGTAGCGGCAAGTGTAAGTTTTACCGAAATCAAAACCGACAAAGGGCATGACGCCTTCTTGCTGGACGTGCCGGCCCTACATGCCACCTTGCAGGGATTTTTGGATGGGGCAGCAAAGGCGAGGGGGATAGCATGAGTACATTGCGCCCAGACTTACAAACCATTGCGGAACTCGTCACCCCCAACAGCCGCGTACTTGATATTGGCTGCGGTGAGGCGGAGTTGCTTGCGTGGCTGAAGTCTCAAAAATCGGTTGATGGTCGCGGCATCGAGATCGAGCAGGAGCGCGTGCAGCGCGCCGTGCGTATGGGCATTCCCGTCATTCAGGGCAACGTCGATACGGACTTGGCGGATTACCCAACAGGTGCGTATGATTTCGCTATCTTGAGCATGACGCTACAAGCCATGAATAATCCTAAAAATGTGTTGGCAGAGCTGACGCGTATCGGCAAACAGGCCATTGTATCGGTGCCCAATTTTGGCCACTGGAAGAATCGCCTCTATCTCGCACTTCATGGCAAGATGCCTGTTACGCGCACACTTGCTTATGAATGGTACGACACGCCAAACATTCACTTCTGCACCATCGCCGACTTCGTGATTTTATGTGAGCGTATGGGCATCACGATTGAGCGCCGCATCATGGTCGATGCGCAAGGGCAGCGTTCACGGTTCTATGGTCGTGGCTGGTGGGCAAATCTATTTGGCCAGCAAGGCGTGTTTCTATTGAGTGCGCGGTAGTTCGAGCACGACATCGCAGGCGTGGCTATCAATGGGTTCAATAGTAATCGCTGCTCCAATACGTGAAGCCAACAGGCTTGCGAGTTGGATATTGGCATGTTGCTTGAGTGTTGAGGCAAACATCGAGACATGGGTGCTGCGCCCATACATGCATTGCTCAAGAAACGCATAGCGCTCTGCTTCGGTGAGCGCGCCTGGGCGCATGAGATTGACGCGTAAATGAATACTCACGCTGCGATTCGTCTCCGTGGCGCTGACGGACAGCATGCTATCGTCTTCCGCTAGTCTGAGTGTGCCAAGCAGCGTCAGCATCACTAGCGCTTGTAGCAATGCGGGCTGGCTTTCAATATGTATCCCTTCTTCCCATGTTTCGCTATTAAGCTTCATCGCGCGACGATCGAGCATGGTGGAAACATTCAGCAACGTGCTTTGCATCATCGTCGATAAGTTAACGGGCTGCGAGATTGCATTCGCGCTGCTGGCATTTAGCAACCCAATCGCATGGGTGATAAGTCGCAAATTATAGGCCTGCTCGCAGACACCATCATAATCGTCACGGACTGATGGGTCGGCACGGCGCGCGATGATGCGTTCTTCCAGATATTCTGCATAGGCAAGAATCTGTTTGTAATGCACCCCAACCTCTCGCCCTGTGAGGTGGGTGATACAGGATTGCTCCTGTTCAAACTGCTGGAGTCGCTTGCGGCTCAACTCCAGTTGGTATTCCATGTTGTGCTGTTCAACATAGGAAAAGAGTATTTGCTGAATCGTCTGGTGTACGTGCTCGATACGATGCGAGCGCAGGCGATACCAAAGCCTAACAAGGCGGGTATGAATACCAATATTAGGGTAGGAGGGGGTGATAGACTCAAAACCTACACGCGAGTTCTGCATAGGAATCAACCTACGGCTTAATAGTTAACAAGCCATTAACCTTTTCACCCACAAGTAGAATGGCGTGCTGTGGCGATTTGGGCGCAATACCCTAGGTAATCAGTAGATGAATGGGCTGTGGATAGTTTTTGCTGCGCTGCACACAAACCCATGCTATAGGCTGGGGCAGTATGAGAACTATTCTACCCATTTTCATAATCCTACTGGTGAGCGCTTGTGCAAAAGAGCGCCAAGACTCGGTATGGGATCTGTATGACGTGCGCCACCCAGTGCCCGAGGACTCGCAAGTGCCTGTCAGTCAGGCAACGCAATATGACCAATATATCGATAACGACGCCTACTACCAACCCCCCACGATTGAGCAGTACGACCCTGACTAGCGTACCAAGTCGGTCTTGAGACCAATCGGCGTGCTGGGGTTCAGTAATGCACGATACACTTGTACGTTCTCAAGTGCTCGCATCACATAATTGCGCGTTTCTATGAAGGGAATCGATTCAATCCAGTTGATAGCCGCTTCTGGATTATTGGGTGGCATACCAAAGCGCGCTATCCATTTACGAACATTGCCCGAGCCCGCATTATAACTGGCAATCGCCAGAATATAGGAACCATCAAACCCGTCAATCAAACGTCCGAGATAATTTGTACCAAGGATCATATTGTACTCTGGCTCGAACAGGCGATGAATCGTGTAACCCATGCCCAGCTTCCGTGCCATCATTTGCGCCGTTGGTGGCATAAGCTGCATGAGTCCGCGTGCCCCAGCAGGGCTCACTGCGCGAATGTTAAATTCGCTCTCTTGGCGGGTGATAGAAAGCGCCAATGCTGGCTCAATCGTGCTCAGTGTGGGTATCTTGATTTTCGGCCAGCCATAGTTCAGCAGAATATGCTGCTTCTGTAGTGCAAGCTTGCTGACGCGTACGGCGTCAAATTCCTGACCATGCTGTTTGGCGAAATCAGCAAGAATAGCGAGGTCATACTTATCGTTCGTGTTCTGGGCAAGATTCAGTAAGAACGCATCCGCTTCCTCTTCCTTGCCTTGTTGGATGAGTAGCGCGATGAGGCGTGGTGTATCGTTCTGCGCGAATTCACGGCGCTCACTTTCATCCACGGAAATGGGGGAGGGTAAATCAAGCGTTGCGGTTTTATCGAGCTCTAATGCGGCCATCTGGCCATAAAATACGGTGGGGTGCTGTGCGGCTTTTTCAAACCATTCTTGCGCAATATCATGATTGCCATTCTTGCGTGCAGCTCTACCTGCCCAATAGGCAGCACGCGATTGGCTGACAGGGAATTTCACCAATTTATACAGCTGGTAAAAATCTTCATAGCCGCCACGTGCATCCGCGAGGTGCTCGGTGCGAATCCATCCCTTCACCCATAGAGTATCTGCAAGATATTCAGGCTTCATCTGCCCATGACTGGAAAGAATATCCAGCGCGCGTGCATACTGGCGTTTTTCAAGTGCCTTACGTGCATATTGCATGCGCAGCGTATACCAAGCATCAGGGTGTGGCGGGTTAGAAGGTGCTTGAGCAAACAGCTCCATCACTCCTTCTTCCATGCCGCGCTTGTGGCGCCAGGTGATACGGTCAAAAATCAGTCCTGCATTCTCTTTGAAATGAGCGGGTAGTTTGTTGACGAGGGCATTTGCATTCCCTGCATTGGTGATGAGTGCAATCCGCGCCTCATAGAGTGGGCGATAAGAGCCTGCTTCATGAATCAAACGCTTTGCAGTCGCGGTTTTTCCTTCAAACAACAGGCGCGAGATACGCTCACGATGGTTGTCTTCCGTTAATTGCGCGCCATAACGTGCGAGCACCATTTTTTCTTCATCGGCATTGAAATCGCCTTGAATCCAACCCTGCACAACCTCTTTGATGCCGCCCACACCAGCGCGTGCGCACGCAATCATACCGCGCCCTGAAATGGGTGGGAATTCGCGGCAGAAGGCCTCAATATCACCACCTTGGCGCAATGCTGCTTCTTCGGTTTTCATGCGAATGACGTTTTGCTTAGGCCAATCGCTATGGCGCTTCAGGAAGCGATACCCCTCATCAAAGAAAATCACGGCGGAAGGATCCGTCATCTGCTCCCACTGCGCGTAATCGGCAAGCAACTGACCGTCCGACGTTGCGTGGGCAGGTGTGGTAATCACGAGGTATGAAATCAGCGCAAGAAAGAAACGGTGCATAGATACTGTGTAGCTAATGTCTAGAGCTTGTGCCAGCCCTTTTGATGAGGGGATAGTTTTTGAAAAATAGTGCTCACGTTAACGAATTCGTCATCAGACTGTCATATGGTGGTGATAGCCGTACTATGTAACGAAGAGGATTTTATGACAGAAGAAGCGAGCATTTTAGATCTTGTGAAACGAACTGCATACTTCGAGCAGCTTATTGCAATGGACCGTACACCCATACCAACCAATCGAGGTGCTTGGAAAGACATCGTGGAAAAAGCAAATGCAGAAATTGAACAGCGTGGTGGACTTGGTTCATTTAGCCCACAAGAAGTTAGTGCAGCGCAAAAAGCTGGTAGAGATATGGCTTTAGCATGGAATCAGACTAATACTGCTGAAATGAGCACAGGCTATATTCGATAGCTGGGTTACGCTAAAGCAAGTCGGCGCTTTGTTCTGAATTAACCAAATTTTAAGCAATTCTTCACGGTATCTTTATGAGTTGGCGCTAGCCTTGGTAAAAATGGCAAAGGATAAATTATGGTAGAAAGAACCTTTAGTTCCGAAGAAGAAGAACAACGCTTCCTGCGCGACCAGTCGAATACTGTTCGAGAAAATCGTCAGAGCGTGCAGCAGGTAGCACGCGATATGGGTCAGTTGCGCGGGGAGTTAGCAGATTATGATATCGCTGATTCACTCTTTAGAACAAGACGTGTTGATGAGGCTAGTGCTGTTCTCAGCGCAAGCGCTACACTCACTGCAGAAGATCGGCAGTACAGGGAAGCGCAAAGAGCGCTAGATAATTATAATCCTTCGCCGCGCCTGCCACGAGAGGCTTCAATATTTAATTGGTTTCCTGATCCAGGCCTGAGTAGGGAACAAATTAGCATAGAAAGAGCGCGTCTAGCGGGTATAAGCAATGGAGAGCTAGCGGATCTTCAGCAAGCACGAGAAGGTCTGGTTTGGGCAAATGGCACTGCTGAGCGCGCAACAGATAACTATAACGCTGCAAGAAATGAGATTATCGTTACCAACGGGCAGCGCGACGTTAGTGACTTAAACACGCTAGGTGTTCATGATGTTCAGCGACTCGCGCGGTTCTTGAGAGATGTTGAGTATCAAGCTGCTGGGGAAACGGTTTCTAGATCCGACGATGCTGATGGTATCAACGGTCCACGCACACGAGCGTTGATGCGTACGCTTGGAATCGACACAAACAATGATGGTAATTACACGCAAGCCGAGCTTGCAGAGCTAAGAACGCGAGTGGATGCAGCAATGCTGCGTTTAGCTGAAGCGGGCAGCCCTGAGACACTCGAAGTGCGTATTGCCCGTACGGGATTTACTGGAAATGCTGCTATCGAACGGCTTGCAGCAGAGAATAGTAGATACACGACGATTCACGTTGATAGCCTCCGCAATCCTGGCACTTCGGCTGCTGATGCGCTTAGCCAAATGAACTCAACCAGTGTCGTGCCTGGCTACCAATACGAAACACAGGATTTAAATTTATCGCTAGACCAGCGTGCATCTATCGCTGCCATCGCTAGCAGATATCGTGCGCAAACAGCAGAATATACTCAAGCCTTGAGTGATTTGGGTGGTGAGCGTGCACTCGCCATTCCGAATGGCTTTGTCATCGTGCGTTTGGAAGGCCGCAACCAAGATGGTTCGATTGGGCCGCAAACGGTATTAGTACCGCGTGGTGAGTTAATCGACGCATTGGGTGGCCCTAGTGACCCACAAGCTAGGTTGATATTGAGCGATCTTCAAAGGGCGCGCTCAGGCCGCACCGATTAAAAAAAGGGCCGCTAAAAAGCGGCCCTTTCCATTTAAGTCTCTGACTAAGATTAGCCAGCCAAGAGTGCGAGCAGCAGAATCGCCGCGATGTTCGCAATCTTGATGAGCGGGTTCACCGCAGGACCAGCCGTATCTTTATACGGATCGCCTACCGTGTCGCCAGTTACAGCAGCTTTGTGTGCTTCTGAACCTTTGCCACCAAAGTGACCTTCCTCGATGTACTTCTTGGCGTTGTCCCACGCACCACCACCAGACGTCATGGTGATAGCTACGAAAAGACCCGTCACGATCACACCGATGAGCAAGGCGCCCAGCGCTGCGAATGCCTGCTCTTGACCCGCGATTTCGTTAATCACGAAATAGAGCAATACCGGCGTTACGATTGGCAGAAGGGATGGAATCACCATCTCTTTAATCGCCGCTTTGGTTAGCATGTCCACCGCCTTTGAGTAATCTGGGCGAGCTTTACGCTCCATGATGCCCGGAATCTCTTTGAACTGGCGGCGTACTTCAACCACAACAGCACCTGCGGCACGGCCAACTGCTTGCATGGCGAGGCCAGCAAAGAAGTATGGCAGCAAACCACCGATAAACAGACCCACAAGCACGTACGGGTCCGCGAGGTTGAACTGAACGTTCAAATCAGGGAAGTAGTGCTTCAAGTCTTCGGTGAATGCTGTGAACAGTACGAGTGCAGCAAGTGCAGCCGAACCAATCGCGTAGCCTTTGGTTACCGCTTTGGTGGTGTTACCGACAGCATCGAGCGCATCGGTGGTGACACGCACTTCTTTCGGCAGACCCGACATTTCGGCGATACCGCCAGCATTGTCGGTCACAGGGCCATAAGCATCAAGCGCCACGACCATCCCTGCAAGTGCCAGCATGGTGGTTGCAGCAATCGCCACACCGAACAGACCACAGAACTGGTAGGAAATGATGATACCCGCGCAGATGGTAAGAATCGGCAGAACCGTTGCTTCCATCGAAATCGCGAGGCCTTGAATCACGTTCGTACCGTGACCCGTGGTCGATGCTTGCGCAACGGAACGCACAGGGCGGTAAGCGGTTGAGGTGTAGTACTCAGTGATCCAGATCATCAAGCCTGTCACACCCAGACCAACCAGCGCGCAATAGAAGATATCCATTCCATTGAATGCAAAACCGTTGGTGGTGAATTCAGAACCAAAGCCGAGCATTTCGTCGGTCAGTTTCCAAATGAAGCCAGCCGAAAGCAGTGCACTCACGATAAAGCCCTTATAAAGCGCTTTCATGATGTTGCCTGATTTATCGAGCTTCACGAAGAAGGTGCTGATGATCGAAGCAACAATACACACTGCACCAAGTGCAAGTGGGTAGAGCATCATCGTTTCCTGTGTCAGACCTGAGAAGAATACTGCAGCAAGCAGCATGGTCGCCACGATGGTCACCACATAAGTTTCGAACAAGTCAGCCGCCATACCAGCGCAATCGCCCACGTTGTCACCAACGTTGTCGGCGATAACCGCAGGGTTACGTGCATCATCTTCAGGGATGCCCGCTTCAACCTTACCAACGAGGTCGGCGCCTACGTCCGCACCTTTGGTGAAGATACCGCCACCAAGACGTGCGAAGATAGAAATCAGCGATGCACCGAAGGAGAGGGCAACCAGTGCCTCCAGAATCTTACGTGGCTCTACGCCTGAATCTTTCAGGTAGAAATAGTAACCAGCCGTACCCAGCAAACCAAGGCCAACCACCAACATACCTGTAACAGCGCCTGAGCGGAATGCTACGGTGAGTGCACCCTGCAGGCTACCACGAGCCGCCTCGGTGGTGCGCACGTTGGCGCGAACCGAGATCATCATGCCGATGTAACCAGCGATACCAGAAAGAACCGCGCCAACGGCAAAGCCAATCGCCACGTTCCAGCCCAGTTTGTAGCCAAGCGCTACGAAAATCAGCGCGCCAACGACGGCAATCGTCGTATATTGGCGGTTAAGGTAGGCTTTAGCGCCTTCCTGAATGGCATTAGCGATGTCGACCATCGTTTCATTGCCCTTGCTAAGCGCAAGAATGCTGCGACCAGCCAGCAGCCCGTAAAGCAGAGCTAGACCGCCACAGGCGAGAATGAGGTTTTGAAAATCAATCAGTTCCATTGGTAACTCCTTAAGAATGTGTCAGAAAAGACCGCTCCATAAGTATGGATTGAACGCCGATTGCAAGCAAAACCTATGTTGCTGTGCAACATGAATTATTTTGCGTTCGTGATGCCCGCTTCAATAAGCTTACGCGCGGTTTGCTTGTCGCCCCAGCCTTGAACCTTCACCCATTTGCCTTCCTCGAGGTCTTTGTAGTGCTCAAAGAAGTGGCGGATCTGGTCGAGCAGAATCTTGGGAAGATCGGTGTATTCATTTACTTCGTCAAAGAACGGGTGCAGGCGGCTGACGGGAACGCAGAGGATTTTTTCATCCATGCCTTTATCATCTTCCATGATGAGCACGCCAATCGGGCGCACGGCTACCACGCAACCGGGCATCAGTGCACGGCGGCCAACTACCAGCACATCCACAGGGTCACCATCGTCAGCAAGGGTGTGGGGGATAAAGCCATAATTGCAGGGGTAGGTCATGGCTGTATGCAAGAAACGGTCAACGAACACCGCGCCAGAATCTTTGTCGAGCTCATACTTAATAGGCTCCGAGCCCATCGGCACTTCGATGATCACGTGCACATCGTCAGGTGGGTTCTGGCCAATGCTGATTTTGGAAACGTCCATGTCTGCTCCAATTATGTTGCAGTGCGTTATGGAAAAAAACCCAAAGATTCGCAACTGTTTTTTCTTGATTGCACAGACGGCTGTCTCTGCTATAGGCATCGCCCATGAGCAAAAACATCAAAAAAGTCGTCCTAGCCTATTCAGGCGGTCTGGACACCTCCATCATTCTGAAGTGGCTGAAGGAAGAGTATAATTGCGAAGTCGTGACCTTCACTGCCGACATCGGGCAAGGTGAGGAGTTAGAGCCAGCGCGCGAAAAAGCGAAGCTGATGGGCGTGAAGGAAATCTTCATCGACGATCTGCGCGAAGAATTCGTGCGCGATTACGTATTCCCCATGTTCCGCGCCAATGCACTGTATGAAGGCGTCTACTTATTAGGCACCTCGATTGCACGCCCGCTTATTGCCAAACGCCAAATCGAAATCGCTAACCAAGTCGGTGCGGACGCCGTGTGCCACGGCGCAACCGGCAAGGGTAACGACCAAGTGCGCTTCGAGCTTAGCTATTACGCACTGAAGCCAGATGTAAAAGTCATCGCCCCATGGCGCGAATGGAAACTCGATTCACGTACCGCGATGATTGATTACGCCATGAAGAACCAAATCCCCGTGCCGAAAGACAAGCACGGTGAAGCGCCGTATTCGATGGACGCGAATTTGCTGCATATCAGTTACGAAGGCAAAGCGCTGGAAGACCCATGGACGGAACCTTCAACCGACATGTTCCGCCTGACGGCGAACCCAGAAGATGCGCCGAATGAGCCAGAATATATCGAAGTAGAATTTGCAAAAGGTGATGCAGTTGCTGTGAACGGCAAAAAGCTCTCGCCTGCAAGCCTGCTTGCTGAGTTGAACAAGCTGGGTGGCAAGCATGGCATTGGCCGTCTTGACCTCGTCGAGAACCGCTATGTTGGCATGAAGTCACGCGGCGTATACGAAACACCAGGCGGCACGATTTTGCTCTCTGCCCATCGCGGCATTGAATCCATCACCCTCGACAGAGGCGCGATGCATTTGAAAGACGACATCATGCCGCGCTACGCCGAGCTGGTCTATTTCGGCTACTGGTTCAGCCCCGAGCGTGAAATGCTCCAAGCACTCATCGACAAGTCGCAAGAGAACGTATCGGGAATCGTGCGCTTGAAGCTCTACAAGGGCAGTGTCTCGGTGGTGGGTCGTAAGTCGCCACACAGCCTCTATTCCATGCAGCATGTGACCTTCGAAGCAGACAGCGTCTATAACCAAAAAGACGCCGAAGGCTTCATCAAGCTGAACGCCCTGCGCCTGCGCCTACTGAATCGCCAGAAATAAAATCATAGACCTCTTGAAGTCAGAATAACCGACTCTATATGTCGGTTATTCAACTTATGGAGAAAGCTATGCTAGACCCCAAATCCCTACTTTCCAATGTCAATGCAAACGGTCTCGTTGGCAAAATGCTTGGCGGAATGGCGACGAAACAATTCGCAGGCGGTTTGCTTGCTGGTGGTTTGGCGAGCCAACTCGTGAGTAAGGATACGATTGAAGGCGCGGTAAAGCTCGGCGGTCTCGCACTGCTGGGTACGCTGGCGTATAAAAGCTACAACGCCTATCAGGCCAATAAAGCCTCAGGTGGTTCGGCAAGCGTGGTGGACGCGGTGAAACAAGGGGCAGGTGACATGGTGACGCAGGGCAAAGCCCTTGCCGGCAATTTCAAATCCCTCATTGCCAATGCACAAGCAAGTGCGGCTGCTGCACCTGCAGATTTGCCAGCACCAGAGCAAACCAATGAGCTTGCACTCTCCGTGATTCGCGCGATGATTGGTGCTGCCAAAGCCGATGGCAAAGTGGATGCGGATGAGACCAAGCGTATTTTAGGCCATCTCGAGCAAAGCGGTGTAGATTCGGCGGAAAAATCTTTCCTGATGACCGAACTCGCCAACGCACAAGACGTGAATCAGATTGCTTCAGGTGCCAAAACGCCAGAAGAAGCTGCAGAGGTTTATCTTGCGGCACTGCTGGTGTGCGACAGTCAATGTGCGGCCGAGCAAGCCTATTTGAGTCAGTTAGCAACGGCTCTCAAATTGGAGCCTGCATTTACACAGGCATTGCAGGCAGAATTGCTCAAGGCGCAAACAGCCCAAGCTGCCTAGAAACTGTGGATAAGTGCGGCTTTTAGGGTTGTATAGCCCGATAGAACCGCTACAACTGGTGCTCCAATAAAATTAACGTAAAAAAGAGCAAGCACCATGGTTGAGACCACCGCAGAAATCCTGCCGATTTCCATTGAAGACGAAATGCGCAAAAGCTACCTCGATTACGCGATGAGCGTGATCGTATCCCGCGCCATTCCCGACGTGCGCGACGGTTTGAAACCCGTTCACCGCCGCATTCTTTTCGGCATGCTCGAGCTGGGCGTTGAATATAACAAGCCTTACAAAAAATCGGCACGTATCGTCGGTGACGTGATGGGTAAATACCACCCGCACGGCGACAGCGCGATTTACGACTCGATGGTGCGCATGGCGCAGCCCTTTAGCATGGGTTTGATGCTGGTCGATGGTCAGGGTAACTTCGGTTCGATGGACGGTGATAACGCCGCCGCGATGCGTTATACCGAATCACGCCTCAGCAAAGCAGCGCATGCATTGCTTGAAGACATCGACAAAGACACCGTCAATTTCCATGAAAACTACGACGGTTCTGAACAAGAACCATCCGTGCTTCCTGCGCGCTTCCCCAACCTGTTGGTGAATGGTGGTTCGGGTATCGCGGTGGGTATGGCGACGAACATTCCGCCACATAACCTCGGCGAGGTGATCGACGCGACCTGCGCAATGATCGACAATCCGAATGTCACGATTGAAGAACTCGCGGCGATTTGCCCAGGCCCTGATTTCCCAACCGGCGGTATCATCCTTGGCCGTACGGGTTCGTATAGCGCCATGACCACGGGTCGTGGTTCGGTCGTGATGCGCGGTAAAGCCGAAGTCGAAGTGAATAAGAAAACCAACCGTGAATCCATCATCATCACCGAGATTCCATACCAAGTGAACAAAGCGCGCATGATTGAGCGCATGGCCGAATTGGTGAAAGAAAAGAAAATCGAAGGCATCTCAGACCTGCGTGACGAGTCCGACAAATCGGGCGTGCGCGTAGTGGTCGAAGTGAAAAAAGACGCCGTGGCCGACGTAGTTCTGAACCAACTCTATATGTATACGCCGTTGCAAACCAGCTTCGGTGTGAACATGCTGGCGCTCAATAATGGCCGCCCACAACTGCTCAACATTCATACGGTATTGAAGGCATTCATCGAATTCCGTGAAGAAGTGATTTCGCGCCGTACACAATTCTTGCTCACGAAGTCGCGTGACCGCGCACACGTATTGATAGGTCTGGCTATTGCCGTTGCGAATATCGACGAGGTGATTGCGGTGATTCGTGCATCAAAAGACCCTGTCGTGGCAAAAGAAGAGCTGATGAAGCGCGATTGGAAAGCCGCGAATGTGAAAGCGCTGCTCGATCTTGTTGAAGATAAAGGCAATGAACTTGTAGGCGACCGTATCAAGTTCACCGAAGCACAAGCCAAGGCGATTCTTGAGTTGCGCTTGCAACGCCTGACGGGCTTGGAACAAGAGAAAATCGACGGTGAGTTGAAAGAACTGGCAGTAGAAATCGCCGAGTTCTTGAGCATCCTCGGCAGCCGCGAAAAACTCTACGGCCTGATGCGCGATGAGCTGGTGAAAGTAAAAGAAGAATTCGCCGTGCCGCGCCGTAGCATCATGGAAGATTCCGAATTCGAAGCCGATGTTGAATCACTCATCCAGCGCGAAGAAATGGTCGTGATGGTCACGGCGGGTGGTTATATCAAGCGCGTACCGCTTGCGGCTTACCGTGCGCAAAAGCGCGGTGGCAAAGGCCGTTCGGGTATCGACCTGCGCGAAGAAGACGCAACCACCGAGCTGTTCGTGGCATCAACCCACGCGCCGGTGCTGTTCTTCTCATCAACGGGTAAAGTCTACAAACTCAAAGTCTATCGCCTGCCACTCAGCACTCCTCAAGCACGCGGTAAGGCACTCGTGAATATTTTCCCACTAGCGGAAGGCGAGACCATCACCAACTTCATGCCACTGCCGGAAGACGAATCAACGTGGGATAACCTCCACATCTTCTTCTCGACAGCTGCGGGTAACGTGCGCCGTAACGACTTGAGCGATTTCAAATCGGTGATGAGCAACGGTAAAATTGCCATTAAGCTCGACGCCGATGATGCATTGGTCGCCGTGCGTTCATGTAGTGAAGAAGACCACGTATTGCTCTGCTCGAAAGAGGGCAAGGCCGTGCGATTCCCAGTCACCGCAGTGCGCGTATTCAAATCTCGTACGTCCGACGGCGTGCGCGGTATGAAACTGGCCGATAAAGACCGTGTGGTATCAATGACCATTCTGCATGGTATTCGTGCCAGCGCCGAAGAGCGCGAGCAATATCTGAAAGTGGCTTCGGCGCGTCGTCGTGCCTCAGGCCTCGAAGAAGACGCAGGCGATTCAATTGATTTGAGCGCAATCACCATTACTGAGGCACAAATCGAGGAAATGGCGAAGGCCGAAGAAATGATTCTCACTATCACCGAACTCGGGTTTGGCAAGCGCACCAGCGCCTTCGAATACCGCGTGACGGATCGGGGTGGTTCAGGCGTTACCGCCATGGGCATCACCAAGAAAAACGGCAACATCGTGATGAGCTTCCCCGTACAAGACGGCGACCAGATCATGCTGATGACCGATAAAGGCACCTTAATCCGCACCAATGTGAAAGACATCCGCATCTGCGGCCGTACGTCACAAGGTGTGATTGTCTTCCGTACGGATGGCGAGAAAGTCATTTCCGCTACCCGCATCAAGGAAGAAGACGCAGTGGTGGATGACAGCATCGAAGGCGGTGAGGGCGAAGCGCCTGACGCGCCCGAGGCAACAGACGCGGCCTAATTTCATCGAATTGTCATAAAATTCATGCTGTTAACCTGCTATGTTAATCGCATGAATGTTAAACCTATCAGTGAAGTTGTAGTATTAGAAATCGAGGAAACTCGGCCATTCGTGCCCGTTAAGGACGCGTGGCGCAAGCTCTCTACGAGTGCAAACGAGATACTGGATTATAGAACGACAGATACGGCTATTCGTGCAGAACTGGCTAAATTTCTAAAGCATTGGGATAGTGAGTGTGCTGATTTTTTCCCAGGGCGTTTGAGCAATGTGATCAATAATTACGTCGCCAAAGCAGAACTAGGGCAGGATATTTTCCACCGCGAGCTAAAACAACTATCCTCTTCTTATGCAAAACGTCTCGATACAGCTATTGAGATCTTGGACAGTATTGATCAAAGAAATGACAATCAGCTAGGGTATCTCATCGGCGGGGTGCGTGTAGATTTGGAGGCACTCAAACAGCAGTTAGATACTGCGATGCCACTATTCAATGAAAGAGCCAAGGCGTTTCATAATAGCGGCATGGATGGCGCAAAAAAATAGGTCTCGTAAGTTTAGGCCTATTCAAGAGAAGTTTGACCTCTAATTTCTTCGAATTGTCATAATTACCCTACTAGGATTCTGCTAATAGCGTCGCATGCATTACGATAACGCAACGCCAGATAATCATATTCATGCCAGCAATCTGCGCAGAGAAATTGTAGAATTTCGAAGCGGGCTGAATAGTCTTAACGAGAATGAATATCAGCAGCTAACCGTATTGTTTCAAGATATTCGCACTAAAATGCGTTTGCTGCATGCGAAGCCACAAGAACATCCTAGCACGACCTCTCATAGTGCAGTGGATTGGTTTTATGATTACGTGGGCAACCGCCTCTTTTCAGGACTCATGCTGTTGGAAGGGATAGAAAATCGTGACACAGAAACCGTGCTAAACGACTTGAAGCGGGTGCAAGCGCGCATGCAGGGCCGTAACGAAGAGTTCAGGTTACTGAAGATGGATTTAGAGTTCTTTCCTGCTGCAGAAGGCGAGGAGTGCGACAAACTGCAAGCGTCCAATAGACTACTTGCTACGTTTCAAGAAAAAGCCAACGCACTTGCTAAACAGCTAGACGATATTATCACACGATATGAATCGCAGGTAACAACGCGTAGAAGCGCTTAAACGGAGAGTTGCCCAATTCACAAAAAAAGGGCATGCTGCCCCAAATCATCGGAGTAAGCTTTATGCGTATTGGTATCTATCCAGGCACATTTGACCCCATCACCCATGGACATATGGACATTATTCGTCGTGCGTTGCGTGTGGTCGATAAACTGATTATTGGTGTCGCGCAGGATTCCGCAAAAGAGCCCATTTTTGATATGAAAAAACGTGCTAGTCTTGTGCGTGAAGATTTAAAGATGCTGGGTGCAGATGCTGATCGCGTAACGGTGAAGCACTTCTCTGGATTGCTCGTTAAATTTGCCAGCGAAGAAAAAGCGACATTGCTCATTCGCGGTCTTCGTGCGGTCTCGGACTTTGAATACGAATTCCAGATGGCCAGCGTGAACAACAAAATCGCACCGGAAATTGAAACCGTGTTCCTCACTGCTTCCGACGCGACGCACTTCATCTCGTCGCGCTTTGTGAAGCAAATCGCTCGCTTGGGTGGGGATGTCAGCAAATTCGTTTCCGCCAACGTGTCCGAGGCGCTGCAACAGCATTTCCTGCTGCCACGCGGCTAGACATCGCGCCACAACTGCGCTATCACACCAAAAACCCAAGGAGATCCTATGCGTATTTTATCGATGATTGCAGGTGTATTTATGCTCACGGCAACGGCTGCTACGGCGCAGACCTACAAAGACCCTGAGAACACATTGTTGCTACAATTGAAAGACGGCACCGTGGTGATTCAACTCATGCCTGAAGTTGCGCCAAACCATGTGGCGCGCATCAAGGAACTAGCGCGCAAGGGCTTCTATGATGGCGTGGTGTTCCACCGCGTAATCGAAGGCTTCATGGCGCAGACAGGCGACCCGACAGGCACAGGCACGGGTGGTAGCGACCTGCCAGATTTGAAAGCGGAGTTTAACAGCAAGAAACACATCACTGGTACGCTTTCGGCAGCACGTGCAAGTGATCCAGACAGTGCAAACTCGCAATTCTTCATCTGCTTCAAACCCGCTCCTTTCCTTGATGGGCAGTACACCGTCTATGGTCAGGTGATTGAGGGCATGGAGTTCGTGAATAACATCACACGTGGCGAGCCGCCTGCGAATCCAGACAAGATCATCAGCCTGAAAGTCGCTGCTGATGTTGCAAAACCTGCTGCTCAGTAAGGTTCGACATGGCAAAGAAAGATAAAAAAATCGATTTGGATTCACCCGAAAATACGCTGTTGCTCGAACTGAAAGACGGCACGGTGACCATCCAAATGCGCCCTGATTTGGCACCAAAGCATGTGAAGCGTATCAAAGAGCTGGTGCGAGATGGTTTCTATGATGGCATCATCTTCCACCGTGTAATTGATGGGTTCATGGCGCAAACGGGTGACCCTACGGGCACGGGTATGAGCGGTTCTGGGCAAAAGTTGAAGGCCGAATTCAGCCGCGAGCCACATGAGCGTGGTACGCTGTCGATGGCGCGCGCGATGAATATCGATAGCGCCGACTCGCAATTCTTTATCTGCTTCCAGTCGGCTAATTTCCTCGACGGTCAATATACCGTCTGGGGTAAAGTAAAGTCTGGTATGGAGTTCGTAGATAAAATCACGCGCGGTGAGCCGCCTACGAATCCTGACAAGATCATCAGTTTCAAAGTCGCTGCCGACGTTGCAAGCGCAGCCTGATGCGCGTCGCGCTGTTTGACTTCAACCTACCGCCAGAGCGTATTGCTTATACGCCCGCAGAACCGCGCGAATCCGCCAAACTGCTACATGTATCAGACACGCTGAGTGATAAGCACATCGCCGATGTGCCAGAGTTTCTGGATGCGGGCGATATCGTAGTGTTCAATAACAGCAAAGTGATTCCAGCACGCCTATTCACGAACGTGGGTGAGAAGCAGGTTGAAGTTTTACTGCACCGTAAGTTGGCAGATGGTTGGTCGGCCTTCGCCAAACCTGCCCGTAAATTAAAAGAGGGAATGACCCTAACATTTGGTGAAAATTTTCATGCCGAAGTAACGGGTCGTACCGAAGATGGGCAGGTGCTTTTACGCTTCGAAAAGAGCGGCAGCGAACTTCATCTTCTACTGGAACGTTATGGCCATATGCCGCTTCCGCCCTACATCTCGCGCGATGATACGGCGGAGGATAAAACCAATTACCAAACCGTCTATGCGCGCCATGAAGGCTCCGTCGCTGCACCAACAGCAGGGTTACATTTCACTCAAAACTTGCTCGAAAAAATAAAAAGTAAAGGCGTTCAAACAGCGTTTGTAACGTTGCATGTAGGGGCAGGAACCTTCCAGCCCGTGAAGGTCGAAGATACGGCCGAGCATGTCATGCACCACGAATGGGCAGAGATAACCCAAGAGACCGCCGATGCCATTAATGCCGCCCGCGCAGCAGGTGGTAGAGTTATTGCAGTGGGCACGACGTCCTTACGCATTCTAGAGACTGTGGCGGCGGAAGATGGCATATTGAAGCCCTATAGTGGTGACACGAATATCTTCATAACTCCAGGCTATCGCTTCAGAATTGTCGATAGGCTAATGACCAACTTCCACCTACCCAAATCAACCTTGTTCATGCTAGTCAGCGCCTTTGCGGGATTGGAAAAGATGCAGCAAGCCTATGCGCATGCTATCGCTAATCAGTATCGTTTCTATTCATATGGAGATGCATGCTTGCTAGAACGTAGCTACTAGCACATGTTGCGTTTGCCGCCCTGATCTAGTTCGGAAAGGGGCGAAACTTTACCAACGAAACTTTCCAATCCCTCGCGCTTTTCAAAAAGGAATGCAGCCATATTTATAGGCTTGTCATCGATGTTTTTAGGGTAGCAACCCATTCGATATTCGTTCTCATTCAGCATTAGGCAGCCTTTATAAGCCAGCACGAAATGGAATAACGAGCACGCGTCCTTAAAGAACACCTCCTCTCTGCTGAGCGGCGTGTCTGGGTCCATCTTTTCCTCAGCATAGCCCATCGGAATAAGTGTAGCAAATTCCATCGGTCCTTTGATGCGATAGATCAATACGGTCTTCTCAAGCATCTGTCCGAGATGGGCCAACATCTCTTTACGATCTGCCTCGGGAATTTCGCGAAACCCCTGCGCGATTATCTCAAATGGTGATTGGCTATCTGGCTCTTCTTCGCGCAAGAAATTGAGCCCCTCAAAAGATTTGAACTTCACGCGCAGACAATCGGGAATTTGCTTATTGTTTGGATTCTCAAGATACATGAAAAAATAGTTAGTTGTATCGAGCATGGATTGCTGGATGGTGTCGCGCATATTATCGAGCGTCTCACGCGTGAGCAATTCTGGTGCATTCTCACTGCCTGCAATTATCTTTGGGACTGGTTTTGTCGACATCCTGCTTGCTCCTCCGCTTATTTCCATTGTAGTCAATTGTCGTTATTTTCAGTATGACGGTTTGATGACATTTGCTCTAAACATACACACCACCGATGGCGCAGCGCGCACGGGTGAAATCACGACAGCACATGGCACGATACGTACGCCCGCCTTTATGCCCGTTGGCACGGCGGCCACGGTAAAAGCCATGCACCCCGAAGACGTGAAGGCAACGGGTGCAGATATCATTTTAGGCAATACCTACCACCTCATGTTGCGCCCCACGGCAGAGCGTATTGCGCGCTTGGGCGGACTGCATCAGTTCATGAACTGGCAGGGTCCGATCCTTACCGATTCAGGCGGATTTCAGGTTATGTCGCTTGCCGCACTTCGTAAAATGAGCGAGCAGGGCGTTACGTTTCAATCGCATATTGATGGCAGTAAATGGGAACTCACGCCCGAGCGTTCCATTGAAATTCAGCACCTGCTTGGCAGCACCATCACCATGGTATTTGACGAATGCACGCCATTTCCCGCAACACATGAAGAAGCCAAACGTTCGATGGAGCTATCGATGCGTTGGGCACAGCGTTCCAAAGATGCGTTCAAGGCGCGTGATGGCTATGCGCTATTCGGTATCGTGCAAGGTAGCGTCTATGATGATTTGCGCGAGATTTCCTCGCGTGCGCTCACAGGCATTGGATTTGATGGCTACGCCATTGGCGGTCTGGCGGTGGGTGAAGGGCAGGCTGAAATGCTTCGCGTGTTGGATTTCACGATGCCACATCTTCCAGAGCATGCACCGCGCTATCTGATGGGCGTTGGCAAGCCAGATGATATTGTCGAAGCGGTCCGTCGTGGCGTCGATATGTTTGATTGCGTCATCCCGACGCGCTCAGCACGTAATGCACGTGCCTATACGAGCATGGGTGAGATTAACCTCCGCAATGCCCGCCATGCGGATGATCCGCGCCCGCTTGACCCAACGTCTAGCTCACCTATTTGCCGTGATTATAGCCGCGCCTACCTGCACCATCTATTCAAGGCCGATGAAATGCTAGGACCAATGCTGCTGACCTTGCATAATCTGCACTACTATCAGGAATTGATGCAGGGGCTGCGCGATGCCATCGCAAAAGGGCAGTTTTCCTCGCACTGCGAGCGTTTGCATCACGGTTGGGCAAAGGGCGATTTGCCCCTACACACATAATGCAATCAAGCGCTTGACAAATGGGTGTTTCTGCTTAAGTTGCACCCTCTAAATCCAACGTAGTTAAGGTGTGAGTTCGTAGCTCAGTTGGTAGAGCACACGACTTTTAATCGTGTTGTCGTGGGTTCGATCCCCACCGAACTCACCATTTTAAGGCACGGCATACGAAAGTATGCCGTGCCTTAAAATTATGTGCTTGGTGTTGGAGTGAATCCGCAGGTTCACAAAAATTCATAACAAAAAACCCGACCGCATTGCTGAGGTCGGGTTTTCATTTCATGAAGCTTTATCCAGACTAGAACTTATAGCCCGTCTGAACAAACACGCTCTTATCATGGTTACCTTTGTTAGCGATGTTGGACTTCTTGCCTTTATAGCCAGCGCCAACTGCTGCAAACATGCCGTTATCGAACTGCTTGTTCAAGCCGATACCGTAATCATGCTGCTCGTCGTCACGGCGTGGATCAGCGCCGTTGATGAAGGTAGACTCACCATATTTATAGGCCAGACCGAGGGTCAAATCCCAAGGCAGCTTGCGCGCATAGCCGATATCCGCGCTCCATGCGTCCTTGCTCTTGAGGTTGTTCTCGTTGCGGTCTTCTTTCGGTGAGTAGTTGAAAGAAATCTTGTCTTTTGCGGTCAGCTTGTAGGCCGTTCCAACTTTTAAGCCCGTCACATTAGTGTTGGTCGTGCGTGGCACCACGTTGTTACGGAATTCTTTGTTGATGCGTGCACTGAAATCCCAATCCTTGGTAGCTTTCCATTTTGCAGCAATGCCTGGAATGGTGCTTTCGCTCTGATCTTTGTGAGCCTTCTCAAGCTGTGCGTAGGTAATGGTTGGGCTGAGGGTCAAATCCCACTGCTTAATCTTGAATTCCGCACCCGTATTCACCGCCCAGTTAATGCGGTTGAGTTCATGGCGGTCCATCTGGCGGTTAACGCCTGCCAGCACGGCAGTCTTCCATGAGAATGTATCGCTGAATTTATAGGCGTGGTTTACGCCGAACGAGTATTGAACACGTGAATCGCGGTAAACCTGAGCAGGCGTGCCCACCGCAGCCAAATCATCATCTTCGTCTTCATCCTCGTCCACGGTGTCGTCATCGAGGTCATCTGGATCCAGCTCATTGTCCTCGAGGAGTTCTGCGAGATCATCGTCTTCATCTTCATCGTCATCGAATGACTTACCGGCTTTCGCAGGAGATGCCGCCGCGTTGGAGTTCTGGCCAGCAGTCACAGCGAACTTGCCGCCGAACGTGTGGTTGCCAAACTTAAGTGGCGCAGCCTCTGCGCTTGAGGCAACGACAGCAATAGCGGTCGTAGCGAGTAGGGTGGCCAAAAGATTTGAACGCATACAAACTCCAAAAAACACAAATAATAATACAGGAAACTTTCCGCCTTATTATCAGCCGATTGCAGTTAAGCAACTGAAAAATGCAAAAAAATCACAGTACATGTGTGCTTTGGTAGGCCAAAAGCGCTGTTTTGATCTTTTTGCGCAACAGGTACAGTGCCAGAATGTTAGGCAAAGACATGCCTAAAATCAGCAGATCCGAGAAATCCAGCACGATACCGAAGTCCATCACGCCGCCTGCAAAGCACGCCACACAGAAAAGGACGTAATAGAGGCGGATTGCCTTGCGTCCGAACAGGTAGCTCCAGGCAATTTCGCCATAATAACTCCAACCGATCGTGGTGCCATAAGCAAAAATAAACACGTTGATGGCCAGTAGAATCGTGAACCAGTCACCCACCGAGGCGAAGGCCTTAGCAGTAATAAGCACCCCGTCCTCAAGCGATGCGCCCGTATAAGCGCCCGTGATTGTGATGATAAGACCAGTGAGAAACGCAATAATCGCCGCGAAAAGTGGCTCAAGCAGTGCCATCGACCCTTCGCGCACGGGCGCAGTGCGTGCGGCTGCATGGGCAATCGGCGCCGAGCCAAGCCCTGCCTCATTCGCAAACAAGGCGCGTTTAAAAGCAATCGCCAGCATACCAACGAATCCACCCGCAACCCCTTCAGGTGTAATGGCTGTGCGCGCCATGATAGACAGTGCATTGCCAAGATTATCGATGTTAGCGATCACAATAATCACCGCGCAAATCAGAAAAAGGATTCCCTTAATCGGCGAGATTTTCTCTGCCACTTTGGCGATGCGCTTAATAGAGCCGAACAGCACCAGCGCTACAAATCCTGCAAACGCAAGGGCGATTACCCATTTATAGTCAGACAATGCAGGGATTTCATACGCAATCATCTTCACCGCTTGGTTGGATTGGAACATGTTGCCACCGCCAATCGCTCCACCGAGGCAGAAAATCGCAAATAAAATGGCAAGGAATTTACCGAGCGGTGCTAGGCCAATATCGGCCAATCCATCGCGCAGATATTGGATGGGGCCGCCGAACACTTTGCCGTCCGCATCGATTTTGCGATACTGCATCGACAGCGTTACCTCTGCAAATTTCGTGGCCATGCCAAGCACGCCCGCCACGACAATCCACAACGTCGCACCTGGGCCACCAATTGCAATCGCCGCCGCAACGCCCGCAAGCGAGCCAAGACCAACGGTTGCAGCGATCGCTGAGAACAGTGCTTGCAATGGGCTGACTTCACCTTTTTCCGTGCTGGATTCTTTGTCGCGACCACTTGCGATACGCAGCGCATGACGCAACATACGCAGGTTCACACCACGCAAATAGGCCGTAAAAAACAGCGCCGCGACCATCAACCAGGCCACAATAAAGGGGAATCCGCTAATATCGTAAAACAGAACGGCAGAAAGCCCTGCCACCATTTGCTCAATAACCCATTGAAATGAATTAGAAATACTGTCCATAAGTGGCTCCCGATGAATCTACTCACAGCTTTATAACCAAGCTTCACACGATTGTCACATGCAGATGTTACTCTTTAGGATAGAGAGGAGTGTCATGAGCGAAACGACACCACATTCACCTATGCGCGATGATTTGCGCGAGCCGAAGCAAGAGGACATCAAACTCAAGCTGGCGGGTGCTGGATATATTATCGGCGATGGATTGATGATCGGCGCTGCGATGATGCGCGTGAAAGAAGTGGATCGTCTAAAAACGCTGAATACTAAAGCCATCAGCGCGGCATGGTGGATGGCGGGCGGTGTTGGTGCGGCCCTATTCGGCAATCCCAGCGTCGAACGACAAGTGCAGATTCAAGCGGGAAAATTAGAAGCGCATCTGAAGCGTCAGGGCATCACAATCCCACAAGATGTACGCGCGAAACACGCGCTGTTAAAAGAGCGCAGTTTTTGGGATAGTGTCGCCGATTTTTGCTACGAGCATCCTTCCGAATTACTCAATACGGGATATGCGATTGGTGCAGCACTGCTTCTGCATAAAGGATTCAAAGAGATTCGTTCAGGTGCAAAAAACCTGCTACCTGCGAAACTCGATACATCAAGCATTACCAGTGTTTCGAGCTGCATAGCAGCCATCAATAAATCGATTGATAACATGTCCACGAATTTTGGCATTGGCGCGATGGTGTTGCCTGGAGCATTAATAGGACTGTTCGCAAAAGAAGACCCAAAAGCACAGGAAAAAGCAAAAGACGGTAATGTCGTTGATAAAGCCGTTGCTTTTGTAGCGGAGAAGCCATTGCGCATTTCGGCTGGGCTTTACATGTTGAACAATCTTTTTCTTGCGGCGGATTTTGGGCAGGATTGGACGCGTCGTGCGCGTGACTACGCAACACACACACCTAAGCCGCACTGGCTTTCAGGTGCGCAACTAGCAACCTACATAGCTTGCAACATTTTGCTACTCATGTCGTCGCGCAATCAAATTACCGACAAAGGTTTTAATGAAACTACCATTTCTAAATTTGAAGATGCGGCGGCTGCGGTAATTGCTGCACAGCCTGTTGAACAACAGGAAGCCCTCATTAAGAATATCAGTGAATTCATGTCCAAGCAGCAGGGCATAAAACTAAAGCCAGAAGAACTAGAAGCGCAGTTGCGCGAACGCTTGCAACCTAAAACCACCGTTTCACCTGCCGCACATCGCCATGCCCAGCGCTTGCAGCAGCGTGAGCTAGTAGAAAAAGCAACCCCTGCAATGGTGTAGGATGATAGTTTTTTTAGATTTAGATGGCGTCTTGGTTCACGAGGGTAGGGCATTCCAGCCAGCGCGAGGCAATGTATCAGAAGACGCCATGAAAGCATTCAATCAATTAGTTAAAGAAATCGACGCAGAAGTCGTATTTATTTCGAATCGAAGACGCTTCGGTGACCCAGAGAATTTAAAGACCATCCTGCGTCAAGAAGGTTTCGAGGGTAAATTTCACGACGACTTTTGTATAAGAACTTCTTTAGTTCCACTCAGCAGAGGAAAAGGGATTGATGATTGGTGCGAGAAACATTCCATTAAACCCGAAGACTATATTATCTTGGATGATAAAACACGTGGCTTAGCACCTCACCACATAGAGCGTCTTATGCAAACGAGTACCAGACGGTTGCTGACATTAGAAAATGTCGAAGAGATTTGTAACGCGCTGGCCCAGCAAACCAAGCTTGGGCACGGCAATAGCCTGTAATCTATATCTGAAGAGACGTCGCAATCGCTTGCGCAGCTTCCGCGCGATTGGGGGCTTGAGTAATGGGGCGACCAATCACCAGATAATCTGCACCTTTTTGTAATGCTTCACGCGGCGTCATGATGCGTTTTTGATCATGCGCATCACCGCCCTCAAGGCGAATACCTGGAACGACCAACTTGAAATCACCGCCCATCGCGCGACGAAGCATGCCGATCTCAAATGGCGAGCAGACCACGCCATCCAGCCCCGCGCTTTGTGCAAGGTCAGCAAGGCGAAGCACTTGATCATTGAGATTATCTTTAAACCCAAGCAGCGAGATGTCGTCTTGATCAAGGCTGGTAAGCAGCGTCACACCCACAACTAAGGGGCGTTCTTTACCAGTAATTTGCGCCACACGGTCCGACGCATCAATCGCCGCGCGCAACATGTTGATGCCGCCATTCGTATGCACCGTGAGCATAAAGGTGTTAAGCCCCGCCGTTGCTGCAATCGAACGTGCTACCGTGTTGGGGATGTCATGAAATTTCAAATCCAGAAACACTGGAATGCCTAGCTTGGTAATGCGTGAAACGCCGACCGCGCCATTAGCCGTGAAGAATTCCAGACCGAGTTTCACCGCGCCGACATGTGGGCGTACTTCCTCAGCGATGGAGCTTGCCGCATCCACTTCCTGCGTATCCAGCGCGCAGATGATGGGGTTCTTAGGTGAGAGATTGGTCATGCTTTGAATACCGTTTCGCCACCAACGACGGTGCGCAATGCGCGGCCTTTGGTTTTCACATCATCAAATGGCGAGTTCTTTGATTTGCTATGCAGCGCGTCGTTTTTAATCACCCATTCATGGTTGATATCGATGAGTGTCAGGTCAGCAGGCGCACCTTTTTTCAAACGTCCTGCAGTGGCGTGAATAATGTCCGCCGCTTTATAGGTCATCGTCGCCAACACATCGCGCAAGCTGAGGTGCTTGTCGTGGTAGAGTTTCAGCGACAGGCTCAGCATCGTTTCCAAACCGACAATACCGAAGCTCGCCGTATCCATTGGCACGCGCTTGGATTCCGCATCATGAGGCGCGTGGTCGGTGGCAATGGCGTCAATCGTGCCGTCTTTGAGGCCTTCAATCAGCGAGAGGCGGTCAGACTCCGCACGCAGTGGCGGGTTCATTTTACTGAAGGTGCGATAATCCATGACTGCTTCGTCGGTCAGAATGAAGTGGTGAGGCGCAACTTCCGCCGTCACGTTAATGCCTTTTTTCTTGCCCCAGCGCACCAGCTCCACCGCTTCTTTGGTGGAGATATGCAGTACGTGGCAATGACCGCCCGTCAGTTCCGCGAGCAAAATATCACGTGCCACAATCACCGCTTCCGACACGTTGGGGATGCCTTTAAGGCCAAGTTTCGTTGCTACCCAACCTTCATTCATGCAGCCACCGCATGAGAGGTTATGATCTTCCGCATGCTGTGCAATCGGCACGCCCAGCGCCTTACCCATGGTGAGTGCTTGGCGCATGATCTGCGCATTCATCACGGGCAAACCATCGTCGGTAAATCCACAAGCGCCTGCCTCAACAAGCATCGCCATTTCGGTGAGCTCTTCACCTTTTTGGCCTTTGGTAATAGCGGCATAGGGACGAATATTTACATAGCCCGTTTCAATGGCGCGCTTTTGTAAAAACGCCAGCACGGTAATATCGTCTACCACTGGTTTGGTGTTTGGCATGGTCGCGACTGTCGTCACGCCACCTGCGGCAGCTGCCTTCGAGCCCGTCTCGATTGTTTCTTTATATTCCTGCCCAGGCTCACGGAAATGCACCTGAATATCCAGCAGCCCAGGGCAGAGCACATTGCCGCCACAATCCACAATCTCTGCGCCTTCGGGTGTTGCGACCTTCGCGCCGAAATCAGCAATCGTTGAACCTTTGGTAATCAGCGTGCCTTTTTCATCGAGGCCCGATTCAGGGTCAATGAGTCGCGCATTGGTATAAGCAACCGTGTGGTCAGGTTTTAGATTGCGCTGGGGTTTAAAAAAACTAGTCATCTTTCTTCTTCGCTTCTCTTTTTAATCGTTTCGCTTCGGCCAGTGGTTCAAGCTCACCAATTCTTCGTTCAAGCTCTTGTCCCACATGAGAATCTCTATCAAAATGGCCTTGGTCTAGGCCTTCTTGTAAGCGTCTTTTCCAGATCGCAAGTTCCTTTTCTGGATCCAAAGGTACCTTATAAACCTGTTTTCTCATGCGTGCCATTACTCACCCTAACACTAATTCTAAAACCGCCTGCCTTACTGCAACTCCCATTTCCACTTGGTCTAAAATCGCGCTACGGCCAATATCATCGGCCACGTCGCTATCAATCTCCACACCACGATTCATCGGGCCTGGGTGCATAATCAGCGCGTTTGGTTTCGCGTGGCTGAGTTTTCCATAATCCAAACCATAGCCATGGAAATAATCACGCACGCTGGCGATGCCACGACCCGCCATGCGCTCATGTTGAATGCGTAGCATCATCACCACGTCCACGTCTTTTAGGCCTTTGCGCATGTCGGTCGTGTAGTTCACGCCGAACTTCTCGACTGCGGTTGGCATCAGAATCGGCGTTGCCACCAGCGTCACTTCCGCGCCCATGGTTTTGAGCAGATAAATGTTACTGCGCGCCACGCGGCTATTTGCGATGTCGCCGCAAATCGCCACTTTGAGCCCTTTAAGTTTGCCTAGCTTGCGGCGAATGGTCAGCGCATCAAGCAGCGCTTGGGTGGGGTGTTCATGCGCGCCATCACCTGCGTTGATGATATGGGCATTGGTTTTCTCGGCAATCAGTTGCACCGCGCCGGCAGACTGGTGGCGAACCACAATCGCATCCGCTTGCATGGCGTTCAGTGTCATCGCCGTATCGAGCAATGTCTCGCCTTTGCTGGTCGAGGAGGTCGAAGCACTAATATTTATGACATCCATGCCCAAGCGTTTGCCAGCCAGCTCGAAGCTAGTGCGCGTGCGCGTGGAATTCTCAAAGAAGAGGTTGATAAGGGTGCGACCCGTCAGGCTTTTCGACTTCTTATCGATCTGGCGGTTTTTCTCGACATAGGTTTCGGCCGCATCAAGAATCGTGGTGATAGTAGAAGCATCAACGCCTTCCATTCCAAGCAGGTGTCTTGGGAAGGCTTTATCATGAGCCGTTTTTCGCGCGGGTGTAGGCATGAGCGCAACTGATAGCGAAGCAGGCGTAAAAAGCCAGCACAATTACGCACTTAGCTTCATAAAATCTTCACATTATTCGCAATATAGCTCTGCTAGACTGAAAAAATGGACGGAAATCAATTAGTCAGTGATGATGCAAACCAACTTACAGAGATACCCAATATCCGTGAGTTGGTGGCGCGTTCAATGGCTGCAAAGCGCTTGGGCAGGGGTTTGCAAGGCGTGGTGTATGAGTTTGATGACGAAGCCAAACGCCAATACCCCATTTTAGATAAGTTTCTAGTGAAACGGTTCCGTACATGGACTGATTTCCCGACAAATGACGCAAATAGCTTCCTTAAAAATTTGTCAGAATCAGAGTCACTAATAGAATTACCAGATGAACTTGGCGGTCGTAATTTTGGTCAGGCTGTATTCAAAGATAATAAAGGAACATTCGCAATTCTGCTTCGCCAACAAGGGCAAGACATAACTGACTGGATACGCGATACCATTTGTGAAGGTCGTAAGTTAAGCGTATCTGGGCGCTATGACGCCTATCTTGATTGGCTGCGCAATCTACCGGATGATGCCTTCCTCGACCTTGCAGACAAGATTGCTTTTGTGAAATCCAGAGGCTTTCATCTCGATCACGTGAAGAAAGATAACTTGTTCTGGGATAATGACTCAGGGCGCTTCAACCTTATCGACCTGTTTGCTGAAGTGGTAGACCCAAAAGCAGAAGCTGCCGACCCTGTTCGCAAACGAGAAGTACACCAGCGCCCAATACAAAAATGGGCAGCAGGTCAGTTGGGTGTTGCGGATCTAACCATTAGCGAAGAAATGCTGGCGCTTTTCAAAGAGCAAAATAAGCGGATTGTGTTGAGCTTAGAGCTGCCCAAAACCGGATTTATAGCCAAAGACAAAGGTATTGAAGCTCTTGAAACTATGATTGAGTGGCGCATTAACAAATTACATTTAGACGAAAAATTCAAAGACACATATCCGCATGTGGGCCGCATGCACACACCTTCTTCGCAACTCCCGGCAATTCAGATGGATGCCCCAAGTATTGAGCTCCAAGGCAAGCTTGGTGAAGTGCATAGCCGCACAGCTCAAACCTAACCGCTTTATTCTTTTTTAAAGCTATGCTAACTCATCCTCTCCATGAAATTTCTGCCACTCATTCTTATTCCTTTGCTAGTGACTGCCTGCGAGAAGGGCAGCATCGCTGAGCAATGGGCAAACCCTGACAAAACCTTCTCGAAGCTCGACCAGCCCGACGTGCCCACCGTGCAATCCACGCTCGAACGTCAGGCAGAAGAAGCGTTGCAGAAGAATGATTATAAGCGTGCCGCAGGTTTCTATCAGCAGATGATAGATTCCAAAAAAACACCTGCCAAAGACAAGCTGCGCTACCGCGCGATTATGGCAGACATGCTTCGCCGCATTGGTGAGAATGAAAAGGCGCTAAGGCAATTCAACGAAGTGCTAGAAGAAGATCCAAACCATATTGATGCGTTGGAAGGCAAGGGCCTTACGGAAATGGCGCTTGGCCAATCGGCGGACGCAGGGCGCACGCTCTCCAAAGTGCTCGATAAAGACGGCAAGCGTTGGCGTACACTGAATGCACTTGGTATTTTGTTTGTTACCAAGAACATGATTCCCGAAGCGGTCGAATATTTCACCGAAGGTCTACGCGTGAGCCGCGATAATCCCGCGATATTGAATAATGTTGGCCTCGCGCGTGCCATTGACCGTAACTATCCCCGCGCGATTGAGACATTACAGCAAGCCGCAAAAATGAGCGTGACCGAAGAGCGCAAGAAGCAAGTCGAACTGAATTTAGCGCTCGTATATGGCATTAGTGGCGACATTGACTCCGCACGTGCCATGGCAGAGAAGCACTTGGAAGGTGCTACGCTCGACAATAATTTGGGGCTTTACGCGCACCTTGCGAAGAATGATGAGCTGGCAAAAACCTACCTTAACATGGCGCTTTCTAACAGCCCAACCTACTATGAGCGCGCGTGGAATAATTTGGATATTATTACAGAACAATCCAATCCCGATACGAAGGCGAATCCCTACGGCAAACCGAAGTCGGTGCCGATTCGCTAAGTGCTGCGATGTACGTTTGGCCCACCAGGTGCCTGCATCACGGGCATCACCTCAATGCGGTTGATGTTCACATGCGGTGGTTGTGCCATCGCCCAGCGCACGGTTTCCGCGATGTCTTCCGCAGTCAAAGGCTTTAGCCCTTTGTAAACTGCACCGGCACGTTTTTTATCGCCTTTAAATCGCACCAGCGAGAACTCGGTTTCTGCCATGCCAGGTTCAATATTGGTAACGCGCACAGGGCTGCCGAGTAAGTCTGCGCGCAAGGCGAGCGAGAAATACGTCACAAATGCTTTGGTTGCGCCATATACATTCGAGCCAGGGTAATGGTAGCTCCCCGCCATCGAGCTGATGTTGATGATGTGGCCGCGCTTACGCTTGCGCATGCCGGGTAATAGCAAACGCGTTGCCGTCATCAGCCCTTTGATGTTGGTATCGACCATCGTATTCCAATCATCGAGGTTCGTTTCGTCCGCCGGTGAAAGATCGAGTGATAGACCTGCATTATTAATCAAAACATCGACCTTCAGATTTTTGAGCGCGGCAGTGGTTGCTTTCTGGTCTTGTATGTCGAACACTAGCGTGGTCACTTTTGCGGGCTTGCATTTCGCAGCAACTTTCTTCAGCTCCGCCTCGCGCCGCCCCGTCAGAATCAAATGCACGCCTTTGTCTTTCAGCGCCAATGCACACGCCTTGCCAATGCCTGATGATGCGCCTGTGATAAGAATGGTTGTCATGCTGTTTTCGCCTTTTGCCAAAGTGCTTCCATTTCGTCGAGGTTCGTCTCTTCCCATTTCTTGTTCTGCTTTTTCAGTGCGGCTTCGATGAACTGAAAGCGCTTGGTGAATTTCGCATTTGTTTGGCGCAATGCCTCTTCGGGGTCGATGCCATGAAAGCGCGCAAGGTTCGTAACCGCAAACAACAAATCGCCGATTTCTTCCTGAAGATGTCCTTTATCGCCAGATGCAGTGGCTTCTTCGCACTCGTTCAGTTCTTCTAAAATTTTATCGCGCACACCGTCTGTGTCGGGCCAATCAAAGCCAACACGTGCGGCACGTTTTTGTAATTTTTCGGCGCGCATAAGGGCGGGCAGGGCAGTGGGCACATCGGCCAATACGCTATCGCCCGTTTTCTTCTTACGCTCCTCGGCTTTAATATTTTCCCAATTCTCGGTCTGCGCGTCGGCGTCTTTGATGGTGGCATCACCAAACACATGCGGGTGGCGGCGCTCCATCTTTTCGCCAATATTCTGCGCGACGTCCTCGAATGTAAACAGCCCGTCCTCAGATGCCATTTGTGAATGGAACACAACTTGCAGCAACAAATCACCGAGTTCTTCTTTTAGGTTCTGCATATCGCCACGCGCAATCGCATCCGCCACTTCATAAGCTTCCTCGATGGTGTAGGGCGCTATGGTTTTAAAGTTCTGCTCCAAGTCCCACGGGCAGCCACCATTAGGGTTGCGCAGCTTTGCCATAATTTCGAGTAGTCTTTTGGTATGATTCATATTGATTCGCTTTCCGTTGGATGACATATAGCGGGCATGCATCGTTTTGCCAACCCAGCGCGTTTTGCCCGTATGAGCAAGGTACTGCTGCCTATTGCAGCATTGCTGGCGTTGGTGCTTGTCTCTTATGCGCTGTATCTGGTGTTCTATGTTGCGCCGCCTGATTACCAGCAAGGCATTAGCGTACGTATCATGTATATCCACGTGCCTGCGGCCATGCTCGCCTCTGCGCTATATGGCATCATGGCTGCGCTATCGATTAGCTATCTGATCTGGCGTCATACGCTAGCTAATGTCATTGCACGCGAAGCCGCCGCCATTGGATTAACACTAACTGCCGTTACGTTGGTTACCGGTATGCTTTGGGGCAAACCTATGTGGGGTGCCTATTGGGTGTGGGACGCGCGCTTGACCAGCATGCTCATTCAACTTTTTCTCTATGCGGGTTACCTTGCCGTTGCCAATGCTGGCGGGCAAAGTGAAAAAGGGCGAGTCGCTGCCGCATGGTTATGTATTGTCGGTGCGATCAATTTACCCATTATCAAATTCTCGGTGGAGTGGTGGAATACGCTGCACCAACCCGCAGGGCTTTTGCGTTTTGATGGCACATCCGCGATTGACCCAAGCATGCGCACCCCGTTACTACTGATGTTGGCAGGAGTGACCTTGCTTGTGATAGCCCTTTTGTTAGTGCGAGCTAACGCTGCGCTCAATGAACAAAAAATCCGACGCTTGCAAATTTCTAAGATTAGTCATAAATCGCGCGCATGACCTTCGTTGTTACTGATGCCTGTGTCCGTTGCAAGTATACGGACTGCGTAGAAGTCTGCCCCGTGGACTGCTTCTATGAGGGAGAGAACATGCTCGTCATTCACCCTGATGAATGTATTGATTGCGGCGTGTGTGAACCGGAATGTCCTGTCGAAGCGATCAAGCCTGAGTCCGAGGATTTGATCAAATGGGTCGAGATTAACCGCGATTACGCGATGAAGTGGCCAGTCATTACCAAAAAGAAGGACGCCCCAGCCGACGCGGACGACTTCAAAACGGTGGAAAACAAGTTCGAAACACTGTTTAGCCCCGAAGCTGGCACGGGCGACTAAGTCTTAAGTTATTGTTTTTTAATGAAAAATAAATTTCGCAATAGAATTATTCATTAATTAACTAAATTTTTACCATTCTATTTGCCCAAATTTTGTGCTATAACCCTGCCATCCTCAGTGAGAGAGGATTCCCAAGACACGTTACAAGAACGGTATATGTGTTGAGGCAACTGCCAGAGGCAGATGTCCAAGGGATGTTGTAGTGAGTTGAGTTGTGTAACCAACGATGGCAGTGCCATCACAAAGGGGTAACAAACATGGCGACCAAGGCAAAAGCAAAAAAAGTAATGGCTAAAAAAACTGTAGCGAAAAAACCTGCAGCTAAAAAAGCAGCAGTGAAGAAAGTTGTTGCGAAGAAAACGCTCGTGAAAAAAGCGAACGTGAAAGCGGCTGTAAAATCGACCGTTAAGCCAGGCAGCAAAAAGATTGAAGTGAAGAAGCCAATGGCTGTAGTCGCACCAAAACCTGTAGCGAGCACGCCTTCGGTTGCGCCAGTTGCATCAAGCAAGAAAGGTTTCGCAGTCGGTGAGTACGTGGTGTACCCAACGCATGGTGTTGGCCGTATTATGGGCATCGAGGCTGAGAAAATCGGTGAGTACGAGTTGAAAGTATTCGTCATCAACTTTGAAAAAGACAAAATGACCCTACGCGTGCCGCTCAATCGTGCGGAAGCTGCAGGCCTTCGTTCGATTTCGCCAAACGACCAGATTTCACGTGCAATCACGACCTTGAAAGGCCGTGCAAAAATCGCCCGTGGTATGTGGAGCCGTCGTGCGCAGGAATATGAATCAAAAATCAACTCAGGCAATCTGGTTCAGATCGCTGAAGTGGTGCGCGATCTGCACAAGAACGTTGACCAGTCAGAGCGTTCATACAGTGAGCGTATGATTTATGAGACCGCAATGCACCGTTTGGTTGGTGAAGTTGCTGCGTCTGAGCGTGTGGATGTAAAGGCCGCTCACGACAAACTGCTCAAAGTATTGCGTAAACAAGCAGCTTAGTTTTTAAGTGCGAGGGAACGCTTCGTTCCCTCGTAACTCCCTCCGCCGCAAGCGGCTCGCGCAGCTTAGGCGCTGCGCAGGAAACAAAAAAGAGTCTATGGCAAACGAAACCCCGCGATGAAAGTCGCGGGGTTTTTTTATTGTGTTTATTGAAATGCTTTGAACGAAAGACTGCAACCAACTGCCGACGCGCTCAGTAAGTATTCTGCTGTGCTAGCAACCGCAGTCGTATTGCAGGTAAGGTTTGCTTCAGTGGCGACGACGCTGCCGTAGGCGGGTCTGCCGTCATCCATCTTGGTGTCGATATTCCACGCCTCTTCAGGCTTTAGTGCATAACCAAATGGCATGTTATTGGTCTGCGAAGCGCCGAACATCAGCACCTGAGTATTGGTCATAAACCCAATGCTGCCAAATAGTCTCATGCCCCAGCCCGCATTCGTCAATTTAGAGCGCGGCACATTGGTGCCCAGTATTGCATGGTCAATATTACCCACACTGCCTTTGGCCCCAGTGTAATTACCTTCAATCAGTCCAGCGTTGGCAAGCTGTTGCCAGAATCGGAATTGCTCAGAGCTGCCCGTGAAAGAAGTCTCATGCTCGATGGTTCCATCACCATCACCGTCGCAGGTTTGTGTGCCTGTGCCTTGGGTTACAGCGCATGTGGCAGGGGTGGCATGGGCAGCGCCCCAGAACTTTGTCGCATCACGAAAATCGCCAGGCAGACCGAAATACTTATCGCGAAACGTAGCGATGGAGGCAGCATAGCGCTGGTATTCAGATGAAACAGCACGAAGTTCCGACGCGCGAATAAGCGACTGGCCAGCGAGAATACCGCCCGTCAGCAATCCAAGGATTACCAATACGATGGAAAGTTCGACGAGTGAGAAACCACGTATCACTTAGTAGCCAGTTTTAATGACCAGTGCACAGTTCACACCGCTTTGATCAAGCGCATAAGTAGAAGCAGCGAGGGTCGTTGTTGCTGCGACAGGATTACTGCAGCCTGCAGCAGCAGCTGCAGCGAGTGCATCGCGCTCTAGTGTTACGATGGCGCCAGTAGCGGGATTCGCGTCGTCTGCTTTGGTATCAATATTCCATGCTTCTTCAGGCTTTAATGCCTCGGTTGGTAGCGTGGCACTGGTGCCGCCGCCAAACAGGAATGCATTGCCATAAGAGCCTTCAAAATATGTGGTGGTCGGTGTGGTGGCTACGGTGCCGAGGTTGCCAACGTTCCAGCCCGCATTATTGAGCTTCGAGCGAGGGTTGTTTGTACCAGCCGTAAGCGTGGTGTTGGCAATGTTGGTGTAGCTGCCCTCAATCAAACCGGCTGCCGCCATATGGATCCAGAAGAGGGAGATTTCGTTGGTCGTAGCCGTACCTGTGGTTTCAACGAGACCATCGCCGTCACCATTACCAACCCACGCAGCCGCACCGAAGCTGGTCGCGTTATTCATATCACCTGGTATAGAAAAGTACTTATCGCGGAAGGTGCCAATCGCTGCTGCGTAACGCTGCTGTTCTGTGCTAACTGCACGAAGCTCCGCAGCGCGAATCAAGGATTGTCCTGCCAAAATACCGCCCGTGAGCAGACCTAAAATGACAAGTACGATGGATAATTCGACCAGCGAGAAACCGCGTGAAGTGCTGTGCATGTTAGGAGCTCCTTTTATGAATTTTTAGAACTATACCATTAAACTTTGCGGGCGAGTAGCATCTTCTTGATTTCAGCAATCGCTTTCGCAGGATTTAGGCCTTTGGGGCAGGTTTTAGCACAGTTCATGATGGTATGGCAGCGATAGACACGGAACGGATCTTCAAGATTATCAAGACGTTCACCGGTCATTTCATCGCGCGAATCAATGATCCAGCGATACGCATGCAGCAGGATAGCAGGGCCTAAATAGCGGTCGGAATTCCACCAATAGCTAGGGCAACTGGTCGAGCAGCACGCACAGAGGATACATTCATAGAGACCATCGAGCTTGGCGCGGTCTTCTGGCGATTGCAGGCGCTCTTTGCCTTGTGGTGCGCGTGACTCCGTCTGTAGCCATGGCTTGATGGACTCGTACTGCGCATAAAAATGGGTCATGTCAGGCACGAGGTCTTTCACCACGCTCATATGCGGCAAGGGGTAGATGTTCACATCGCCCTTCACATCGCAAATGGGCTTGAGGCAGGCGAGGGTGTTCGTGCCGTCGATGTTCATCGCGCAGCTACCGCAAATCCCCTCACGGCAGGAACGGCGGAAGGTCACGGTCGAGTCTACTTCGTCTTTAATCTTGATCAGCGCATCGAGCACCATAGGCGCGCACTCATCCATATCGATCTCATAGGTATCGATACGAGGATTCTTGGCTTCGCCCTGTTCATTTTTATCTTCAGGATCGTAACGGTATATATTGAATTTCTTGACGTTTTTCGCGCCAGACTTCGCCGCGAATTTCTTCCCGTCCTTATTGATTTTAGAGTTTTTAGGTAATGCAAACTCAGCCATAGATGCTCCTTACGATTTCATCGGCTTCAGGTTAGGAATAAGAGGTAAGCCTTTGGATTGTTTATAGCGAATCTCTTTGACGGTTTTATCCATCTCAATCGTGCGCTGTGGGTTATTGGGGTGCGTGGTGCTGATATAAATCGCGTCTGGTTCGGCAAGCGACATCTCGCGCCAGAACATGGGTGCGTCCTCAATTTTGAAACCTGCACGTGCCAGTATGTATAGCCCAACATAGTCCGCCTCGTGCTCGAATTCCGAGCTGTAGCTGAGCTGGCCTTGTTGCGCGCCAAGTTTACCGAACTGGCCATTCGTGCTCGTCCCGCGTGACGTTGCGGCAATATCCACCAAGGTGCCGAGCACTGCGCCAATCGTCACATTTTGCATGAGCGCTTGTTGGTGGCCCATGATGTTATGCGCGAATTCATGCGCAATCACGAAAGCAAGCTGGCTATCATTGCGCGTAAAATCAATCATCGCAGGGTAGATAACAACTTTTTGCCCATCAGCATGGGCGTTAAGACCTTTTTCATCGACATTCAACTCAACATCAAACGTACATTTACCTTTGCCCTTGGTGAGCTCCATGCAAAGTTGGCCAGATGCTTGTTCGATGGGTTGTGAGATGACACCTAGGCGCGCTGCCATGATCTTGATGTCTGAAGGGCTATAGTCTTTTTTGTCGTTGAAGTTTTTATTAGCAGCTTTCGCAGCCTCAGACTGCATCTGCTGCTCATACTTCACTTCTTGCGCAGAATAGACAGGGCGCTGCGTCGTTGGCTTAGCACACGCTGCCACCGCTACCAATGCTACTACTGCAACCATTTGCTTCATTAATAGACGCGCTTCTTTGGTGGGATAGGTTTCACATCATCGCTCAGCACATTCATATGCACAGGGCGATAATCGATTTTCGTATTACCTTTTTCATCAATCCAGCAGATGGAGTGTTTCATCCATTCCTCATCGTTACGATCTGGGTAATCCTCATGCGCATGCGCGCCACGACTTTCTTTACGGTTTTCCGCACAGGTCACCGTGATGAGTGCTTGGCTGCGCAGGTTGTCCAACTCCAGTGCCTCAACGAGGTCAGAGTTAAAAATCATTCCACGATCGCTAATCGCCAGATCGCTGAAAGAAGTATAAACGTCCTTCATTTTCGTCACCCCTTCTTTGAGTGACTCGCTGGTGCGGAATACGGCCGCGTGGTTTTGCATGACACGCTGCATTGCTTTGCGTATCTCAGCCGTACGCTTGCCGCCTTTCGCGTAGCGAATAGCATCAAGACGTGTCAGCACCTTATCGGTTGCGGCTTGCGGCGCTGCTTTCACGCGCGTGCCTTTTTTCACAATATCACGTGCGCGGTGCGCTGCTGCGCGGCCAAATACCACGAGATCGAGCAGTGAGTTCGAGCCAAGACGATTCGCGCCATGCACCGAAACGCAACCCGCTTCACCAATCGCCATCAAGCCTTCCACGACCGCGTCGGGATTGCCGTTTTTGAGCGTCACCACTTCACCATGGTAGTTGGTGGGCACGCCACCCATGTTGTAATGCACGGTTGGAATCACCGGAATAGGTTGTTTGGTAACATCCACGCCTGCAAAGATTTGCGCGGTTTCTGAAATGCCAGGCAAACGTGCGTGCAGTACCGCAGGGTCGAGATGGTCGAGATGCAGGAAGATATGATCGCCTTCCGCGCCAACGCCACGGCCTTCACGAATCTCCATCGTCATCGAACGCGACACCACGTCACGCGAGGCAAGGTCTTTTGCCGATGGCGCATAGCGTTCCATGAAACGCTCACCCTTGCTATTCACCAGATATCCGCCTTCACCGCGTGCACCCTCGGTAATCAGACAGCCAGAGCCATAAATACCCGTGGGGTGGAATTGCACGAACTCCATGTCCTGTAGCGGAATGCCCGCGCGTGCCGCCATGCCGCCGCCATCACCCGTACAGGTGTGCGCCGACGTTGCCGAGAAATAGGCGCGGCCATAACCACCCGTTGCGAGCACGGTTTGGTGGCCATAGAAGCGGTGCAAGGTGCCATCGTCGAGATTCCACGCCATGACACCACAGCATTTGCCGTCATCATCCATCAACAAATCAATGGCGAAATATTCGATGAAGAACTTCGCAGAGTGCTTCAGTGCTTGTGTGTAGAGCGTGTGCAAAATGGCGTGGCCTGTACGGTCAGCCGCCGCGCACGTACGTTGCGCCGCAGGGCCTTCACCATAATTGGTGGTCATACCGCCGAAAGGACGCTGATAGATTTTGCCTTCTTTCGTGCGGCTGAATGGAACGCCGTAATGCTCGAGCTCGATGATTGCTGCAGGCGCTTCACGGCACATATATTCAATCGCGTCTTGGTCGCCCAACCAGTCGGAGCCTTTAATCGTGTCGTACATGTGCCAGCGCCAATCGTCTGGACCCATGTTGCCAAGCGCTGCCGAGATACCGCCCTGAGCCGCTACCGTGTGCGAGCGGGTAGGGAATACTTTGGTGATACAGGCAGTGGAAAGGCCTTCTGCCGCCATGCCGAAGGTAGCGCGTAACCCAGCGCCGCCTGCGCCCACAACAATCACGTCATAATAGTGGTCGGTAATGTTGTAGGTCATGGCTAAATCCCGAAGAAATGAAGTTTAATGACAGCGAACAGGCTCAAAATACCCATCGCCCAGAAAGCAAAACTATTGGTAAAGAGCGCCCCAAACTTGATCCACTCATGGTGAATGTAATCTTCAATCACCACTTGAATGCCAAGCTTGGCGTGCCAAAAACCAGAAACCAACATACCCGCCAAAGCCACTGCAACGAGAGGGCTTTCCAACCACGCGGCAACTTCAACGCGGTTCGCACCCGCAAGCTCACCAACCAAGGAAACCATAAACCAAATAGAAAGCGGCACGAGCAATACGGCGGTGAGGCGCTGCATCCACCAGTGGTGAACACCGTCTTTTGCAGAACCAAGCCCGCGTGCGCGTGCAATGGAAGAGGTGAGTTTTGAACGAGATTTCATGCTAACTCCAGATAATGAGCCACGTGATAAGAGTGGCGAGTGCGGTAAATCCAAAGACGAAATAACCAGTTTTATCGGCGGTTTTGAGGTCAAAGCCATTACCTGTATCCCACCAGAGGTGGCGTAACCCGTTACCAAGGTGGTAGTAGAAGGCCACTGACCAGCCAATCAGCATGATTTGGCCAAGGATTGAGCCAAAAAACCCACGCCACATCACGAAATAGCCAGAATTATAGGCCGCAGCCCATAGCCAAGCGACCATAAAGGCCGCGCCGACGGACAGCACAATGCCGCTAATGCGGTGGAAAATGGAGGTAACCGAGGAAATCTGTGGTCGGTAAATCTGCAGGTGGGGCGAGAGGGGGCGCTCGTTCATAACAATCCTGTGAGATAATTTTTAATATTTTTCGCATTTTTAAGAGGTTGCCAGATGCTTGTCAAACAAGCACTTAGATTGCACACAGCGTTCATTGAGCGGAAACGGTTTTGTCACGTAATTGCCACGCTAAAACAGCAGCTTTACCGCTATAGTAGCCCATGATTGTTAGAATCAGGGACGGGCATGAGTAAAGTCACCAAAAAGGCGGACTTTATCATCGACGGTAAAAAGGCGGAAGCGCGATGAAATGCTTAAGGCGCGCAGCGCTTAGCTTAAGCCGCTTTTGCTTTCAGCCCAAAATTCTCAATCAACTTCTCAGCGATTTGTACGGCATTGAGTGCCGCACCTTTGCGCAGATTATCCGACACAACCCACATGTTGATACCATTGGCAATGGTTGGGTCTTTGCGCACGCGTGAAACATAGACGTTATCTTCGCCCGCACATTCAGCAGGCGTAATGTAGCCGCCATCTTCACGACGATCCACCAAGGTCACGCCTTCTGCCTCTTCGAAAATATCGTAAACTTCTTTCACCGAGATAGGGTTGGTGAATTCGATATTCACCGACTCCGAATGGCCAACAAATACCGGTACGCGCACGCAGGTCGCGCTCACCAGAATATTCGGATCGAGAATCTTTTTGGTCTCTTCTACCATCTTGAATTCTTCTTTCGTCATGCCGCTATCCATGAATGAGTCAATGTGCGGAATCACGTTGAAAGCAATGCGCTTGGTGAATTTCTTTGGGTCTTTATGGTCATGCACATAAAGTGCTTTGGTTTGGTCATAGAGCTCGTCCATCGCGTCTTTGCCTGCACCCGAAACGGATTGGTAGGTCGAAACCACCACGCGTCTAATAGGGTTTACCGCGTGCAATGGCTTCAGCGCCACGACCATTTGAATGGTTGAGCAGTTAGGATTCGCAATGATATTGCGTTTGCCGAAATCTTTTAGCGCATGCGCATTCACTTCTGGAACAACGAGCGGAATATCCTGCTCCATACGGAAATAGGAGGTGTTATCAATCACCACACAACCTTGGACCGCAGCACGTGGCGCATGGACTTTCGAAACCGCAGAACCGGGAGAAAACAGAGCGATATCCGTACCCGTGAAATCATAATCATCGAGCACTTTGACATCGAGAATTTTGGTGTCACCGAAGCTCACTTGTTTGCCAAGCGAGTTGCGCGACGCAAGCGCCACCACTTCGGATGCTGGGAATTTACGCTCATCCAGAATCGCTAGAATTTCACGGCCAACATTTCCTGTCGCGCCCACTACTGCAATTTTGTAACCCATCGTCTTACGCTGCCTTCGTTTGTTTATTCAGTTTTTCCAGTGACGCTAAAATCGCATCACCCATTTCTTTGGTGCCAACCTTCTTCTTGCCGTCTTGCATAATATCACCCGTGCGATAGCCTTGCTCCAGCACATCAGCAACTGCCTTATCGACGAGATCTGCTTCACGAATCATGTTGAATGAATAGCGCAGCATCATGCTCACCGAGAGAATCGTTGCGATCGGGTTGGCAATGCCTTTGCCTGCGATATCAGGCGCGGAACCATGCACGGGCTCATACAGTGCCGCGCGCTTGCCGTTCTTTTCTTCACCAAGCGAGGCGCTCGCCAACATACCGAGTGAGCCTGTCAGCATCGCCGCGCAATCAGAGAGAATATCGCCGAAGATATTTCCAGTCACCATCACGTCAAACTGCTTTGGATTGCGCACCAACTGCATCGCCGCATTATCAACATACATATGCGACAGCTCGATATCGGTATAATCTGCGTCGCGCAATTTCTGCACTTCTTCGCGCCACATTTCGGTGGTCTCGAGTACGTTCGCCTTATCGACCGAGCAAAGTTTTTTGTTGCGCTTACGCGCAAGCTCTAGCGCCACGCGGCCAATGCGCGTGACTTCCCAATCCGCATACACCATGGTGTTACGACCCACGCGATGACCGTTCTCGACGGTAACGCCGCGTGGTTGACCAAAATAAATATCACCCGTCAGTTCGCGCACGATAAGAATATCCAGACCCGAAATAACGTCTGCTTTCAGTGTCGAAGCATCCGCCAATGCAGGGAAGCACATAGCAGGGCGCAAGTTTGCAAACAAATCGAGGTCTTTGCGAATGCCGAGCAAGCCGCGCTCTGGGCGTACGCTATAATCCAGCGATTCCCATTTTGGGCCACCAACGGCACCGAGCAAAATCGCATCTGCCTTCTTTGCTTTCTCGAGTGTTTCAGCAGGGTAGGGTGTTCCCACCGCGTCATACGCCGAGCCGCCGATAAGTGCTTCATCGAAAACAAATGAAGCGCCAGCCGCGCTGGCAGCCCATTCGAGCACGCGCTTGGCTTGAGGGACTACTTCAGGCCCGATGCCATCACCAGGCAGCAATAGGATGGTCTTTGTCATGACGCTAGCTCCAGAACAAGAATACGGTAGCGCCTGCTAGCAGAGAAAACAGGCTTCGAAAAGCCTGAAGTAAGAAAAGTGCAAAAGGTTGCTTCTCCCACACGAAACCATTGGCTTGTTCGGCCATCACAAAGAGCCAGATAAGGCTGACACCGCCATAGAGAGCATGTGTGTTACTACCTGCGTGTGCAGCAACAACGCCAAGCAAATATGCAATGAGCAGGGCAAAGATGGTAGCGAACACATAGCCACGGCGCGCCTCATCGGGGCGGATATCGCTCATGCGGATACCAGAGAGGCGCATCCAAGCTTTACCGAAGAAGAAGCTCGAGTACCAAAGAGAGCCAACGATCATCATCGCCACGGCGCTTAGAACTACGGCGAATGGGGAAACGTCTGCGAGTGTGTTCCAGTAATGTTCCATCAACCCGAGATAGCGGGTTTTTCAAGGAATTGAAAGAAAAAATCCTACTAAAGCCAAGGAAACGCTTGGCTGCGCTGAGTCTCAAAGTTGGCAATCGCCGCCTTTTTCTCAAGCGTTAGGCCGATATCATCAAGCCCATTGAGTAAGCAATGCTTGCGGAATGCGTCCAAATCGAAGCGGAATTCATGGTTTCCGGCTTTGATGGTCTGCGACGGCAAATCAACGGTGATTTTATTGCTCGACGACTGGGCGTGCTGCATCAACGATTCCACCTGCTCACGTGGCAGCACGATGGGCAGAATACCGTTTTTAAAGCAGTTATTATAGAAAATGTCGGCAAATGACGGTGCAATCACGCAGCGAATACCGAAATCCAGCAGCGCCCACGGCGCATGTTCGCGCGAAGAGCCACAGCCGAAATTATCAAACGACACCAGCACTTCCGCAGACGTGTAAGGCTCGCGGTGCAAGACGAAATCCTCAATCTTTTTGCCTTCGACCGTATAGCGCATTTCATAGAACAGGCCGTCTTTGAGACCCGTGCGCTTAATGGTTTTCAGGAACTGCTTCGGGATAATCATATCCGTATCCACGTTTTGCAACGGGAGTGGGGCAGCAACTGCGGAAATACTGGTGAACTTTTGCATGGATTAGTCGCGGTCTCTACGTGGTTTTGGTTTGCCGCCGAAGTCACGCTTCACGTAAGGCTTCTTGCTGCCGCCGTATCCTTGGCGGTCACCGCGCGTGTCCTCGCGCTTTTTGTAAGGGCGGTCGCCACCATCACGTGCTGGGCGTGCATCGCGGTCACGCGGCTTGTATTCGCGGCGTGGCGCATCACCATCTTCACGTTTCTGGTAAGGCTTCTTATATGGGCGGTCGCCACCACGCGCGTCATCGCGTTTAAAATCACGACGTGGGCGGTCTTCACCACCTTCGCGCTTCTGGTAAGGCTTTTTGTAAGGGCGGTCACCACCGCGATCATCGCGGTCACGTGGCTTGAATTCACGACGTGGACGATCTTCACCACCATCACGTTTTTCGTAAGGCTTCTTGAACGGACGGTCACCACCACGCTCTTCGCGTGCTTTGCTGCGCTCTTCACGCTGTGCCACTTGCTCGGCACGTTCTGCATCGCGCGCGGCGATTTTCAGGCCATGCTGCATGCCGATAAGCAAACGTGTGATGGCATCAATCTCGTCCTGCGCGTCCGAAGCTTCGACATATTTCAAACGCTCAGCGAGTTGCAATTGTGTTGAAAGTTCAGCAAGTGCTGATTGCGCTTCACGGTAGAATTCGCTGATCTCCAAGCTGTCGCTTGCAGCGCTTGCTGCCGCAATCGCACTGGCAACGTAAGTTGCCGTTTGGCGCAGTTGTGCAGCCAAACCCGCATGCTCACGCGCAGGGAATTGTTCGGTTTGTTCGAAGACTTGCTCAGCAAGCAACATCGATTTCTGCCACGCTGGCAGGTTCTGGTAGTCACGTGCCGTGCCGATGGCAGCGGTCTTCAGTTCGGTACTCATTGGAAATCCCTTACATCTGCCAGTTTTCCCGTAATCGCGGCGGCAGCGGCCATGGCGGGACTCATCAGATGGGTGCGGCCACCACGGCCTTGCCTACCTTCGAAATTTCGATTGCTGGTCGCGGCGCAACGTTCGCCAGGTGACAAGCGGTCATTATTCATAGCAAGGCACATCGAGCAACCAGCTTCGCGCCACTCAAATCCAGCGGCGGTAAAAATTTTATCCAAGCCCTCTTTCTCGGCTTGTTGTTTTACAAGGCCAGAGCCCGGAACAATCATGGCGAGCTTCACTGAAGCAGCAACTTTTTTGCCGTCCACGATTTTTGCAGCAGCACGCAAATCTTCGATACGGCCATTGGTGCATGAACCAATGAACACCTTATCGATGGCAATGTCAGTAAGCGGCGTGCCTGCGGTAAGACCCATATATTCAAGCGAACGGGCAATCGTCTCGCGGCGTGCTTCTTCGAAATCCGTAGGTGAGGGCACTTTGCCGCTAATCGGCAGAACGTCTTGTGGGCTGGTGCCCCATGTGACTTGCGGAAGTATGTCGGCAGCATTGAGCGTGATTTCCGCATCAAACGTCGCATCCGCATCGCTTGGCAGAGTCTTCCACCATGCAACGGCCTTGTCCCACAACTCACCTTTTGGCGCCATCGGGCGGCCTTTGAGGTATTCGAAGGTTTTCTCGTCTGGCGCAATCAGACCCGCGCGCGCACCTGCTTCGATGCTCATGTTACACACGGTCATACGACCTTCCATGCTGAGTTCGCGAATCGCCGAACCTGCATATTCAATTACATAGCCCGTGCCGCCAGCCGTGCCGATTTTACCGATGATGGCGAGCGTAATATCTTTCGCTGTCACGCCGATTGGCAAAGTGCCATCCACGGTGACGCGCATATTTTTTGCACGTTTTTGAATCAGTGTTTGGGTGGCAAGCACATGCTCGACTTCCGACGTGCCGATACCAAATGCGAGCGCACCGAATGCACCATGTGTCGAGGTGTGCGAGTCACCACACACAATCGTCGCGCCGGGAAGGGTGAAGCCTTGCTCAGGCCCCACAATATGCACGACGCCTTGGCGCAGATCGTCCATCTTGAAATACTGCACGCCGAATTCTTTGGTGTTGTCTTCAAGCGTTTGCACTTGAATGCGCGACGTTTCGTCTTTGATGCCTTGCAGGCGATCGCTCGTCGTTGGTACGTTATGATCGGCAACTGCGAGTGTCGCTTCAGGCTTATGTACTTTACGGCCAGCAGCGCGCAAACCTTCGAAGGCTTGAGGCGAAGTTACTTCATGCACCAAATGACGGTCGATATAGAGCAGACACGTTCCGTCCTCTGCTTCATGAACGAGATGTGCATCAAAAATTTTATCAAAAACTGTACGTGGTCTTGCGCTCATGCGAAGACTTTCCAATCATCAAAATCGTGAAAGACGTGATTACGCTTGGGCTTCGCTGCCAGCGTTATCTGCACCCGGAACCACCGAACGCTTTTCTTTAATACGTGCCGCACGGCCAGTAAGACCACGCAGGTAGTACAATTTCGCACGACGCACTTCACCGCCACGGATTTTCTCAATCGAATCCAGACGTGGTGAGAAGGTTGGGAAGATACGCTCAACACCTTCACCATGGCTTACTTTACGCACGGTAACCGATGAATTGATGCCAGCATTTTTCTTTGCAATCACGAGACCTTCGAACGCCTGAATACGCTCGTTGTTGCCCTCGATAATACGCACGTTCACGCGCACGATGTCGCCTGCTTCAAACGCATCGATGCGCTTGCCTGCGGTTGCTTTTGCCAATTGCTCGGCTTCTAATTGCTGTACAATGTTCATAACGTTCTCTCTTTATAGCGCGCATCCCGCGCGGAAAGGGCTTATTGGGGTATTTTGGGGGCGATGTCAAGCGCTTCGCTATTTTTTATATTTTTCCCATAAATCCGGCCGGTTTTTCTGGGTCATAGCCTCGGCCTGCGCCTTGCGCCAAGCATCAATATTCTTGTGATGACCGCTGGTAAGCACGTCCGGCACGGTTTTACCGTCCCATTCCGCGGGTTTCGTGTAATGTGGATACTCCAGAAGATGCTGATATTCCTCGTGAAGTCCGAAACTTTCCTCCCCCAAGCTGGCTGCATCACCCACAACATCTGGCAACAGGCGTACTGTGCCCTCGATAATCGCCATGGCGGGGATATCGCCGCCCGTGAGTACAAAATCGCCCAGTGATACTTCGCGTGGCGTATGTTTCTCGATAACGCGCTCATCAATCGCTTCATAGCGCCCACAGATAAGAATGAGTGGTTGCTCGGTGAACTCCTTCAGCATGGGTTGCGTCAAACGTTCCCCACGTGGGGTGAGGTGCACAAGCTGCGCATTAGGCACCCGCTTCTTCGCTTCCGTAATCGCGGCATCCATCACGTCAGGCTTAATCACCATGCCCGCGCCACCACCATAAGGTGAATCATCCACCACCTGATGTTTGCCAATGCCGTAGTCACGTAAGTTAATGGTGGTGAGTTTCCACGTACCATTATCCAACGCATCACCGATGAGTGAATGCGCCAAGGGCCCCGGATACATATCGGGCATCAGTGTAATGACCACCACTTCCCATGGCTTAGTCATGTTCTTCTCCACGGATGACTTCAGGCGGTGAAATCACAATACGTTTCGCCGCGACATCAATCGTGGGGAAGGTAGCGGTATTGAACGAAAACATCTCGTCGCTACCATCCCTTTTGGTGATTTCTAAAATATCACCCGCACCAAAATTATAGACTGCCTTGATCGTGCCATACGCGTCACCATTTTCCCAAGTAACGGGGATGCCAATCAAGTCTGTTACGAAAAATTCACCTTCTTTGCGCGTATCAGGCAGGGCTGCGCGTGGAACGCCCAGCTTCTTGCCGCGCCACAATTCTGCATCTTCGCGCCGCTTTAATCCCTCAATTGCGGCAATAAATACAGTGCCATCACCACCCGTAATTTTTAGACGTACGGGATTGCCCGCCGCATCTATCAGGTTGGGTAGCGCGAAGGATTCAGGCGGGCTAGCAAAGGATTTGATTTTGACGCGGCCACTCACACCGTGCGGTGACGTTACCACCGCAAGCTCGACAAAATCAGAAACATTCATGGCTTAAAGTCCGAAATGTTCAATGACCCCGAACACACCCAGAACTACGCCAGCGACTGCCAAGGCGATTTCCATGGGTTGCCTTATGCTGCTGGTGTTTCTTCAGCAGTAGGAGCAGCAGCTTCAGCAGGTGCTTCCGCAGCAGCAGCTTTCTCAGCCTCTGCTTGTGCTTTTGCTTCTACTTCCGCAGCAGCAGCTTTCTCTTTGCGGGTTAGCTTGTCAGCTTTTCTGCGTGGCTTTTGTGGCTTGCCATCAGCGCTTGGCTTCTGGGTCAGGCCCATATCAGCAAGAATGCGTGCTACGCGGTCTGAAGGCTGTGCGCCAGTGCCGAACCAATATTTTGCGCGCTCTGCGTTAATGACGATGCGGCTTGCATTGTCTTTCGCGAGCAGTGGGTTGAAGGTACCCAGTTTTTCAATGAAGTTACCATCACGTGGCTTGCGGCTATCCGCAACAACGATACGGTAGAAGGGGCTTTTTTTCGAACCACCACGGGCTAAACGAACAACAGTTGCCATAATCAAATCTCCATCTTTCGGTTGGGCTTAATTGCCCATGTGACCCAAGAAGAGCGGGGCTTATGGCACAGGATTTTATGAATTGCCAGTATTTTTTAGTGCGAAGGGGTCTTACCCCCTCGTGACTCCCCCGCCGCAAGCGGCTCGCCTTACGGCTACGCGGCGTCCCTTATAAGGTCAGCCCCCTAATAACCTTTTGAGATTGGCGGGATTTGCCAGTCCCTTCATGCCGATTTTCTTCATCTGCTTCATCATGGTTTCCATTTGTTGGTATTGTTTGATGAGCTGATTTAGTTCCTGCACCGTGCGCCCTGCACCAGTCGCGATGCGGCGGCGGCGCGAAGCATTCAGCAAATTAGGGTTAGTGCGCTCGGCTTTGGTCATCGAGAGAATCATCGCTTCTTGATGCTTGATGCGCTTCTCGTCGATGCTTTGGCCTTTCATCGCCTCCTGAATTTTGCCTGCACCAGGCAGCATATTCAGCATCGCCCCCATGCCACCCATTTTCTGGATTTGCTTCATCTGCTGCAGCATGTCGTTCATATCGAACTTGCCCGACTGCATTTTCTCCATTGCCGCTTTGGCGTCTTGCTCGTTGAAGGTCTCGGCAGCTTTTTCAACGAAGCTCACCACATCACCCATATCGAGAATGCGTGAAGCAATGCGCTCAGGGTGGAAAACTTCAAACTCATCCAGCTTCTCGCCCATACCCGCGAATTTAATTGGCTGGCCGGTGATATGCTTCATCGATAGTGCCGCACCACCACGACCATCACCATCCAAACGTGTGAGAATAATCCCCGTCACGCCAATCGACTCATGAAATGCCTTGGCGATATTCACAGCGTCCTGACCCGTCAACGAGTCGGCAACCAGCAGTGTCTCGATTGGGTTGGTCAAATCGCGCACGGCCTTCAGCTCGTCCATCAACGTGTCGTCGATATGCAAACGACCTGCCGTATCCAGCAGCAACACATCATAGCCTTCGGTGCGTGCAACGTGCAGCGCGCGCTTGGTAATGGCTTCAGGTTTTTCACCTACGACAATCGGTAATGAAACAACATCCGCCGCCTTCGCAACGGTTGCTAATTGCTCTTGCGCCGCAGGTCGGTAAATATCGAGTGATGCAACAAGCACCTTCTTGCGCTGTTTATCTTTCAGGCGCTTGGCGAGTTTGCCCGTGCTGGTGGTTTTACCCGAACCCTGCAGACCACACATCAAAATCACCGCAGGTGGTGTGGTGTGCAAATTAATTTCAGCAGTCTCGCTGCCAAGCAACTGCACCAGCGCATCATGCACCAACTTCACGACCATCTGTCCTGGAGATACAGAAGTAACAATCTTCTCGCCGACGATTTTTTCTTTAAGGCTGGCGATGAATTCTTTGGCAACGGGCAGGGCGACATCCGCCTCGATCAACGCCATACGAATATCGCGCAATGCGGCATCCACATCCGCTTCACTCAAGGTGCCGCGACTGCGAAGCTTATCAAAGGATGCGCTAAGACGTTTTGAAAGAGAATCAAACATGGCGGGCTATGTAGCATAAAAAAAGCCCCGCGCTAGTGAAAGCGCAGGGCTGTAGAGAGACACAGAATTGATGGGCAGAGATGTATTGCAATTAATAATGAGTTGCAAGTAGAATTTTAGGTAATTGTATTTATTATATAATTCTGTCTTTTGCTATGTGTGGATACCACGACTATCACCATTGATTCATCTCGAAAAATCCGTATAGTTGCGCTTCAAAAAAGTATCAGGAATTCCATGGCTAAAGCCGCAACGACACTTCCCGACAGCATCAAGGAACTCAGCTTCGAGCAAGCCCTCAAAGAGCTTGAGACGATCGTGCGAGGCCTTGAGTCAGGCCAAACGGATTTAGAAAAATCCATCACCGATTATACGCGCGGTGCGCAATTGCGCGACCACTGCCTCGCAAAATTGAATGAAGCAAAATTGAAAGTTGAAAAAATTACCAAAGGTGCCGATGGCGCGCTAACTACCAGTGCATTTGATTCAAAGGAATAATCATGTCAGCGAATTTACAAAAATCATTAGCCGAAATTTCTGAGAAGCTCGACCGTGTGATGGACGATTTGTTGCCAAGCAATTTGGCAATGGCCAATAAAGTAATTTCGCTGCACAGCCGTGAAACGGAAAGTGACGCAGGCGAAGTGGAAATGCGCGGCGAAACCAAAGTGATGGAAGCGATGCGCTACAGCGCACTGGCGGGCGGTAAGCGTTTGCGCCCATTTCTTACCGTAGAAAGCGCCAAGCTTTTCGGCGTGAACCCCGATGCGGCAATGATGACCGCCGCCGCGATTGAATTCGTGCACACCTACTCGCTAGTGCATGACGATTTGCCCGCCATGGATAACGACGATTTCCGTCGTGGCAAGCCAAGCTGTCACAAGCAATTCGGTGAAGCGGCTGCGATTCTCGCAGGCGACGCGCTGTTGACATACGCATTCGAAGTATTGTCGCACCCAAGCGTTCATGCAGACCCTAACGTGCGCTGCGAATTGATTCGCTCACTGGCGCGTGCATCTGGTGTGCGCGGCATGGTCGGTGGTCAGATGATGGACCTCGACGCCGAACATCAATCCATGTCGGTGGATGAAGTGATTCGTCTCCAGCGTCTTAAAACGGGTGAACTCTTTGCTGTGTCGTGCGAAGTGGGCGCGATTTTGGGCAAAGCGCCGGACGCGATGCGTTCACGCCTCTCGCGCTATGCGCATGATATGGGCTTGGCCTTCCAAATTACCGACGACTTGTTGGACGTTGAAGGAACGCGTACCTCAACCGGCAAAGGCGTGAAAAAAGACGCAGCCAAAGGCAAAGCCACCTTGATTAGCGCGCTGGGTATCGAGCGTGCGCGCGAACAAGCCAACACGCTGGCCAAACAAGCAATCGAGCACCTCTCGCCATTCGATAATCGCGCCGATTCGCTGCGTGCGCTGGCAAGTTATGTGGTGACACGTAAGAGCTAGTGAGCAAATCCAGACTAGATCAACTGCTTGTAGAACGCGGTCTTGCTGAGACACGCAGCAAGGCGCAGGCGCTGATTATGGCAGGGCTGGTCTATCAGGGTGAAAAAAAACTCGACAAGGCAGGCCAGCAATTCGACGACGAAATCGAACTGAACGTGCGCGGCAAGGAACACCCATGGGTGTCGCGCGGGGGCATGAAACTCGCCCACGCCATCGACCATTTTAAACTTACAGTAAAAGATGAAGTGGTGGCGGACATTGGCTCCAGCACTGGCGGATTCACGGATGTGCTACTGACGAATGGCGCCAAAAAAGTCTACGCGGTGGATGTTGGGCATGGCCAGCTCGACGTGAAATTACGCAATGATAATCGCGTGGTGGTGATGGAAGAAACCAACGCGCGGAACCTCACCCGCGAACAGATTCCCGATGCGCTCGATAGTATCGTCTGCGATGCTAGTTTCATCTCGCTCAAAAAAGTCCTGCCTGCTGTGATGGCGCTCGCCAAGCCGAACGCAAAACTCATCGCCCTCATTAAACCGCAATTTGAAGTAGGCAAAGAAATCGTCAGCCGTGGCAAGGGCGTGGTGCGTGACGCGGCTATTCACCAAGCGGTGTGTGACGATATTTCCGAGTGGATTGCTGGGTTAAATTGGAAGGTAAAAGGCATCGTGGAAAGCCCAGTCACTGGGCCTAAGGGCAATAAAGAGTTCTTGATTTTTGCGGTGCGTCAATAATGCATTTTTTTACATAAACTTCATACAATTTATATCATTACACTTTATGATAGGGGCATAGTGAGGTGACATTATGCCATGCGAAGCTACGACAGTAGATGGAGTAAGAGAATACGTGGTGCATAACCTAAAGACGCATTTTTATAGCATCTTTAATCCAGATGTATCTGCAGTAATGTTTGAACCCAAGTCAGGCACTAATCCGATGTTATCGCTCGAGTTAACAAGACTAATACCCGATGTATTTGGATTTAGTTGTAGTGGCAGGGGTGTTACTATTATGGGTGAAAACAAAATCGCAGCGCTCGAAGCAGCAGGTGTTCCTATTGATCGCGCTAATACGCGTTCACATATTCAGCGCTAACGCTTGAATGTAGTACCTCGGGATTGACCAGCCCCACCAATCACTGTTTCCAATTCATGCCGACCCATCTCAAGCGCTGAGGTATGATGACGCATGCTGAGCACATCCATATTGCTAGGTGGTTCTGGATCGTTGCCTACACGTTGCTTTGCAACGGGCGCAAGAAAACTCTCCGTGAACATCTGCATCACGGCGTTTGGTGCAAGCATCAGCCTATCAACCACCACGTTATCGCCATTCGCGTTGGAAACCAGATTCACCGTGAATGCACCTTGCAATGAAGCTGGAATTTTCTCTGCAATGGCTTTTAGTAAGCCTAGCTCATTACCAGATAAAGCAGGCAGCCCATATTGGGTTGCAGCGTCAGGTTCCAGCAAGGTGCTAAGTGTGAAGCTGCCTAGAAATTTTTTATCCGCGTAGTGATAATCTTCTGCATAATATTTTTCTGCAGGTTCTCGGTCTACATAGACACTCATTGCCACTGATTCTGTTGGTACGGTCGCGTTATTATCTGTCGCATCGATGAGTGCGCGAAGTTCATTGCCCTTATAGCTGCGCACAAAACCATTATGGTCTGTGGTTCTATTGCCCTTGAGCTCCGCCATAGCATGAATCACGGGATTAGGCTGCATCTCAAGTTTGATGGCTTTGCCGTGTTCTACCGTTAGCGAAAAAAGCCCATGCAACGGAGCAGGTATTTTCGCGAGCAAAATGCGAACGTCATCGCATGGATGGCGATCATTCGCATATAGATTAAGTGGCGCCGTTCTCATGCCACAAATGTAGCATGGTTGGAGAGAGGAATTTATGAAGCTTCTGTGAAACTACGCGGCTTTGCCTTTTGCTTTCTTCTTTGAAAGCAACGGCTTAAGGTATTGCCCCGTGATGCTTTTAGCATGCGCAGCAACTTCTTCCGGCGTACCCGTTGCCACCACTTGCCCACCTTTGTGACCGCCCGCAGGGCCGATATCGACAATGTAATCCGCTGTCTTAATGACATCGAGATTATGCTCGATGACGACCAGCGTGTTGCCCGAATCAACCAGCTTATGCAGCACGCCCAGCAGCTTCTTAATATCGTCGCTATGCAGACCCGTGGTCGGCTCATCGAGGATATAAAGCGTTTTACCCGTGGCGCGTTTAGAAAGCTCCTTGGCGAGTTTAATGCGCTGTGCTTCACCACCCGAAAGTGTAGTCGCCGACTGACCAAGGCGAATATATCCCAAGCCTACTTCTTTAAGCGCCAAGAGTTTTTCGCGAATGCTTGGGTGCGCGGTGAAATATTCCGCCGCTTCATCAACGGTCATGTTCAGTACATCGGCAATCGATTTGTCCTTGTACTTTACTTCCATCGTCTCACGGTTATAGCGCATGCCCTTACACTGATCACAGGTCACATAGACGTCTGGCAAAAAGTGCATCTCAATTTTAATCATGCCGTCGCCTTGGCAGGCTTCGCAGCGTCCGCCCTTCACGTTGAAGCTGAAGCGGCCCGGCGCATAGCCACGCGATTTGGATTCGGGCAGACCCGCAAACCAATCACGAATCGGCTGGAATGCACCCGTATAGGTCACAGGGTTTGAGCGTGGCGTGCGGCCAATCGGTGATTGGTCGATTTCAATAATTTTGTCGATGAACTCCAAGCCTTCGATTTTATCATGCGCGCCTGGTGTTACCTTGCTGCCATGCAAACGCTTGGTCACCGCTTTATAAAGCGTTTCAATCACAAGCGATGATTTGCCACCGCCCGAAACACCCGTCACGCAGGTGAATAGGCCAAGCGGGAACTCGGCGTTGATGCCTTTCAGGTTGTTTGCACGCGCACCTTTAATGCGAATCGATTTCATTTTGTAGCCTTGGCGGCGTTCCTTTGGCACATCGATTTGCTTCGCACCAGACAGATATTGACCAGTGATGGAAGCTTTGGTGTTCTCGACTTCTTCCGGTGTACCTTTCGCAATCACTTTGCCGCCATGAATGCCTGCGCCAAGCCCCATATCAATGAGGTAATCAGCACGGCGCATCGTGTCTTCATCATGCTCGACGACGATAACAGTATTGCCCAAATCGCGCAGATGCTGGAGCGTGTGTAACAGACGTTCATTATCGCACTGGTGCAACCCAATCGACGGCTCATCGAGCACGTACACCACGCCCGAAAGGCCTGAGCCGATTTGTGAGGCAAGGCGAATGCGCTGTGCTTCGCCACCCGAAAGTGTGCCAGACTCGCGCTTGAGTGTCAGATAATCCAAGCCGACATTCTCCAAGAATCCAAGACGGTCGCGGATTTCTTTTAAGACTTTTTCAGCGATTTTATTATGCTTTGCATTGAGCTTTTTCGGCAAGGCCGCGAACCATTTACCCGCATCTTCGATGGTCAGATCACATACTTGCGAGATATCATGCTCGGCAATTTTCACGCAGAGTGCCTCTGGCTTCAGACGTGCGCCATGGCACGATTCGCATGGCGAGAAGGACTGGTATTTTTCCATGTCATCGCGCGACCAGTCGGAATCCGTTTCCGTGTAGCGGCGCTTGAGATTGCCGATAACCCCTTCGAATGGCTTATGGCTATGGAAGGTGCGCGCACCATCGAAATACGAAATTTTGATCGGCTCATCGCCCGAACCGTGCAGAATGACGTTCTGAACATCTTCTGGCAAATCTTTGAACGGCGTCATCATCGACACTTTGTAATGCTTCGCGACTGCCTCAAGCGCTTGCTGATAGAATTTCGCATGACCCGAATTCCACGGTGCAATCGCACCGGTGGCGAGCGATAAGGTTGCGTCTGGCACCACTAATGCTTCGTCGAAATACATTTGCGTGCCGAGGCCGTCGCAGGTCGGGCAGGCGCCAAATGGCGAGTTGAACGAAAACAAGCGTGGCTCGATTTCCGAAAGCGTAAAGCCCGAAACAGGGCAGGCGAATTGTGATGACAAAGTGATGATATCGCCTACTTTACGTGCGTCTTTATCATCCGCTTTGCCTTTGGTTTTCTTTTTGGCCTCTGTTGGCAATTCAGCGATTTCAATCATCACCAAGCCATTGCCGATATTCAACGCGGTCTCAATCGAATCGGCCAAACGATTACCCAATTCATTCGACACCTTGATGCGGTCAACGACAATCGAGATATCGTGTTTCTTGTTTTTATCGAGCGTTGGCAGCTCGTGCATCTCGTAGAACAGGTCGTCGATCTTCACGCGGGTGAAGCCCTTTTTCTGCATGTGCTGCAGCTCTTTGCGGTGTTCGCCTTTTTGGCCGCGTACCATCGGCGCGAGCAAATAGAGCTTTGTGCCTTCGGGCAGTTCTTTAATCACATCGACCATTTGCGAAACCGTCTGCGATTCAATCGGCAAACCTGTCGCGGGCGAGTAGGGCACGCCGATGCGCGCATAGAGCAAGCGCAGATAATCGTATATTTCCGTCACGGTACCGACCGTCGAGCGCGGGTTGCGCGAGGTGGTTTTCTGGTCAATCGCAATCGCGGGCGAAAGACCCTCGATGCTTTCTACATCTGGCTTGTCGTGGATATTCAAAAACTGGCGCGCATAGGCAGAAAGCGACTCGACATAGCGGCGTTGTCCCTCGGCATAGAGCGTATCAAAGGCAAGGCTGGACTTGCCCGAGCCTGAAAGGCCCGTAATAACCACCAGTTTATTCTTGGGGATATCGAGATCTACGTTCTTGAGATTATGCTGTTTTGCGCCGCGGATGGAGATGAATTCTGTCATAAATGTCCTAGATTGGGGTCGAGCACTATAAGGGGCATTCTCTCCACAGGTCAATGGGAAAGCCGTTGCATGGCAACAAATAGACCGTATAGTGACGCTCTACAAAACCAAACGGAGTGACGACAATGGCTGGCAGCATCAACAAAGTAATTCTCGTAGGCAATCTCGGCAAAGACCCTGAAGTGCGCGCAACCCAAGACGGGCGCGAAATCTGCAACCTCACGATTGCGACTTCCGATACATGGAAAGACAAGAATACCGGCGAGCGCCGCGAGAAAACCGAATGGCACCGCGTGGTGATCTTCAACGATAATCTGGTGACCGTTGCGAAGAACTACCTCAAAAAAGGCGCAAAGGTGTATATCGAAGGCCAACTGCAAACCCGCAAATGGCAGGACAAAGAATCTGGCCAAGACAAGTACAGCACCGAAGTGGTGTTGCAGGGCTATAACGGCAATTTGACCATGCTCGATAAGCGTGACCGTGAAGAAGGGGCAGGCGGCTATGATGCGCCAGCTTCGGGCGGTTACCAGCGTTCAAAAGTGGCCGAAGCTAGCTTGGATGATGAAATCCCATTTTAGTCTAGCGTTTGTGTCTGCAGCTAGGCTATAAGCGCGGCCTATGAGCAAACTACCATTCCAGAAAATGCATGGCACCGGCAATGATTTCGTGGTCATTGACGCGCGCAAGCACGCCTTGAAGATCGACGAAGCCTTGGCGAAACATTTGGCCGACAGGCGTTTGGGCATTGGTTGCGACCAACTGGTCGTTATCGACAATTCCAAAACCGCTGATGCTTACATGCATATTTATAACTGTGATGGGTCGAAGATCTCGACCTGTGGCAATGCCTCGCGTTGTGTGGGTGACATTCTCATCCGCGAATTAAAGAAAGATAAGGTAAGTATCGAAACAGGTGCTGGCGTAGTCAACGCAACACGAATCGGCGCAGATTTAGTTCAGGTCGATATGGGCGAACCAAAATGGGACTGGCAGCAGATTCCGCTCAGCGAGTCGCGCAACACACTCCATCTTGGCCTCGAAGAGGGTGGGTTGATGGACCCTGTCGCTGTGAATATGGGCAACCCACATGCGATTTTCTTCGTGCGTGACACCAATTTCGTGCGCATGGGCGAGTGGGGCAAAAAGCTCGAAGTGAACCCGCTATTTCCTGAGCGCGCCAATATCAGCGCCGTGCAAGTGCTTGATGCGAATCATCTGCGCATGAAAGTGTGGGAACGCGGTACGGGCGAAACGCTTGCCTGTGGTTCGGCTGCCTGCGCTGCGGTTGTGGCAGGTGTGCGCCGCGAACTCTGTGCGCGTAAGGTCAGCGTGGAATTGCCGGGTGGCACGCTCGAGATTGAATGGATACAAGGCGAAGGCAATGGTCGTGTCTTGATGACGGGGCCCGTGGCCTATGTATTTAGTGGTGAAATAAGCCTCCATTAACGAAAGCTTAAGCACTTCCAACATATAATTTATACGTAACAGTAGTGTAACGCTATGCCACCTAAACTCAGTGAAGAACAGTTAGTCGCAAAAATTGATGATATCGTTCATCGATATTATGCCTACTACGTGCCTAACGGAGAACGCGGTTTCACTTATCCCTATCAGGCCTATCATTCGGGTGCACGTGTTGCGCAGCCAATGGGAATGGAGCTTTTAAGCCGAAGCCATCATTTGGAGCTGCGATGGAATGAGCCCGCATTGCCAGATTATAATCTCACTAACAGAACGGATGAAGCGCTGAGGTTGCTTGGTCAATTAGATGACCAAGAAGGCCAGTGCCGCATGATCAGGGACCTTGATAATGATGGAAAAATTGACCTGAAAGATATTTACTACGCAGTACATATTGATGAATTGCCAGATCAATACAGGCCAGCACCTACACCACGCCCAGTGCGCGAAACACCGCATAATGACGAGCCCAATCTTAGTTATACTTCTGGTAGCCCTCAACAAAGATAAGGCAAACCCAAGGTTTTTCACTTTTCCCGCGTCCTGCTTGCTGCTAAAGCAGCGCCATGTCCATTGAAGTTGTTACATTCGGTTGCCGCCTGAACACTTACGAAAGCGAAGTGATGAAGAGTCACGCCGAAGCGGCGGGGCTGAAAGACACCATCATATTCAATACCTGCGCGGTGACGGCGGAAGCCGAGAAACAAGCGCGCCAATCGATTCGTCGCGCGCGTCGCGAGAACCCCAATGCGCGTATCATCGTTACGGGTTGTGCTGCGCAAGTGCATGCCGAAGATTTCAAAGCAATGCCTGAGGTGAACGCTGTTTTGGGCAATGATGAGAAAATGAAACCTGCACCGTATCTAAGTGTGGATACGGAGCGCGCGCAGGTGAATGACATCATGAGCGTGAAAGAAACGGCGTCGCACCTCGTTGCGTCGTTCGACGGGCGTGCGCGTGCTTTCATTCAAGTTCAAAATGGCTGCAATCATCGCTGCACGTTTTGCATTATTCCCTATGGTCGTGGCAATTCGCGCTCAGTGCCGATTGGTGAAATTGTTGCGCAAGTGCGCACGCTCGTTGAAAATGGCTACAACGAAGTCGTGTTTACGGGTGTCGATGTTTCCGATTATGGCAAAGACCTTCCCGGTGAACCAACACTCGGCCAAATGATGCGCCGTGTGCTCGCGCAAGTGCCCGAACTGAAACGCCTACGCCTTTCGTCGATTGATGCGGTGGAAGTGGATGATGATTTATATCGCTTGATTGCAGAAGAACCACGCCTCATGCCGCATCTGCATGTAAGTTTGCAGGCGGGGGATGATATGGTCTTGAAGCGCATGAAGCGCCGCCACTTGCGCAAAGACATCGTCGAATTCTGCGAGAAGGTGCGCAGTTTGCGCCCTGATATGGTGTACGGCGCCGATATCATCGCGGGCTTCCCAACCGAGACGAACGAGATGTTCGAGAACACCTTGCGTTTGGTCGAAGAAGTGAATCTGACGTATCTGCACGTATTTCCATACTCCGCACGCATGGGCACTCCGGCTGCGAAAATGCCGCAAGTGACTATGGCGCTGCGCAAAGAACGCGCCGCACGTTTGCGCGATGCAGGTGAGAAACAAGTCGCGAAATATCTACAAACCTGTGTAGGTAAAACCATGAACATCGTGGTCGAGCAGGGCGGCAAAACGGGACATAGCGAAACCTTCGCGCCCGTGACACTCACACATGAAATGCCTGTGGGTAGCTTATGTGCGGTGAACATCGCGCAGGCCACGCCCACGCATTTGTTGGCAGCCTAAGCCATGAGCTTATTCTCCGGACTTTTCAAAACGTCTTCACGCTTTGCAGAGCTTTTCACCAAGAAAAAACTCGACGCGCAAACACTCGAAGAGCTCGAAGAATTGCTCATCATGAGCGATATGGGCGCCAAGGCCGCAGCGAGTATCGTTGCCGAGATTTCCGAAGGTCGTGTCGATAATGATATCAGCGAGGATGAGATAAAATCATTGCTCGCAGATGCAATTGTCAAACGTCTTGCACCCTATGCAAAGCCTCTGGTTTCTGAAGGGTGCGTGGTGGTGGTTGGCGTAAATGGTAATGGTAAAACGACGACGATTGGCAAGCTGGCATCGCACTATAAATCGCAAGGCAAAATGGTGATGTTAGCGGCTGCCGACACGTTCCGCGCTGCCGCCGTAGAGCAGCTTATGGAATGGGCAAGCCGTGCGAATGTGCCATGCATTACAGGTGCAGAAAACTCAGACCCTGCGGCAGTAGCGTACCGTGCCATGGAGCAGGCGAAGCAGGAAAATATCGATCTGCTATTCATCGATACAGCAGGGCGTTTGCACACCAAAGACAATCTCATGGCCGAGCTTTCGAAGATCCTCAAAACCATCCAAAAAGTTGACGGCTCGGCGCCCAGCGCCGTGATTCAGGTGCTTGACGCAACAACAGGCCAAAACGCGCTTTCGCAAGTCGCGGCCTTCAAGGATACGGCAGGGGTGACAGGGCTTATTGTCACCAAGCTCGACGGCACGGCGAAGGCGGGCGTTGTCGTAGCGTTAGCCGAACAATTTGGCCTGCCGATTCATGCGATTGGGGTGGGCGAGGGCGTCGCCGATTTGCAAGCCTTTGACGCAGAAGCATTTGCCAAGGCACTGGTCGGTGTAAAATAGCCACAGAATCCCTAATGCACATAGGTGCATCTTAACCAAAACTTAAGTATTACTTGGTAGAATTTTCATAAAATGCTAGCGTGCTCGCTAACACTAAGAAATTCAAAACAATTTGCGGGCAAAAAGGGGTGGTACCATGGCCGGTGGCCGACTCAAAGCCGATCCGTTATTCCAAGGTCTCGCACGGCCGCCTATGATTGCGGGTGTGAGCTACATGTATTTCGTCGTCAATGCGATGATTACGATGAGCATGTTTATTAACACGGCTGACTTCACCTCCTTTTTCTACGGCGTATTTATTCACGGCTTTGGCTACCTGCTCTGCATGAAGGAGCCGCGCGCAGTAGAGCTTTGGATGTTGCGACTAAGTAAAGGATTCCTGACGTGGAATCGTGGCTATCACCACCACACTAACTCGTATGACGTGTTCTAATGCTGCTTGGTCAGTTGAAAAAACGTACGGTATCGAAGGCACGCGTCTCCAAGCGTGAGGTATCTGCCGCGACGTTCATTCCCTATGACTATCACTGGGACAAAGACACCATCATCACTAAAAACAAAGAGCTACTGCAAATCATCAAGGTAGATGGTTTCTCGTTCGAAACGGCGGACGACGATGTCGTCGACATGAAGAAAATGGTGCGTAACTCCCTCTACAAGTCAATGGCAGAGGGTACGTTTTCTATGTGGTTTCACATGGTACGACGCAGGCAGACGGGCTACCCTGGCGGCGAAATGCCTAAAGGTTTCGCTAAGACACTGGATGATAGATGGAAGCAGAAGCACCATTCTAAATCGAGCTTCGTGAATGAGCTCTTCATCACCATCGTTCGCAAGCAAGACACCAAGGGTGTCGCCAAGTTCGAGACGATGTTCCAAAAAATTGAAAGCAAGGCGGATAAAGAATCCGAAGCGGTGCAATTGCGTGAAGCGCATAAGGAACTGAAAGAGGCGGTGTACCGCGTGCTTGCGACCTTCAAGGATTATGGTGCACGCGTGCTTACCACCAAGCAGACCGAGTTTGGCCCGATTTCCGAGCCGCTCGAATTTTTGGGACGTTTGGTGAATGGTGGTGATTCTCAGCCCATGCTCGTACCGTCCATGGACATTGCGCATTATCTTCCTGTTAATCGCCTTTACTTCGGCAATCGCGCTATTGAAATACGTACGCCAACGGGCGTGAAATATGCAGGTGTCATTAGTATCAAAGAATACTCACCCGCCACTGCGGCGGGCATTATGGACGCCTTTTTGCAGTTGCCGTTCGAGTTTATTATTGCGCAATCCTATCAGTTCCTGAACCGCCAGACGAATATCGGTGCGATGCAATTGCAGCAACGCCGCATGTCGAACTCGCAAGACGTTGCGGTGTCGCAGGTGCGCGAAATTTCGGATGCGCTCGATATGGCAATGTCGGGCCACATCGCATTTGGTGAGCATCACCTAACGGTGACTTGTATCGAGGACTCGTTAGCTGCACTGGAAGGTGCGCTGTCGATGGTGATCGCAGAAATGGTGAATGTAGGAATCAACCCTATTCGCGAGAAAATGATTCTCGAGCAATGTTATTGGGCGCAGTTGCCTGCGAATTTCGATTTCGTCGGTCGTAAAGCGAAAATCAACACGCTCAATATCGCGGGCTTTGCAGCCATGCATAACTACCCTGTCGGCAAAGCAACCGACAATCATTGGGGCGATGCGGTAACGGTATTTGATACCACCTCAGGTACACCATTCTATTTCAACTTCCACGCGCGCGACGTGGGCCACACTACCATCATCGGTCCAACGGGTGCTGGTAAAACCGTGCTCATGAACTTCCTCTGCGCGCAGGCGCAAAAATATAATTGCCGTATGTTCATGTTCGATAAAGACCGAGGCGTGGATATTTTTGTGCGCGCACTTGGTGGTAAATATACGCACATTGATCCAGGCAAGCGTTGCTATTTCAATCCGCTTCAACTCGACGATACGATGGAAAATCGCAGCTTCATAGCGGAGTGGTTAAGTTCACTTGTCTCCGTGAATGACGAGCCGGTCACCGCCGAAGATTATGAAGTGATTCAGCGTGCAATCGAAGGTCTCTATAAACTCGACAAGGGTGATCGCGTCTTACGTAATTTGGCGGCATTCTTTGGCCTTGAGGGCCCAGGAACGCTCGCAACACGCCTTAAGCCATGGCATTCCGATGGCCGCTATGCGCAGATCTTTGACCATGTGGAAGATGTCATGGATTTCCGCTCTAGCACCGTTTTTGGATTCGAGATGGGTGACGTGCTCACCAATCGTGTCTGCTTGATTCCTGTGTTGCTCTATCTGTTCCACCGTATCCAACTAGCACTTGATGGAACGCCGACCATGATCATTCTCGATGAGGCATGGGCATTAATCGATAACAAGGTATTTGCCAGTAAAATTAAAGACTGGCTGAAGACGCTCAGAAAGCTCAACGGCATGGTTGTATTTGCAACCCAGTCGGTAGAAGATGCGGTGAACTCCGATATTTCGGATACGCTGATCCAACAAACCGCAACGCAAATCTTCCTTCCAAACCCCAAAGCGACCGACGCGTATCGTAAAGCATTTATGCTGTCGGAACGTGAATTTAACCTTCTCAAGAACACGGACCCTGGCACGCGCTATTTCTTGGTTAAGCAAGGCAAAGACGTTGTTGTCGCGCGCATTGACCTTAGTGGTATGGATGATGTGATCAGCGTGCTTTCAGGCCGTGCAGAGACAGTAGGCCTGCTAGACGAAATTCGCAAACAAGTGGGTGATGACCCTGAAGTCTGGCTACCGATTTTCACCAAACGTGTGAAAGAGGTGTGAGCATGAGCATCGGCGCTATGCAGCATCTTAAAAGAATCTGTGCTGTTGCTTTCTTATGTGTTGCGGTCTGGTTCCTGTTTGCTCCAGTTCATGCTGCCTACGCTGTGGATTTGAATCTTAATCTCAATCTCAATTTGAGCCCGTCTGCGGCAGCACCATCAGGAAACGGCATGGTTGCAAAGTGCGAAGATTATGATGGCATTGCCGTGCGTATCGTGAGCTGTGTGCGTGATACTCTGGCGAATGCGAGCGGTGTATTTTTCGAACAATTCACACCAATGCTCACTGGTGCTGTCATGGGTTTCTTGACGCTCACCGTGATTTTCTATGGCGTTATGCTGGCGGGCGGTATGGTCGAGAACGTAGCGCGCGACACAATGGTGATGCTTATCAAACTAAGCTTCGTGGTTTATTTCGTTCAAAACACTGACATGCTTTATGAGTGGGTCATCGAATCGATGGATGCATTATCTGCATCCATGTTTAGCTTTGGTACGATCAATCACCCCACGGCATCCGCATGTATGGTGGGACAGGATACCATCTGGCAGCGCTTGGATTGTTTGATGGATACGACCTTTGGTATCGATATGGGTGATGGTGGTAGTGAATCATCCAACATACAAATCACAGGTGTCGGGCTTGCACGTGGCCTGTTTGCGTTCTTTGCCTCGGCATTCTTTACCTCTGTCCCAGGCTTTATCATTGGTATTATTGGTTTTGGCTTCATGTACACCATGCTGTTCTTCTTGGTGAAGGTAGTGTTCGTATTCCTCATGTCCTATATCGGTATTTTGTTCATGATGCTGATTGGGCCGCTCTTCATACCACTCGTCATGTTCCGCCAGACCAAGCAGTATTTCGATAACTGGGTGGGATTAGTCGTTTCTTTCGCCCTACAGCCTGTGATTGTTGTTACTTTCGTAAGTTTCGCCTGCGCGGCGCTGGATGTAACCATCTTTTCAGGTGATCAATCGTTTGTGCGCACCATCGCAGGGGATGCCGCACGCGCTAATGGATTTAACCTGAATCGCTACATCGAAGAGAATGAAGGTTACAAAGATGAAACGGTTGGACCAACCATGCTTGCGCAAGGCTCAACGGGCGAAACGCCTCAGGGTACCGTAAGGGAAGGTGCTGTTCCGTACTTTGATTCAGAATGCACCCAGAGTGTTGAGGCTGCGCAAAACTGTGCAGAGGGTTGGGTAGTGGGTGTAAACCTGCGTAAGATCGATTGGAATAAGCTAGCGCATGCGCGCAGACCAGAAGTGCAGCCAGAAAACGAAACTGGTAATGGCCTGCTCGATGATTCCGAGACAACGGATCCAGTAGAAAAAGCCTTCATGAATGAACTGATGGCCTCGGCCATTTTGCTGATGGTGATGTCATTTATTGTGAACGCGTTGATGAAAGTGGTGCCACAAATCGCCAACGATCTGGTGGGTAGCTTCCGCACCACACCAAACGTCTTTGGTCTTGCAGGTGGCTGGAAATGGCAAAGCGCCATGTCGGGTCAGGCGGGCAGGCAAATGAGTGAAACGCTAGCGGGTAGGAGATGATGCGTAAGCTGCTACAGTTAGCTTTCGTTGCGTTACTGCTGGTACAAGCAGCGCCCAGCTATGCGGATGCTGTCGGTGGAGGCAATCCTGCTGCGTCTGGCGAAATTCAAACCTTGGATGCTGGTGGCTCTCAAAAATCCTGTAGTGACTATGGCACGCTCACAGGCGCGATTGTGCCATGTGTGATGTACACGGTTGAAACCGCAGGCGAGCAGATGGCGATTGCGTTTGTGGATTTGCTTGAACCCACCATCATGTCGTTTCTGGTGCTGGTGATTACTTTCTTCGGCGTCAAAATAATGCAAGGTGAAGGGCAGGTCGCGCAACGCGGCATGTTGCTGGTCATCAAAATTGCTTTCGTACTTGGATTCTTACAAATCATGCCAAGTACGATTCCAATGGCGCATGACATCATGAAAGAGAGTAGCGCGATTGTAGCAGGCGCGCTGGCAGATGAAGGAAGCTTCACCTGTGAAGTCGGCAACTTCATGAAACCCGATGCTGGTGATGACCAATTGCTATGGGCGCAAATGGATTGCTTGCTAGGCAAGCTGTTTGGCTTCGTCGTTGGTTCGAACGGCCAACCAAACATGTTGCTGGCAGCAAGTGGCTTGGGGCTGCTTAGCGGGTTCTTATTCGCGGGTAACGTCGGTATTTTTATATTTCTAGCCTTGCTTGGTCTACTATACACTATGTTCATGTTCGTCGTGAAAACGATGTTCGCCTATCTGAACTCCTTCATTCTTGCGACGCTACTTATTATCATCGCGCCGCTTTTCATACCCTTGGCGTTGATGCAGGCATCCGCGCAGTATTTTGACAAATGGTGGAAGGGTATACTCGCGGCATTAATCATGCCCGTGATGATTAGTAGCTACGTCATGATGTCACTGATGCTCTATGATAAGGTGCTGTTTGCAGAGGATTCAACGGTCCAGCAGCTTTTCAATGAAGAGACGATGCAGGAATTCCAAATCTTCTCACGCATGCTGTGTACAAGTATGGTGAGCCAATCGTCCGATACCGGGAACGCGGTTGCTGAGCATGAGGGTGATGATGAAGCAACGCGTGCAGGACGCGATACAATCTCGGATGCTGTTTCAGGCACGATGGGGCGTCACATGAATTGCGCAGAAGCCTCGGCAGTAGATATTGATGCGATGGCAGAAGACATGGAAGGTGTCGGCAACAGGCTTGAGGGAATGTTCGTTCAGATTCTCCAATTGCTCATTGTTGCGGTGGTCATTAGCCAAGGCTTCAAGATCGTACAAGAATCGGTACGTAACATTACGGGAAGCAGCATGGTGTCATCGGCAGTGGATCCTGTGTCGACCATGGAGATGAGAATGAATAATGCTATCCAAAGCGCCAATCAGGGCTTTAGGGGCGCAACTACGGATCTGGGAACTGCAGAACAGCCGCGTAACGTCGCTGTTGGCGGCTTGAGTGGAACAGACTTCCTTCGTGGGGTGCCAGACTTGTTTACTGGCGCGGCACGCGGATTTGGTGATGGAATGAAGCGAGAATAACGAGGGGTTTATGGCACAGAAGAAAACCGATCATACCGTGAAAGCAGCGCTACGAAGTCTGCTGCTTTTGGCCATGTTAGTGCTGATGCCAGCTCATCAGGCACTAGCTATCGACCCTCCATCAATACCCAACCCGCTTGCAAACGTGGGGCTTTCACCAACGGGAGGCGCTGCTGCGGCGGATCCAGGCCAGTGCACCAGTTTTAACCAGCGAATGAATGAGATTTTCAGCCCAAGTGCTGGGCCTTCTAACTTTGGCCAAATCGCTGGTACTACACAAACGGGTATTCTCAGCCAGATTTACGAATTCATCACAAGCATTGTGAATGAAGCAACGCAAAAGATATTCGAAAACTTTACACAAAATGAAGCATATCAGGATGCCGTCTATGCAGCGATAGTGCTTTCCGTGACATTATTCGGCGTGTTTTTCACGATTGGCTTAGTGCAACTTACCGCAGGCCAAGTGTTGGTGCGCCTCATTAAGATCGGCCTTATTTTCACGCTCATCTCGCCCTCCGGTTGGCAGTTCTTTTCTGATTATATGGTCACCGCATTTAATGATGGCACCGACGAGTTAGTCATGGGGGTCTTACAGATTGCTTCTGGGGGCAATGAATTACCGCCTGATGCAACCCCATTCTATCAACTCGATAAGCTTGGTGAGTTTTTGATTAACCCTGAAACCTTCATGGCGATTTTTGGAACCTTCATGGCGGGCCCATTCGGCCTTGGTATGGGTGCGCTGCTTGGCATGGCCTTCGCCGCCTTTATTAAAATGCTGATCGAGGCACTGCGACTTTACGCCGTGTGTTTCGTGGTACGTTCACTGTTACTTGGTCTTGCGCCTATCTTTATCGTCTTCTTGCTGTTTGAGAAAACCAAGCAGATGTTCACAAGCTGGCTCAACTCCCTCATCAGTACCGCGTTGCAGCCGATCTTGCTCTTCACGTTCTTGGCGTTCTTCACCGTAATGATGCAAAGCGCCACGCAGAATATGTTCAGTGTTGAACTGTGTTATACAGAAGGTACAGGCGTGGAAGGTACTTCAAATGAAGTATCGGGCTGGAGATTCCGTGACCCCGATACAGGCACTATTATTGATGGAGATATGACATGGGAGGGTGCCGCAACATGTCTCATGCGTGATACGGGAGTAGATAGTGGCGAAGATTGCCCTGAATTCCCAATTAAAATCATCGACGTATTAAGCTTCCTCTTGCTCGTGTTCCTCTGCTCGCGCTTCGCCGAGGTAGTGGATCGTGTCTCGAACGAATTAGCGGGTACTCTGATTGCACTTGACCCTGCAGGTAAGTTCGACCAACTTATGAGCCAGATGGGTCAAGGTGGCCAGCAGTCACCGCCGCCTAGACCTGCCGCACCAACGACTCCCGCTCCTAGCACAACAGCGCCGACTACGCCGCCAACAGCGCCAAGATAGGGACAGTAATATAGATTGGATAAAAATATGAAATACACACTTTGCATACTTGCACTACTTGCTCTCGCTGCTTGCGGTTCAGAGAAAGTAGAAGTCCTAAAAAGCCCATGCGTCGGCTTGGAAGACAGCCCGTGTGGTCCTAAACGTCCCGTCAATAGTTGGTGGATGAGTAAGCCACAGCAAGCTTAGCGCTCGCGTCCGCCTCGGTTAGGTGGCGGTGGTGGCGGTGCAAGCATTTGCTGATCAATCTGCTTTTTCTTTTCGCTATCAGCAGCCTGCTGTGCTTCTGTTTTCTGGTTAGGCTGTGCCATGCTGCCTTTAGGCGTTGTCCCAGGCATAAGCGGTGGTGGTCTCAAATTGCCTGTATTTCCATAGAGGTTTTGTGCAATCGTATCCTTGGCATTTTTAGGGGTAACCGCACCTGTTTTAATGTTGCTAGTGTTCGTGGCGTTTTGAAAGCCCATCAAAATGCGTGGGTCAATCTGCTTAGCAATATCGGCGGCTGTCTGAGCCTGTTTAGGCGCTTGAATGGCGGAAGTGCTTTGCCCATGGTGATGGTGATCATGTGAATGATCAGCTTGCGCTCGCTGTTGTTGAAGTTGTTGTGATTGGCGCAGACTACGCTGAGCTTGCTGGCGTGCTTGGCGTGCATTGGCTGCACGGGCATTCTGGCGTTGCTGCTGTACTTGTTGCTGGTCGCGATTGCTGCGTGCGGCGGCTTGCGCTGCCTGCTGGACCGCGCGATCAGCTTGCGCCCGTGCGGCATTTTCTTCGCCTTGTTGGTTAGCAACCGTTTTTTGTGTGGTTTGCTGCGTAATCTTATTGGCCATACCAGCCGTAGGTGCAGCCGTCATGAAGCTCGAAATATTCTGCTGGATCGAATGACCAACCAGTGCTGATGGGCCAGAGATAGCCTGCGTCTTCTCGATAACCGTATCAATACCTTTATTGATACGCTCAGTCAGTGCACCGAAGCGCTTATCATTCAAATGTGCGAACTGGTTCGCCGTGCGGCTAAGTTGTCCCGCAATACGCTCCGCCATTTTGGTATTCTTTGAGCTTGTCGCAAGGCGCATCGCCTCTTCTTTGCAGAGATAACCCATCTGACCAAACGCCTGAATCGCTGACATGACAGCAGGGTGCTGCAAGATGGATGGGTCGATACTACGTGCATAAGCCAGCAAGCGATCAAACATCGCCAATACACCAGAAATCGAACCAATGGTTTCCGCGTCCTCTGGCAGAATATTCAGCCCGCTCATGATATTCATATCACCAAACGAGACTTTGAGTTTGTTCAGAATATCTTTCGCTAAATCGATTGCTTCGCGGCGCACAGGTTCGGCCAAACTATTCACGCCACCCGCGCGTGCAGCGCCATGAATCAACTGGTCGCCTAATACATCAAGGTCTTGCGCTGCCTCTTCGAGCTTCTCGCGCAAACGCTCCTCGTCGCTGTGGTCATCAAATGCGAATGGCGTTTCATCTAACGGCAATAACGCCAACTCACTTTTGCCCTTACCACCGACGAGTTCCATCACCTTGGTGAATGGTCGCACCCAATTACTATGGCGATCCATTTCCTGAATCTTACGGTAAATGTAGCGCGCGCCTTCGCCATTAGGGGCGCTGGATTCTTCAATGCTGACAGCCGTTTTATAAGGGTCACGTTCTTTACCTGCGCGTAACTGCTCATCCCACTGCAGGCCTTCACCAAGGAATCGCGCAATCATGCGTAGTGACTCACGCACTTTGTCGGGATTCATCCCTTCAGGTGCATCGTCGAAATAACGCATCATCAAGTAATTGCGCACGCAGGCGATGTTATCGCGCAGCGTAGTATTCAGCGCGCCTGCTAAATCATGTGCACCAAGCGTGGGGAACAGTTGCGCAATCACACCGTCAAACAGTGCATGACGCGCAGGGGTGAAGCCAAGTTTATTTTCAGGAGTGCGCACAAGCGCATAAAGCCCGTCCCAGGAGAAAGAGGTGCTGACACCGTAAGTGCCCACTCCCTTAATTTCTAGAATCTCTATGGAATCGGCCATCTGGCCTCACTATTTCTTCGGTGGTGCACCTGCTGCACCGCCTGCGCCTTCTTGCTGTGCTGCGCCCAATGCGTACACACACAAGTCTTCAAACGATACATTGTTCTCTTGCGAAATCTTGAAGAGTTTCTCGAAGCTATCCATCACGTCTTGCGGAATGGTGCCGCCGCGCTCGGAAGAAAGCCACCATGCTTGAAACTGCAGTGGGTGCTTCTTAGGGTTAGGCTCACCGATATAGACGTGGAAGGGGTGTTTCACCCCGTTAAAATCGCATGGAACTGTAAAACGCTTCATAACAATACCTTAAGACGCATTATAGCATGATACGAGAGAATTATTACAGTTTTGTGACAGCCGTGGCTAAGCAATTCATTTTTTGGAGAAAGCTGAGGCTTATGCACCTTGGTCGTACGCGCGGCGGCGGCCATTGGCAAAGTTCGCGGCATAGGCCTTCGGCGGTGTTTTACGAATGTGCGGCTGCAAGATCTCGTAAGCGATGTTCTTTGCCTTAGCATAGGCAACCGCTTGTTCTTTCGTTTCAAACTTCAGCTTGATTTGCTCTCGCGTATCGCCTTGCGTGTTCCAACCCATGAGTGGTTCAGGCGTTGCGGGAATAACCGCTACATACTCGAGCAGCCAAAAATCCTTGGCTTTTCCCGATTGCATTGCCGTTTTCGCCGGCTGGTAGATTTTAGCGCGTGTCTGGCTCATGAAGGCTATTTCTAGGGCACAGCCGCCAATAATCAAGGAATTCATGCATGAAATGCACAGCAGACCCACAGCTTTTAGGCGGTGTAGCCGACATGCACCTAAACTTACGCCTTTTTCTTGGCGGGTGCTTTCTTCTTAGCAGGTGCAGCTTTCTTGGTGGTGGTAGCCTTTTTCGCCGCCGTTTTCTTAGGCTTCGCGGCTGGGAGCAGTTTTACTGCGTCTTCAAGTGTGAAGCTGTCCATATCCGTGCCTTTCGGAACGGTAATGTTCTTCTTCGCGAACTTGATGTAAGGGCCATACTTACCCTTCAGCACCACAATTTTCTCGCCAGACTCAGGGTGTTCGCCCAAATCTTTCAAGGGTTCCGCCTTGGCAGATTTCTTCTCACCCGCTTCTGCAATAAGCGTCACGGCGCGGTTCATGCCCACGGTCAACACATCGTCCTCACCTTTGAGGTTCACATAGCGCCCTTGGTGCAGAATATAAGGGCCGAAACGACCGATATTCGCCACGATGGTCTCACCAGTCTCAGGGTGCACACCGACTTCGCGTGGGAGCCGCAGCAGTGATAATGCCATCTCAAGCGTAACGTTCTCAGCGCGTGTGCCGCGTGGTAAACTGGTGCGGCGCGGCTTCGCCGATTCGCCCAACTGCACATACACACCATAAGGGCCTTTGCGCAGCGAAACCACCTCGCCATTATCAGGGTGATTACCTAGAATCTTTGGGAATTCCATGGCAGCGACGACTGTGCCGTCTTCGTTTTTCTCTTCACCGCCCGTTGCGCTGAGCTGGCGCGTAAAGCCGCACTCAGGATAGTTGGAGCAGCCAAGGAATGCACCGAATTTGCCTGTCTTAAGGCCAAGGCGACCCGTGTTACAGGTTGGGCAAACGCGGCCTTTAACTGCCGCATCACCCGTGCCGAAAATCATGGGCTCCAGCAACGTATCAAGACGATCCAGCACTTCCGTGATGGTGAGCTTCTTGCTTTCTTCAATGCGCGCATGGAAATCGACCCAGAATTTACGCAGCTCTTCTTTCCATTGTTTTTCGCCATCGGCAATTTCATCGAGCGTATCTTCCATATTTGCCGTGAAATCATACTCCACATAACGATCGAAGAATGACATCAAGAACGCCGTCACAATGCGACCAAGCGATGCTGCGGTGAAGCGTTTCTTATCAAGCGTGACATAGCCGCGATCAATCAATACCGAGATAATCGACGCATAAGTAGAAGGGCGGCCAATGCCCAATTCCTCAAGACGTTTGACGAGTGATGCTTCCGAATAGCGTGGTGGTGGCGTGGTGAAATGCTGGTGTGTTTCCAGTTTCTTGGTGGTGACGTTCTCGCCTTCCTTCATTTCTGGCAGGCGTTGCGAATTATCATCCGCTTCGTCTTCATCGCTTTTTTTATCGTTCTCTTTTTGGTCTTCCTCAATCGTCTCTTGATAGAGGCACAAGAAGCCATCAAATTTCAGTACCGAACCATTCGCACGCAACGCATGTTGTTTCGAGCCATCGCGCATTTCTACGGCCACTTGGTCATAAACCGCCGCCTCCATTTGCGACGCCATCATGCGCTTCCAGATGAGTTCATAGAGGCGCGCTTGCTCTTCTTCCAACTCGCGGAACGCCGCAGCAGGTGTGCGTGACAAGTCGGTCGGGCGAATGGCTTCGTGCGCTTCCTGAGCGTTCTTGGATTTGGTTTTATACATGCGCGGCGATGGCGGAACATACTCCGCACCATATTCTTTACCGATCAAATCGCGCGCTGCCATGACAGCATCCGTCGATACGGTGATACCGTCGGTACGCATGTAGGTAATCCAACCGCTTTCATACAGTTTCTGCGCAACTTGCATGGTGCGTTTCGCACCAAAACCTAATTTGCGCGCACCTTCCATCTGCAACGTTGAGGTCATAAATGGCGCATAGGGTTGGCGGCGCATGGTTTTAGGCGTTACGCTCATCACGGTGAAGGCAACACCCGTCAGCGTGCCTTCAACTTCCTTGGCTTGTGCTTCGGTGGTGAGGCTGAATTTCTCGAGCTTCTTACCTTTATATTCGGTCAGTTTCGCGGTGAAATTATCGCCACCTGCCGTGTTCATATTCACGGTCACATCCCAATATTCGCGAGGCACGAATACCTCGATTTCCGCTTCGCGTTCGCAAATCAAACGCAGTGCCACCGATTGCACGCGACCCGCCGATTTCGAACCAGGCAGCTTACGCCACAACACGGGCGAGAGTGTGAAGCCTACGAGGTAATCCAGCGCACGTCGTGCCTGCTGCGCATTCACCAAATCCATGTCGATATCGCGTGGGTGTGCCACCGCATCCAACACTGCCTTTTTGGTGATTTCGTTGAAGGTAATGCGATGTACCTGCGTTTTTGCAGTGAGTGATTTATTCTCTTTAAGTGCTTCAAGCACGTGCCATGAAATCGCTTCACCTTCGCGGTCAGGGTCAGTCGCAAGATATAAGATGTCTGCGCCTTTGAGTGCTGTTTTAATCGCGCCTAATGGCTTCTTGGAATCACCGTCCACCTCATAGGTCATGGCGAAGTCTTCGTCAGGGCGTACGCTTCCGTCCTTCGATGGCAAATCACGTACGTGACCGAACGATGCAAGCACCGTGAAATCATCACCGAGATACTTATTAATGGTCTTTGCTTTCGCGGGAGACTCTACAACAACTACTGACTTAACCATGATTTACATTCTCTCCAACGATTAAACTAACCCTTGCACCAGGATGGCGCTGCAGCTTTCCTGCCAGTTCCAATTCCAACAATACCGCCATTACCAAATGCGGCGAAACACCGCTTGTCACCAACACATCATCGAGCAAGGTGGGGCTTGGCGAAAGCGCGGCGGTAATAGCGCGGCGTGCCTCTTCAAGCAAGCTCGAATCAGGATCAAGTGTGTTTTCGGCAAACATTGAAGGTTCTTTGTCCGCCAATGGCAACGCCTCTAGGGGCGAGAGGTTGCTTAGAATATCTCGTACGGATTCAAGCATGGTCGCGCCTTCGCGAATCAGTTGATTCGTGCCATGGCAGCGTGGATCCATGGGAGAGCCGGGAACGGCAAATACGTCGCGGCCATAATCATTGGCAAAATGTGCAGTGATGAGCGAGCCGGATTTCAATGATGCTTCAATCACGGCACTGGCGCGTGTCATACCCGCAATGATGCGGTTGCGTGAAGGGAAGGATCGCGCATGCGGCTTCGCGCCGAATGCCAACTCAGAAATGATGGCGCCTGATTCAGCAATTTCATGATACAAAACTTCATTCTCTGGTGGGTAAATATTATCAATCCCGCCGCCAATCACCGCAACAGTTCCCGTGGCCAATGAACCACGATGCGCTGCTGCGTCAATCCCGCGCGCCAATCCAGAAATGATAGTATACTTCGCTTCACCCAAATCGCTGGCTAATTTACGTGCAAACGCGCAGCCATTCGCTGAAGCATTACGTGCCCCAACAATACCGATGAGCTTATCGTGATTCCATAAATGTGTATGGCCCTTCACCGTAAGAATTGGCGGCGCGTCATTCACGACTTGTAATAAGCGTGGGTATGATTCCTCGCCATACATTACTATCTGTGCGCCAAATGCGGTTAGTGCTTCAAACTCGCGCTCTGCCTCGGCTTTAGAAGCGATGCGAATCGCCTTGCTGCGACCACCACGACGACTAATATCAGGCGCCATCTCGAGCGCTTTCGCCACCGAACCGCAATATTTCACGAGGTGGAAGAACGTCACAGGCCCAACATTCTCGCTACGAATCAGGCGCAGTGCATCGACAGGGTTCGTGCCACGCAGGGTTGGGTTGGGAATGAAATTACTGACCATCTTTTTTCCCAAACAGGTTCGACACAGGTTCAGTGCCATTAATCAGTCGGCGCATATTATCTGCATGGTTTGCCACTACTACCAACACTGCAATTAATATCACCAGCGCAGATGCGCCGCCACCACTCAGCATGGCAGCAAATGGCGTGAGTGATAATGCCGTAAGCGCCGCGAGTGACGAGATGCGTTTATAATAAAACATCGCCACCCAGATGAGCAGGGTAAAAAATCCAACGGACCACGAGAAGGCGAGTAGGCCACCCAGAATAGTTGCTACACCTTTGCCGCCTTTGAAATGTAGCCACACGGGGAAGCAATGCCCAAGCACGGCAGCAAGCACCGCTAGTGCGCTAGCATAAGGCGCGGTGGAATCCATGACGGCAACCGCGACAACACCTTTGAGCATGTCGAGTGCGAGCGTTGCCGCCGCAATGTCCTTACGGCCCGTGCGTAGCATATTCGTCGCGCCGATATTACCTGAACCTATGCTGCGTGGGTCAGGCAGTTTAAAAATTTTGGAAAGAATCACGCCAAACGGAATACTGCCAATCAGATAGGCAATCACCATTGCTGCAATCAAACTAAGCGCGTCCATTTTCTAGTCCTCTCACGTGTGCGTGCGTACGTGTACGTATACACACGAGCGTAGCAGCCAAAATTTTAGGTTAGCAAGTAAAACCTTGTAACGGCGTAGCGCCGAAGCTGCGCGAGCCGCGAAAGCGGCGGGGGAGTCACTGAGGGGGTAAGACCCCCTCGCGCCAACTAGTGATTTCCGAGTGCATCCAGCACGCCCTGAAGCATATAGGTAGCGGCAAGTTTATCGACAAGTTCACCACGGCGCTTACGGCTTAAATCGGCTTCATCAATCATCATACGGTTCACGGCGACGGTGGAAAGCCGCTCGTCCCATAGCAGAGTGGGCAGGGCAACTTTCGTAGCCATGTCACGCGCAAACTGGCGGGTGGACTGGCATCTAGGCCCTTCGGAGCCGTCCATATTTACGGGATAGCCAATCACCACCCCAGAAACACCATGTTCTGCGATATGTTCGGAAACGATCGCGATATCTTTGCTGAACTTGGTGCGCTCAATCAGTTGCAGGGGCGAGGCAACCATGCGGCTAGCGTCGCTCATGGCGAGGCCAATGGTTTTTTCTCCCACATCCAAGCATATCAGGCGTCCCTGCCTTGGCAGGGCATCGAAAAACTCAAGGATTTGATGGGTATAAGAAGCCATGCGTCACTAATACTTGCTTTTTTAGGCAAAGCCAGAGTAAAACCGCCCACCTATGGCTCTCACCGATAAAGAAATGCTCCATGTCGCAAAGCTCGCACGCATTCGCCTCAGCGAAGCGGAAGTGTCGCATTATGCGAAAGAAATCAATGGCATCCTGAAATGGATCGAACAGCTTGGCGAAGTGAACACCGACAATATCGCGCCGCTTGCCAGCATCTCCGAGCAAGCCTTGCCATGGCGCGAAGACAAAGTGACGGATGGTAATATCCAGCAGCAAGTGCTGAAAAACGCCACGGGTGCAGAGTATGGCTGTTTCACCGTACCGAAGGTGATTGAATAATGAGCAGCCCATTACATATGTCGCTCAGCGAAGCGCGTGACGCGCTGGCCGCAAAAAAAGTAAGCTCGGTAGAGCTGACCAAGCTGCATCTCGATGCGATTGAAAAACATAATCCTGCATTGAACGCCTATGTTCACCACACGCCTGAAATCGCAATTGCGCAGGCCAAAGCGTCGGACGAAAAGCGTGCAAAAGGTGACGTCGGTTTATTAGAAGGACTACCCATCGGGGTAAAAGATTTGTTCTGCACCAAGGGCGTGAATTCGCAGTCGGCATCAAAAATTCTTACGGGCTTCAAGCCTGAATATGAATCGACCGTGACCACCAAGCTTTTCGCAGAAGGTGCGGTGATGCTCGGTAAAACGAATATGGACGAATTCGCCATGGGATCGGCGAACATCACCAGCCACTACGGCAATGTAATTAACCCATGGAAATCAAAAACCGAACCTGCGAAGCAACTGGTTCCCGGTGGTTCGTCGGGTGGTTCTTCGGCAGCCGTTGCGGCGCGCTTGGGCTACATGGCAACGGGTACGGATACAGGTGGCTCCATTCGCCAGCCTGCGGCATTTACGGGTATTGTGGGCATTAAGCCAACCTATGGCCGTTGCTCGCGCTGGGGTATTATCGCCTTCGCAAGCTCGCTCGACCAAGCAGGCCCAATGACGCGCACCGTGCGCGATGCAGCGATTTCGCTCAAGGCCATGTCGGGTCATGACCCGAAAGATTCCACCAGCGCGAAACTGGCAGTGCCAGATTTCGAAGCGGTACTGGGGCAGGGTGTGAAAGGCCTTAAAATCGGTATTCCGAAAGAATATAAAATCGACGGCATTCGCGCCGACATCATCGCCGAGTGGGAAAAAGGCGAAGCGATGCTGAAGGCTGCAGGTGCTGAGATCGTGCCGATTTCATTGCCGCACACCAAATATGCGCTGCCAACCTATTACGTGATTGCACCTGCCGAGTGTTCCTCCAACCTCGCGCGATACGACGGCGTGCGTTACGGCCTGCGCGTGGTGGATGATGGTGACAACCTCAACGACATGTATGAAAAAACACGTGCCGCAGGTTTTGGTGCAGAAGTGAAGCGCCGCATTCTGATTGGCACCTATGTGCTCAGCGCAGGTTATTACGACGCGTATTACAAAAAAGCACAGCGCGTGCGCGCACTCATCGCGAATGATTTCAAAGAAGCATTCAAGAAGTGCGATTTGATTCTCACGCCCACCGCACCTTCAGACGCATTTGCAATTGGTGACAACCAAGACGATCCAGTCGCCATGTATCTCAACGACGCTTTTACCATTCCAGCATCACTCGCGGGTCTGCCTGGTCTTGCCTTGCCAACGGGTCTTTCACCAGACGGTCTGCCGCTTGGTCTGCAACTCATCGGTCGTATGTTCGACGAAGAAACCGTGTTCAAAGCTGCTGCCGTGATTGAAAGCGCCGCAGGATTCAACCGCGCACCGGAGGGGTACTAATATGACCGCTCCATATCGCATCAAAGGCCAAACGGGTGATTGGGAAGTGGTTCTCGGTCTTGAGGTGCACGCACAAATCACCTCGAACTCGAAACTCTTCAGCGGTGCTGCCGTGCAATTCGGTTCCGAGCCCAACGCGAACGTAAGTTTTGTCGATGCGGCGATGCCGGGAATGCTCCCCGTCATCAACGAAAAATGTATCGAGCAAGCAGTGCGCACGGGGCTTGGCCTGAAAGCGCAAATCAATCTAACATCGCTGTTCGACCGTAAGAATTATTTCTACGCCGATTTGCCGCAAGGCTATCAGATTTCGCAATATCTCGACCCCATCGTTGGTAAGGGCACGTTGACCATTGACCTTGCAGATGGCACGTCACGCGAAATCGGCATCACGCGCCTGCACCTTGAGCAGGATGCGGGTAAATCGCTGCACGAACATTCGCCTAAGCATAGCTTCATCGATTTGAACCGTTCGGGCGTTGCGCTCATGGAAATCGTGAGTGAGCCAGATATGCGCTCGCCAGAAGAGGCGGCAGCGTATTTCAAAAAACTCCGCACGATCTTGATGTATCTCGACACCTGTGATGGTGATCTCGAAAAAGGCAACATGCGTGCCGACGTGAACGTCTCCGTGCGTAAACCGGGCGATGCGTTTGGCACGCGTTGCGAAATCAAGAACATGAACTCCGTACGCTTCATGATTAAAGCGATTGAGTTCGAGGCGGCACGCCAAGTTGAAATCATCGAAAGCGGTGGCAAGGTCGATCAGGAAACGCGTTTGTTCAACCCTGATAATGGTGAAACCCGCACCATGCGTAGCAAAGAAGATGCGCATGATTACCGCTATTTCCCAGACCCTGATTTATTGCCGCTTATCCTGACGCAGGAATATGTCGACACCATCAAGAAGTCGCTGCCGGAATTGCCGGATGAGAAAAAAGCACGTTACATCGAGAAAATGGGCTTATCGGCCTATGATGCGAGCGTGATTTCTGCCGAGAAAGAAGCCGCCGATTATTTCGATGTATTGGTCAATGCGAAGCATGACGCAAAGTTGGCGAGCAACTGGATGACGGTAGAATTGTTTGGTCGCTTGAACAAACTGGGCAAAGAAATCACCGAGTCACCTATCAGCGCCGAGCAGCTTTCGGGTCTGCTGGCATTGATTGAAGATAACACCATCAGTGGTAAAATCGCGAAAACCGTATTCGAAAGAATGTTCGAAACCGGCAAGCCCGCGAAACAAATCGTGGAAGAAGAAGGTCTCGTGCAAGTGACCGACATGGGCGCGATTGAAAAAGCAATCGATGAAGTGATTGCCGCCAACCAAGACAAAGTTGCCGAGTATAAATCGGGCAAAGAGAAAATGTTCGGCTTCTTCGTAGGCCAAGTCATGAAGGCAACGGGTGGCAAGGCCAACCCTGCCATCCTCAACGATATCCTGAAGAAAAAACTTAGTTAGTTTTTGGCAAGCTCGCTGGCAGTTCTGCTTGCGGAGTAGACTCGACATCGCGCAACTCACGCATCAAACCTACCGCTTTCTCATGCGTAGGATTCATACGCAAGATCGCTTGTAAATCCTCTTTCGCGAGCGCTCTATCTTTTAGCGCTATAAATGCTTCGGCGCGGGCGAGCAGCACATCATCATTGCTGGGGCGCAGGCTCACTGCATGGTCAAGGTCTTGCACAGCTTCAGCATTCTGCCCGTATTGTTGGCGGATTTTAGCACGATCCAGCAGTAGCTCGGCAGTCAGTCGCGCCTCGGTGGCATTATCCACCCCTTCTTGGTTCATTGCCTCAATTTGTGCGGAGAGGGTAGAAAGTGCCGCTTCTGCACGATTAGCAAGTATCCATGCGCGTGAGGCTTGGCGTGCTACATAGGTGCGCAGCATAATGTCCTTTGGGTCCAGCCTGTCACGCACCAGTGAGAGGCTAGCGGCAGATTCTGCATACTGCTTCAAGCCGTAAAGCGCCATGGCTTTACAATGATGTGCGCCAATACCGTCCTCGATTTTGAGCCATTCATCGGCCTTCACTAAGGCAGCTTGTGGGTCGGTTGCGGCCAATGCCGAGCATTCCTTATAGGCGGGAGACGCAGTGAAGGAATTTGCCCATGCGAAGGATGCGGCAGATAGAATAAAAAATGCAGTAAGAAGAGGGGTTTGCTTCATAAAACCGATGTAGAGAAAAAAATCTCTCTCTGCAAGCTATTGAGAATGGCACGATACATGCTTATATGTAGTTATGTAACGCAGGAAAGGTAATCCAATGCGCTTTTTGGCAATGGCATTTTTAGTGACTCTGCTTGCTGGCTGTGAAGAGGCGCATAACAGCTCGGACACAGCAGCGCGTGTAGCCAACCAAGTGAAAGAAGATACGGTCGGTGCATGGCGGGAGGTCTTTACCTTCAGGCCAACCAAGCCCAAGCAAGCGCCACAAACGCGCTATTGCTACCAAATGCAAAGCGACATTTCCTGCTACGACACGCCACAAACCCATATGACATCTAAACTCGTTGGCTATCAGGACGGGGAATCGATTTCCTATATCCAAAAGGGTGGTGGCTCGATGGGTATCAGCACCGCACAAACACAGATTACGCCGCCTAACGCGCCACCAAGCTCGATGAATGCGGCTCCCTATAGTGGTGTGAGTAGCGATGATTTAATGGCCTACCCAACGAATCAGCAGGAAATTCGTGTCGACGAAACCAATGCGCCACCACCAGCGCTCAATCCAACGACGTGTACACCTGGCATGTCGCCATTTGAGTGCAACGAGTCGCAATATATACCCAATGCGGAAGTAGGCAGATAAGCGCTAGGCGCACACCTGAATTTCACTGCGCGTCACTTCGGGCTGGCCCCACACGCTGCTATCCAACACAACACAGCTTGCGCAATGTAATTCCCAATGATTTTGCGAAGTGCCGCAGCTTGCGCAATGCCAACGCGGTTCGTTCGGTGCATCCATCGCGCGCTTGAACCATGGGCTTGCATCAGCCGCTTGGCCACTCAGCTTCACGGCCACTTCTGCCATCGCGCTGTAGAGTGGCTTGCGGTCATGATGCTCAATCGCGGCTTGCAACACCTTAGCAGCGTCTTCGTAGCGCTCTTGCTTCTGCGCAATGGTAGCTTCAAGCAGCGCAGCTTCTGCCGAGCCTTTTGCTTTCGTGGCCAGCATCGCCGCGATGCGTCGTTGGCGCTTAGCAGGCAGGGGCGCAAGATACACCAGCAGTTGCTGTAGCACAGCAGTGTGTGGTGCGCGCGCCCACGCACGACGCAATAGTTTGAACGTATCGCGCGATTGCCCTTGTTCCGCATAATGCTGAGCTAACAAAATAACGGCAGGCAGAAATTCTGGCGCATAGTTGGTTGCGTGCTTCAGAGCTCGCAAGCGTGCAAGCGGGTCTGTCTCTTTGATAGCTCGTAGATAATACGCAATCGCCGCAAAGCGGTTACGCTCACCACGTGACAGGCCGTGATGCAGCTTGGTAGATGTAGCCAACGCAATAATCGCGTCCAGCCGATTACAATGGAAATACAGATCCACCAGCACCAGATTCGTGTGATGGTCGCGTGGCTGGTCCTGATGTGCTTGCAGAGCTAGCACCAATGCCTCTTCGTATTTTTTCTGCTGCATATGCTGGTCAATCAGGCGGCGCGTCGCAAATAACGACGTATCCTTATCCGCGAGCAGGAAGCGCAAATGTTCAGCCGATTTATCACTATGACCTTGCGAGGCAGCAAGTTGCGCCGAAAGTAGGCGTGGCAGCGCGCTGTTCGGTAGAAGCTTCACCGCCTGCTGCAATGAACGCTCTGCGGCCTGCGAATCTTGCAATGCTAGGGCAGTGACTGAGCGGGTAAGATGTTGCAGCCCCTTTTCTTGACGGGTGAGTGCCTTGCGCAAGCGGCGCTTCTCGGGCCAATGAAATAGTTGCCAGAAGAGCAGGCCAAGCCACGTGGTGAGCATAATCAGAATGACCAGCGCGATAATCACCAACGCCATTGCCATACGAATTTCATAACCAAACCACTCAACAGTCATAAAGCCTGGGTGGTCCATCAACCACATCGCGCCGGTACTAAGCGGAATCAGCAGCAATAGGAATACAATGAATTTAGCCATGTGCGGCCACCAATTCTGCTTCAAGTGCATCCAGTGCTTTCAGCACGCTGCGTCGCGTATCGTAATCGGTGAGCCAATCTGCAAAATCATCAGATGCTTCGTCGCGCAAATGTTTTGCCGCCACATCAATATCGCCACGCTCAACCGCGCGGGTGAGGGGGCGATGGTCAAGTTTGCGAACGGTGATGACATCACGCAAGCGGTTCAGCCACGGTAGCGTGTCTTCCTGCGGGGAAGCTGTCGCATAGATTTCTTCAAGCTCTCGCACCAATACCGCACGTGATTTAATACCGTCCACATGCTCACTTAGAGTGACTTTTATTGCCGCATCCACTTGTGTAAGTTGTGGCTCTAAGGCTTTCCACTCATCATGATACGACTTGCCCCTAATCACCGCTTTGCGCAGCGCTAAGTAAGCGATCTGTGGCGCTGTGGTAGAGGTGGGGGTGGGCGCTGCCGTTTCAATTCTTTGTTCTGCCGCCTCTAATTCTTCGAGCAGGAATTTCACATCCTCCTCGCTGTTAAATAACTGTTCGGTAAGGCTGCGCTGTGCTGCCTGCGCGCTACGCAGTGCTTCCTCAAGTTCGGCGATAGTGTCGTTGTGCTTCTCGGTTTCTTCTTCGCTCAAAGAGCCAAGTTTTGTTTGTTCGCTGCGCAAATAATGAATCAGCTCGTGCTGCTTTTTGCTGGTTTCATGGGTGCGATATAGCGCACCACCAAGCCCCGCCGCAGCAAGTAATGCTGCCGTTGCTATCGACCACGCTAACTGGTTTTTGTTAAGCATTACGCCTTTATAGTCGTATTGATGCAGTCAATCAATGATTGCTGCGTAGGGCTGGCACTCACGTGAATGGCTTTCCACGGCAAGCTGCCTGCGGCAGCAGCCACTGTCGCGCTAATACAGAAAGCATGTATGTGCGATACGTCTTGCGTGATAAGTGCCTGTGCAGCTTTCACGGCGCCCACCGACATGAATAGTACGCCTGAAATGTCCTTCCAATGCGTTGTCACATCTTGGGGAAGCTGTGTTTCGGCAATCGCTTCATACGTCACCACTTGCGTCACGCTATGGCCTTGGCTTTCGATAAGCTTCTTTATATCAATCCGCGTTTCATCGCCCGATAAATAAAGAAATTTGCTAGGCGAGTTATGTCCCACCACGACCATTGCGGCTAGAGTTGCGGCATCTTGGGCAATGGGCAATGCGAGCTTGAAGCCTTGCGAGCGCGCTGCTTCAGCACTGGCTTCGCCCACGGTGTAGAGTGGCAAATCGTGATAGTCACTGATACCAATTGCACCGTGCGGGCTAGTGGTTATCACGGCGTCGTATGCGCCCTCAAGTTTAGGCTTACGATAAACGATGTGCGTGACAGGCGCGATGATGCATGGCCGTCCAAGTTGCTTTGCAAATGCTTCACTTTGATCGCGTGGGCGGGTGAGCCAAATAGTCATACAATGTTCCTTTTCAATAAATGTCCTGCGCGCTGTGCAAGAACTTCGCCGACATGGTTGCCTAATGCTTCTGCATCGCTCAATGCAGCTTCGCTATGGTAGCTATGTTGCTCCGAGCCGTCCTCGGCAAGCACTTGTGCACGCAAATGAATCGTGCCGCCTTCGATCGTTGAGAGCCCCGCAATCGCAGTTCGGCACGAACCATCAAGCGTTAGCAGCATCGCACGTTCGCAGGTAGCGCGCGTCATGGTTTCTGCGTGATTAATCTGCGCCAAACACTCACGCACCACCCTATTATCAGCGCGACATTCCGTAGCAATGATGCCCTGTGCCGCCGCAGGCAACATGATTTCTGGTGCGATGCGCTCGCGTATATGCTCGCCCATACTCATGCGGTCCAGCCCTGCGCAGGCGAGGAAAGTACCATCCGCCACTCCGTCATCAAGCTTCTGAAGGCGCGTTTGCACATTGCCGCGAAACTCAACCACCTTCAAATGTGGGTAGTGAATTTTGAGTTGCGCAATACGACGAATCGATGAGCTGCCCACGACAGCGTGATTAGGCATTTCGGCAAGAGAAGCATACTTGCTGCTAATCCACGCATCACGCGGGTCGTCGCGCTCAAGCACGTTGCCGATAATCAGTCCGTCAGGCAAAATACTTGGCATATCTTTCATCGAATGCACGGCGATATCAATATCGCCCGTAAGCAGCCCATCTTCCAATTCTTTGGTGAAAAGGCCCTTAAAGCCCCAATCCGTCAGCTTGGCTTGAAGGTCCTTATCACCCGCCGTTGTCATGGGGTGCAGGGTAATTTCAAGCGCTGGATTGGCGCGTAACAACGTATCGCGCAGTTTTTCTGCTTGCGTCATCGCCAGCTTGCTGGCACGGGTTCCGATACGAAGTTTCATGAAATATGAGCTATCGCATTGAGGGCGAATGAACAAGGTTTTTACGGTATTAGGCATTGAATCAAGCTGCGACGAAACCGCCGTGGCACTCGTGCGCTCCGATAAAACCGTACTGTCGCACGCGCTAGCCTCACAATATGACGAACACGCAGCCTATGGTGGCGTTGTGCCAGAAATTGCCGCACGCGCGCATTTGGCACATATAGACGCGCTGGTTGTTAAAGCCTGCGCGGATGCAAACCTGTCACTGCATGATATTGACGCCGTTGCAGCAACCACTGGCCCAGGACTTATTGGTGGTGTGATTGTTGGCGCTATGGTGGGCAAAGCGATTGCGGCAGCAACGGGTAAACCCTTCATCGCTATTAATCACCTCGAGGCGCATGCCCTAACGGCGCGCTTGAGCGAAGAGGTCGAATTCCCTTATGGGCTGCTGCTTGTATCGGGCGGCCATTGCCAGATTTTATTGGTAAAGGGGGTGGGAGATTACGAACAACTTGGCGCGACGCGTGACGATGCGTTAGGCGAAGCCTTCGACAAATGCGCAAAAATGTTGGGACTGCCCTATCCAGGTGGCCCTGCGCTTGAGCAAGCCGCGCTCAACGGCAAGCCAATCATAAGCCTGCCTCGTCCTATGTTGGGCACGAATGGTTGCGACTTCTCCTTTTCTGGCCTCAAGACTGCCGTACGTTTAGCGATTGAGGCAGCAGATAATCGCGATGCGGTATTTATTGCGAATATGGCTGCATCCTTCCAACAGACCGTTGCTAGTGTATTGCATGACAGACTCAGCAATGCTCTCGCTATGATGCCTCACGTAAAGGGGTTGGTGGTCGCGGGCGGAGTCGCTGCAAATCAGTATTTACGCGGGCAAATTGCCAAAACACTCGCTCCCCATAATGTGGCACTTCACGTACCGCCTATGGCGCTATGCACGGACAATGCTGTCATGGTCGCATGGGCAGGGGTGGAGCGTTACGCGCTTGGTAAATTCGACAGGTTAGATACGGAACCTAAGGCGCGCTGGCCGCTTGTTACTCTGAAGCAGCAGGCTTAAAGCCATAATGTGCGAAGGTTGAGGCTGCTGCATCACTTTGCAGGAACTTTACGAGTTGGCGCGCTTTCGGCATGGATTCACTCGCCAACGTTAGCGCCATGAAAACGATAGGCTCATACTGTGTTTCAGGAATCACCGAAACCACGGTTAATTCTGGGTCGAGCAGAACGTCAGGCCCTAGCAGAATACCGGCGCTTTCCTCATTCTTGAGGCGAGAAATCAATTCGGATTTTTTATCCAGCATCACACGGCTTTCGAGCGATGCCTCGCTGGCGTTGAGTGCAGCAATGCTACGTGATCCTTCAATATAGTGTGCAGGGTTCAGTAACAAAATCGGAATGGCGCTGCCTTGATTGAGAAAGAGATTCGCCAATGTCCATTGCCCACGCAGGCTGCCGCTATCTTCCTTACGGCGCGCCATGACCAACTCTGTGCGCACCAGTGGTGATTGGGCAAACACATCCACCTGACCGCGCAATTGCAATTGCGTTGTCAGCTCGGTATCCGCGCTAATCAGTACATGGGCTTCCATACCTTCGCCAATCAGTGTTTCGGGATCCTTTTCCTCGCTTGAGACAAGTGTTATGGCGACACGTTTTTGAACACTGTAATCACGCACCAGCTCGCTGAGCGGCAGTATCAAGGAAGGGTCCGCGATGATGGTCAGATTGCTCAATTCGCGGGGCGCAGCCTGTGCATATTGCGTAACGCAAAGCACGATGGCGATAGATTTTAACAGATTTCGCATAGATCCATTCTTTTTGAAGTCGCAGTGAAGGTCAATTCGTACTATAACAAACCCATGTCGAGTAAGCGCTTTATTTTATTCATGGTGGCCGTATTCCTGCTAGGCGCCTTTCCATTTCTGGTGGTGCAGCCCACGGGTGCGGCAAGTGCGGGCCTGAGTTCGGGCTTTACCGCGCCGCTTGATCATATCCCCAAACTGTTGCTGTTGTTGTTACTGGGGGTTTGGTCGTCCATTCTGCCGAAAGAGGGCATGGTAGTCATGCCACTTGGTTTCTTGGTCATGGTGTTGATTGGCGCTGCGCTCTCGCTAGAAGTCTCGCAATACCCAGCGCTGCTGCAATTTATCCTTGGTGGCATTTTGTGCTTTGGCCTTGTGGTAGGTATGGCGCGCACCAAAATCACCATAGTGAGTGTTTTGATCTCGGCATCATTTGGGTTTCATTACGGCATTAATTATTTGAGCATGGTACCAACCATTGCGTCGCCCATGTACTACCTTCTAGGGTTGATGATTGCATTAGCGCTTATTTTGTCGATCGCGGTCGCCTTTGGGATCACCCTGTTGGGTGATCATGAGCAATGGTGGGAAAAACTTCAAGACAACCCACGCCTGCACTTTATCAGATCGTGGTTCTTATAGACAGCGCGCGTAGGCTTTCGCCACCATCAGCAACATCCGCTCATAGCCGTTGCTTGCCCACGCCGTAAACGGAACCTCATTAGAGGTGTAAGGGCGTTCGGGGTTGAGCGTGACAACATCCGCCTGCGACAGCTCAGCAATACGCTTCACATGGTGATTGCTGGTTTCGCTGAAGATACAGCGTACATGTGTTTTGTTGGCTTTCTCAAGAAGCTGCTTCATGGTTTTAGCACCCTGATACTCTTCTGGGCGTTGCGTGATATAACCTGCCTCAAGCCCATAACGCTTCTGAAAATACTGGTACGCATCGTGATAAGTCATCACGGGAACGGCCTTAGAGCTGTCCGACTGACGTTGCTTCGCTGCGGCAATGATGTTGCTAATACCTGGTTGCACTTCTGCGCGCAGGTGTAGTGCATAGCGCGTTGCATTATGCGCAAAATTCGCACGCTGCTCTGGCCAATAATCGCCCAGCTTATCGGTGAGTGCTGGAAGCAAATTCGCAATCCTCAGTGGATCAAGCCAGAGGTGAGGGTCGTTCGTTTTTTTGTGATGGTGGTGATGATGATGCTCTTCCCCTTCATGCTCTTCATGGTGCGCATCGACTTCACCCGCACTCAGAAACGGATTTTCAGCGCGATAGGCTAATGGCTCTGCACCATCAAGCTCGCTCAAATAAATAACGCTCGCGCCCTTTTTGGCGCGTTCTGTGAGAAGCTTGGTAAGAGCAGGGGCAATATTTTTATCAATTGCCACAATCACTTCTGCTGCATTGAGGCGCGTAATCTGGCCAGGCGTAAAGCCTTTGTGATGTAGGCTCTGCCCAACATTCAGCAGGGTAGATGTCTTGCCAATGCCCCGAACTACTTCTGAAATAATTGGCTCAGTAACAGGCGCAACTACCAGTACATGCGGTTGCCACGCTGCCTGCGACGCTTGCGCAGTCAGCGTAATTAGGGCAAGAAAGCAGCCATATGCAATCACACGATTCATCGAATGCACCTTTACTGTCCGCACAGGGTTTGCGCAAGCATTACCGTGGCCGCGAGGTGCTGAGTGGTGTTTCGCTTACCATTCATCCGCGCGAGCTAGTGACGATTATCGGCCCCAATGGTGCGGGTAAAACAACCCTGCTTAAGCAATTGATCGGGCTTGAGCAGCCCGATAGCGGAACCATCACCCGCGCCAATGGCTTGACGATTGGCTACATTCCGCAGCAGTTTCGCCCACCACTGTCGATGCCCATCACGGTGCGTGATTTTTTGAAACTAACGCATGCCGATGGAATCGCTGAAGCCTGCCATGAAGTCGGCGTTGCTTATACATTAAACCAGCCACTCAGCGCATTAAGCGGTGGCGAAATGCGCCGCGTATTATTGGCGCGTGCAATCTTGCGTAAGCCGCAATTACTTGTGCTGGATGAACCAACAGCAGGTGTCGACGTAGCGGGGCAGGGCGAGCTGTATCAGCTTATCGCAACACTCAGCAGCAATCATGGTTGCGCGGTGCTCATGGTGTCGCATGACCTATATGTCGTGATGGCGCAAACGACGCGCGTCATTTGTTTGAATGGCCATGTCTGCTGCGAAGGCACACCGCAAGCACTTGGCACGCACCCCGAGTTTAAAGCACTGTTTGGTGATGAATTGGCAAAACAACTTGCGATGTACCACCATCATCACGACCACACACATAGCCTGCACGAACATGCTGACCATAGCGAGTGTAACCATGGATGATTTCCTACTAAGAGCAATGATGGGTGGCGTGCTACTTGCGCTTGCCGTAGGGCCATTGGGTGCGATGGTCGTGTGGCGGCACATGGCATATTTCGGCGATACAATTGCTCATGCAGCGCTACTTGGCGTAGCGATTGCGCTTATCAGCAACGTCATTCCAATGACGCTGGCAATGTTTATAGTGTCGCTTAGTGTGGCTCTCACCCTCAATCTCCTGACGCGTGATGGGCGCTTCCATGCCGATACAATGCTAGGCATGTTAGCGCACGGAACCTTGGCCATCGGCGTATTGTTGGTGGCGATGAGTGGCGATATTCAGGTGGATATCAACGCCTATTTATTCGGCGATATCCTCACCATTATGGACTATGACCTCGCAATGCTCGGTGTGTTGTTCGCGGCGGTGGTTGCAATCATCACCGTTCATTGGCGTGCTTTTATTTTGATGACGATTGATGAAGCAGTAGCCCGCGCCGAGGGGATTCGTGTCGAGCGTACCAAGCTCTTGCTCACCATGCTGCTTGCTGCAACGGTGGCAGTTTCCATCAAGCTTGTTGGTGTGCTGCTTATTACCGCAATGCTAATTATTCCTGCGGCGGCGGCGCGTAACGTGGCGCGCTCACCACTTCAGATGGTGCTTATGGCAAGTATATTTGGCGCTATCGCAGTCGTGATTGGGCTGCAAGGTGCCATTGAATTCGACGCGCCCGCAGCCCCCATGATGGTGACTAGTGCGATCGGAATATTTTTGGTTAGTGCGCTACTAAGCCGCGTTTTTAAGAGCCGTGCGTAAACGGGCAAAGCCTGCTTCTAAATCGGCAATCAAGTCACTTGGCGCTTCAAGACCAATATGGAACCTGAGCAGCCACGTGTCTTTATCCCACTTCGTTGCGCTGCGCATTCTGGCGGGCTGATACGCAATCACGAGTGATTCATAGCCACCCCAGCTAAAGCCCATACCAAAATGTTTGAGCTCATCTAGCAGAGCGGCAAGCGCTGGCTTATTGATTGGGTTCTTCATTTCAACCGCGAATAGGCCGCATGCACCTGTCATGTCGCGCTTCCAAAGCGCATGACCAGGATCTTCTGGCAGAGCAGGGTACAGCACGCGTGTAATCTCTGGCTGCTTCTGGAACCACTTCGCAACTTCAAGCGCATTTTGTTGGTGCTGCTTCAAGCGAAGTGACATAGTTCGCAAGCCGCGCAGGGCAAGATAGCAGTTATCGCTACTCGCGCAGGCACCAAGATTCTTATGCGTACGACGTAGCTGTTCGAAATGTTCTTTTTTGCACGTCACGACACCCATCACCAAATCCGAGTGACCGCCAATATATTTCGTCGCTGAGTGAATCGAGATATCGACACCCATATCAAATGGGCGCTGCAATAGCGGCGTTGCCCATGTGTTATCGGCAAATACCATAGCGCCGTGCGCATGCGCGATTTTCGCGATTGCCGGAATATCCTGCATTTCAAACGTGAGCGAGCCAGGGCTTTCGCAATACACCACTTTGGTGTTTTTCTTCATCAGCTTTTCAATGCCAGCACCAATCGTTGGATCGTAAAACTGCACCTCGATACCAAGGCGCGGCAATTCTTTTTCCACGAAGTGGCGGCCAGAACTATAGAGCGAGTCAGGCACCAACACATGGTCGCCCGCATTCAAAAACGCCAGCATGGGTGTGCTGATGGCAGCAAGGCCTGAGGCAGTGATGATAGCGCCATCCGCACCTTCAAGTTCAATAACGGCTTCTTCCAGCGCATCGCTGGTGGGCGTGCCATAACGCCCATACCCACGGTGATAAATCTTGCCTTGCTCATAGGCATCGAACGTCGCGAAGTCTTGAAAGATAACCGTGCTCGTGCGGTGCACGGGTGGGTTCACTGAACCAAGGTCGCGCTTTGGGTCGCGCCCGAGGCTCATCAGTTTCGTATCAAGTTGTTCGTGTGAGTGGTCGCTCATATTAGAATTCTCTCCAGCTTAGGCCAACAACGACATGTGTCACCCGATTATCTGTTCCAAATGGTAGCATGCAAGAGCGGTACTTCACGATCTTGCTACGCTCGTTCACGAATTGGCCTTGGTCGAACAAAGGCTCTGGCTTGGCAATCACATCAGCGATTTTTTTAATAAGTGCCGCGCCCTGAAAATGCTTCTGACCCGTGGTAATGGTCTGCCCCGTCATATCTTTGGTGTAGAGGGACTTCACTTTTTCGCCCACCCCATAGAAATTCACCACGGGAGTCGCTCCCTCAGCCGTAGGTTGTACCGTAAACAGCATACATTGCTGCCAAATATCATCGATCGCCGACTTGTTGAAATGCGAGAACTCAGGCATAGACGCGTCTTTTCGGATAAGATTCCAGTACGAAACAAGCCGGTCAGTAAGGCGTTGTGGTTCCATGCATTTCCCCCAATAAGTTGCATAATTCTATCAATAGCTGCATTACTGACCGAATTTTGCTAAACCTACGATTGTATGTTTGCGATAGCCGTCATCGAACTAATGCTCAGCCCCGCAATGCTGCTTTACTACAGCCTGCGCCAGCGCTTTGCAATCAGAGAACCTAAAATCGAGCGTCGGCGCAAATATATCTACGAGTAGTGTGGTAAGCAGCAGCAAGTGCTGGATTTTTCGCCTGCGGTTAGTTATCACAAGCCCCTTATGACAAAACATTACCCCGACGTAGAAGCCAACCCAAACTTTGCGCAGCTCGAAGAGCAGGTGCAGAAATTCTGGGAGTCCGACAATACTTTCGAAAAATCCGTGAATGCGCGCGACCCCAAAAACGCGTACGTGTTCTATGATGGCCCGCCCTTCGCCAACGGCCTGCCGCATTACGGCCACTTGCTCACCGGCTATGTGAAAGACGCGATTGCCCGTTACCAAACCATGAATGGCAAACGTGTGGAGCGCCGATTCGGGTGGGACTGTCACGGCCTTCCCGCCGAAATGGGCGCTGAGAAGGAATTGAATATCTCTGGTCGCGCGGCGATTCAGCAATTCGGCATCGACAAATTCAATGCGCATTGCCGCACCTCGGTGATGAAATACACCGCCGATTGGGAATATTACGTCAACCGCCAAGGCCGCTGGGTGGATTTCAAGAACGACTATAAAACGATGGACACTCCATTCATGGAGTCATGCCTCTGGGCGTTCAAAGAGCTCTACAACAAAGGCCTGATTTACGAATCCATGCGCGTGATGCCCTATAGTTGGGCTGCGGAAACGCCTGTTTCAAACTTCGAAACACGCATCGACAACGCAACCCGCGAGCGCGAAGACAAAGCTGCATATGTAAAGTTTAAGCTAGCATCAGTTCCAGACTTTATCGCTGAGAAGTGGCCAAATCTGCAAGATTGTTATGTAGTAGCATGGACAACTACTCCTTGGACTCTTCCGTCAAACCTTGCCTTGGCAGTAGGTAATTTGGCATATGAAGCAGTCAAAGTTTCTGATTCTGAATGCAGAATCTATTCCGCTACTGCTGCAGCAAAGTTCCATCCTGAAATCTTTAGCAGTGCTTTCTCAAGAACAGGGAAATCTGAAGAAATTGCTGAGGAGCAATCAGAAGAACATCACTTTGTGCATTGGAAAAAATTACTTGGCCTTTCCTACGAACCACTCTTCCCATTCTTCAAAGACACGAAGAACGCATTCAAAGTGCTGGATGGCGGCGATGCCGTAACCGAAGGCGAGGGCACAGGAGTAGTGCATATGGCGCCAGGTTTTGGTGAAGTCGACCAACAGATTTGCGCGAAAAACGGCATCGAAGTCATGGTGCCTGTCGATGAAAAAGGAAAATTCACTTCCGAAATTTTCGACTTGGATGATTTGAAACTCCGAGGCCTCGTCGTCGTTCCCGATACGCGCATTGCGGAAGCGGATATCGTCGTGAGCGAGGAAGACAAAGCCCAGCACATCGCCGCGAAAGATGTGGCGAAATATGGTTTGGCCAATATGCGCATCGTGCGTTGGTTGAAGGCGCATAACGCGCTGGTGAAAGACGAGCCTTACAAGCACAACTACCCGCATTGCTGGCGCACCGACACGCCGCTGATTTACCGCGCTATGTCGTCATGGTATGTGAATGTGCAAAAAATCAAAGCCAACATGGCCGAGAATAATAAAAATATTCACTGGATTCCCGACCATGTCCGCGAAGGCCAAATGGGCAAGGGCATTGAGTCCGCGCCGGATTGGTCGATTTCGCGTAACCGTTTTTGGGGCACGCCGATTCCGATTTGGGAATCCGCTTCAGGCAAAATCCATGTCTGCGGTTCGATTGAAGAAATCGAAAAACTCAGCGGCAAAAAAGTGCCAGACCTTCACCGCCCATTTATTGATGAAGTCGTGCTGAAAATCGATGGCGAAGACTACACGCGCATCGAAGATGTATTCGATTGCTGGTTCGAATCGGGCTCCATGCCTTACGCGCAGGTGCATTACCCGTTCGAGAATAAGGAGCAGTTCGAAAAAACATTCCCTGCCGACTTCATCACCGAGTACATCGCGCAAACACGCGGCTGGTTCTACACGCTGCAAGTATTGAGCGCGGCGCTGTTCGGCTGTGCGCCTTTCAAAAACGTCATCTGCCACGGCGTGGTGATTGATGAAGAGACGGGGTTGAAATACAGTAAGCGCCTGAAGAACTACAAAGACCCCAAAGAGGTGATGGATCAATATGGCGCCGATGCACTTCGTTGGATGATGCTGGCATCCCCCGTCATGCGTGGGGCGGATTTGGGTGTCGACCCTGATGGTAAATTCATCCGCGACATTGTGCGCCTGAACATCAAGCCTATCTGGAACGCCTATAACTTCTTCACGCTCTACGCGAATGCGGATGGCATTCAGGCGAAAGACATCACATCGGCGAAAGACGTGCTCGACCGCTATATCTTGGCGAAGGCAAAAGCCGCGGTGATTCAGGTGAAAGCATCACTCGACGCGTATGATACACCAGGCGCGTGCGAAGCGATTACAGGCTTTTTTGAGGTGCTCAATAACTGGTACATTCGCCGCTCAAAAGACCGCTTCTGGGCAGAGGAAGTGAATGACGATAAACAAGCCGCTTACGACACGCTTTTCACTGCGCTGAACATCATGTGCAAGGCGGCAGCCCCACTCCTACCATTCACCGCCGAAGCCATCTATCGCGGCCTCAATGGCGAAGCATCAAGTGTGCATTTGCAAGATTTTCCTGATGTGAGCAAAATTGCGGATGATGCAGAAGTTATAACGCTTATGGATGGTGTAAGAGATATATGTACATCCGCGTTGGCGATTCGAAATAAACTCAATATTCGCGTAAGACAGCCATTAGCTTCACTAACCTTTGCGGGTAATGCTAAATACATGGCAGCAGTTGAAACTGCAAAAGGTAGCGGAGTTTGGGGAACACTATCGGGCGTTATTCAAGACGAAGTAAATGTGAAGAACTATGCAACAGGTGGTTCTTTTGAAGATTATGCGACTATCAAACTGCAAATTAATTCTGCTGTTCTAGGTAAACGCTTGCCAGAGAAAATGAAGCAGATTTTACCAGCTTCTAAAAAAGGTGAGTGGAACAGGACTAGTGATGGTGGTGTAGAAATCGCAGGCGAAAAATTGCTGCCAACGGAGTATAATATACAGTTGGAACCAAAGCCTGAGTACAAAGATAATGCGCAAGCAATATCAACAAATGATGGAATCGTTATCCTCGACACGAAGGTGTCGCCCGAGCTCGAAGCGGAAGGTTTAGCGCGGGATATGGTGCGGATGATTCAGCAAGCGCGCAAGGACGCAGGCTTGCATGTGAGTGACCGCATTGCGCTGACGCTGGAATTGCCCGCAGGCTTCAAAGCGGCGCTGAACCACCGAGATATGATTGCCGAGCAGACATTGGCTGTATCGCTCAATGAGGGCAACGCCTCTGCATCCGAAAAGACATCGACGCAAGAAGTGGATGGTGAAAAAGTCGTGATAGGAATCAGCAAGGCAGCATGACGAGTGAAACGCACATTGGTGTTGTCGGCGCGGGCGCATGGGGCACGTCGCTGGCGATTTTGGCCAATCGCGCAGGTTCACGCGCCACGCTGTGGACGCGTAACCCCATGGTCGCGGATTCGATTCTGAATAAGCGCGTCAACGCGCATTATTTGCCAGAGATTTTTATTGATCCCGCGATTAGCGTAACGCGTGAACTCACCGCTCTGAAAGAGTGTGGCGCATTGATACTTACGATTCCCGCCCAATCGCTGCGCACGGTGTGCATTACTTTGTCGGACCTGATTTCAGCCTCCATTCCGTTGGTGATTGCAACAAAGGGAATTGAGCGCGGCTCGCTCATGTTCATGAGTGAAGTGGTGCAATCCATTCTGCCACATAATCCGGTGGCGATTCTCTCGGGCCCTAACTTTGCGGGCGAAGCAGCATCTGGTACGCCAACGGCAGCAGCGCTCGCCACACATCACGCACGCGTCGCCGAACAAATGTCATTTGCATTAGGTGGAAAATTTTTCAGACTTTACGCGAATGATGACCCCATCGGCACGCAGGTGGGGGGCGCGGTGAAGAACGTCTTGGCGATTGCAGCAGGCATTGCGCTTGGTCATGGGCTTGGCGAGAATACACGTGCGGCGATTATCACGCGTGGATTGGTCGAAATGGCGCGCCTCGCGCGTGCTAAAGGTGGGCGCGAGGATACGTTGTTCGGCCTTGCGGGCGCGGGTGATGTGGTGCTGAGCTGTACCAGTCAGAAATCGCGCAATTACGCACTCGGATATGTGATCGGCAAAGGCACACCGATTATGGATATTGTGCATACAGGAAAAGCAGGGCTTACCGAAGGCGTTGCCACGGCAGAATCGGTCACGCAACTCGCGCAGAAACTCGCTGTCGCGATGCCAATTGCACAGGCCGTAAATGATATTTTAACAGGCGCATTACCCGTGCAAGGCGCGATCGAGCGGCTGCTAGAACGCCCGCTCTCTCAAGAATAACCCACACAAGCTATTGATAAATAAGGTTATTCATTTTGCGCTTTTCGCAAAATGTCACACAACTGTCATCCTACAGATTTTTCAAAATGTTATTATTCAAGGTAAGGAGAAGTGTATCTGACTATGAGCACACGCGACAGACATTACACAAGAACAGGTGATAATATCTTCACCACGATTTCGAATTGGGCGAGCTTATTGCCCATTCCGATTTTTCGTGAATTTCTTGTCACTACCGTTGGTCTTGTTGGTGCAGCGTGGGACGCTGGTGGTTGGTTATTGCAAGGTAAACCGCTTAGCGCTGCTGCCGCATTTGGTACAGGTGCAGCCAGCACCTTCACCAATGCAGGGGTAGCTGCGGGTGGCGCGTTAAACCCAATGTGGTGGGTTAACGTTGGTTCAACCATATTCACGGGTCGTACGTTAGGTACCCATGTGCGCAAAGGCACTGAGGTAGTTGCAGGAGCAGTAACGGGACCACTAGGCATTCAGCCAACGGTGCTGCGTTCGCACCAAGCAGGCATTGGCAGTATTAATGGCGGCTTCCAGTCGCAACGCCCAGGGCAGTGGGCAAATTACGTATCGCAACGTTCGGGTCGTGATCCGAACCAGCAATGGACAGAATATGTGCAACAAAATGGTGGCGCACAAATGGGTGCATATCGAGGCTAAATAGGATAAGAAGAGGGTGCTATGACACAGACGGCGACGCAAATGAACGAGATGGAACAGAAATATTACGAGGTAATGGAGCTGTACTCGCTGGCAGATGAGCTAGTGCTGAGCACAGAGAGCAACCTCGTGGCCAATCCCGATGCGCAGCTTGATTTGGTAGAGCCATTGGCGGACGCAATGGGTAGCTCTGCCGATATTCTGACCGAAGAATTCATCGCATTGGTAGATGGTAAGGCCAATCGCAAGACGATTGCCAAAAAGAAAATTGAAGATGCGCTGCGCCAAATCTACACGGCGATAAGTGATTATAGCGAAAAATCAGCCCAGATGATGCATGGCGTAAGCAATGTGGCAGACCCCATCGTGAAGCGTATCAAGCGCCAGCTTGAAGCAGTGATCGCAGTATTCGTTGATTTTGTAACACTCTCGCTGGACCGCATTATGCAGAAAAACGATGTGGAAGAACTCAAGCAACGCCAAGAGAAAATTGCGCTGATGCTGCACTCAATGGGACAGCAAGCAACCTAATAATAAAAGTGTATGGCAAACAAAAAAAAGGGCACCGAAAGGTGCCCTTTTCATTTGTAGAATCCGTGCTTACTCTCCAATGGAACGCTGCGTAGGCCGTTAGGCCGAGCCGCGTAGCGAGGGGGAGCGGTAGCGGGGGCAGCGTGCTGCCCCCTGCACCGAAGGTGCTTATACAGAGTAGTACATTTTGAATTCCACTGGCGATGGAGCCATTTCCCAACGCTGGATCTCTTCCATCTTCAGGTCGATGTAAGAGTTGATTTGGTCGTCGCTGAACACGTCACCTTTTTTCAGGAACGCGCGATCAGCATCCAATGCCTCTACTGCTTCACGCAGTGAGCCTGCAACATGTGGAACTTCTTTCAGTTCTTCAGGTGGCAAGTCATAGAGGTTTTTATCAACCGCATCTCCTGGGTGGATCTTGTTCTCGATACCATCGAGGCCTGCCATCAGCAGTGCTGAGAAGCAGAGATATGGGTTCGAGGTAGCATCAGGGAAACGTGTTTCGATGCGCTTCGCTTTTGGTGAAGCAACATATGGAATACGAATCGATGCTGAACGGTTGCGTGACGAGTACGCTAGCAATACGGGCGCTTCGTAACCTGGTACAAGGCGCTTGTAGCTGTTGGTCGAAGCATTGGTAATCGCGTTCAATGCTTTCGCATGCTTGATGATACCGCCAATGTAGTACAGGCAGGTTTCGCTGAGATCAGCATAACCATTGCCCGCGAACAGTGGCTTGCCGTCTTTCCAGATGGACTGGTGCACGTGCATACCCGAACCGTTATCACCGTAGATAGGCTTTGGCATGAAGGTCGCGGTTTTGCCGTAGGTGTTGGCGACGTTCTGAATCACGTACTTGTATTTTTGAACGTTATCAGCCGTTGCGGTGAGTGAGCTGAAGTCAAAACCCAACTCGTGCTGTGCTGGCGCAACTTCGTGGTGGTGCAGCACAGGTGTGATGCCCACGTCTTTGAGGGTTGCAAGCATTTCAGCGCGAAGGTCTGCCGCCGAATCAACCGGAGCAACAGGGAAGTAACCACCCTTCGGACCAGGGCGGTGACCAAGGTTGTTTGCATCATAGCGCTTGCCCGAATTGCTTGGCAACTCTTCTGAATCCACTTCATAGAACGAACCGAACTGGCCGCTATCGAAGCGTACATCGTCGAATACGAAGAATTCCAGCTCTGGGCCGAAATAAGCGGTATCGCCGATACCCGTATATTTCAGGTATGCCTCAGCGCGTTTCGCGGTCGAGCGTGGGTCACGGCCATAGGATTGGCCCGTTGCAGGCTCGATGATGTCACCCGTTACAACCAAGGTTGGCTGCGCAGCGAATGGATCGAGGAATGCGGTGGATGCATCAGGCATCAGAATCATGTCAGACTCGTTGATGGACTTCCAACCCGAGATCGACGAACCGTCGAACATCACGCCGTCTTCGAAGGTGCCTTTATTGACCTTGTCAGCAATGTAGGTGGTGTGTTGCCACTTGCCGCGTGGGTCGGTGAAACGGAAATCCACGAATTGCACATCGTGTTTTTTTACCAGATCAAAAAAAGCATCAGACATAGTCACTCCTTAGGGGTTAGAAATGTGTTAAATAGCATTTGGTCCACGCTCGCCCGTGCGAATGCGGATGACTTCTTCAATAGGTGAGATGAAAATTTTGCCGTCACCGATACGGCCCGTTTGCGCAGCAGCCATAATCGCCTCGATAGTTTTTTCCACCATCGGCTCGTCGACAATCACTTCGATTTTCACCTTGGGCAGAAAATCCACCACATACTCCGCGCCACGATAAAGCTCCGTGTGGCCTTTCTGTCGACCAAAACCACGCGCTTCAATTACCGTGATGCCGTGAAGCCCAATTTCTTGGAGCGCTTCTTTCACATCATCGAGTTTGAAAGGCTTAATAATGGCTTCGATTTTTTTCATGAGCGTGTTGCCTGCAGTAAAATATTAGAGCGCGTGAAGTACGCAACCCTTGTGCCAAACGCTGAAAAATAAATTTATTATTCTTATTCAATAGGTAATTAGGATGTCTGAACCTGATTTATTACCTTAGGATTGCTCACAAAAAGTCAGATTGCCTAGGATTTAGGCATAGTGATGTGAATCCATGCAGCTACGTGCGCCAAGAACCCACAGCCGATAAACGCCCTTGATTTTTCGTAGGACTTCGCGTTTAACAGCGCCTCCCCACGCGGGATATGGCGGGTGTAGCTCAACTGGTTAGAGCGTCGGTTTGTGGTACCGAAGGTTGCGGGTTCGACCCCCGTCACTCGCCCCATCTAATCCAACTAACTTACTGATTTATAACATTCGGCACGATGTGTGCAATGCGCACAGTGTTATGACTGATTTACTCTCACTGACCTCGCGCTTCAGTGCGTTGTCGTCGCGCATTCGCCGTACTAATGGCGAAATTGCGCTATCGACTGCGCAATTATCGAGCGGCAACCGCATCCAATCCGCAGGGCAGGACGTCGCGGGTGTTTCGGTGATTGCGCAATTGCGCTCGGGGCTTGCGGCGATGCGTAGTGCCGCCAACAGCCTTGGCCAAGCCAACAGCTTACTGCAAATTGCCGATGGTGGGCTGGCGCAAATTGGCGGTATGATCGAGCGAATCAACCAACTTGCGTTGCGCGGAACGAATGGCGCGCTGAGTGATACGGACCGCAATTATCTAAACACCGAATTACTGCAGCTCATGTCGGAAGTGGATCGCACAGCAAAAAGCACGAAGTTCGACAAGATTAACGTGATTTACGCGCCACGCGGGCAGGCGACTAATGGCACCTCGAATCCTGATTTGATGTTTGGTACACAAGGTCAAGATACCATATCGGGCTTAGAGGGTAACGATACCATCTACGCACTAGGTGGTGACGACACGATTAAAGCGGGTGGTAGTGTGGTACCAGGTTTGCAAGGCAGCGTGTATCTTTCCCCAGCTGCGGTGGGCAGTCTCGCTGTGGCGAATGCGTATATGGCCGCCAACCCACCCGATGCAACCTTCATTGCGAACAGCCTGAACTATAATAATGGTGCCACTGTTGGTGCATTCTTGGGAGCGGATGCGGCAAGCCTCAGTAACCCTGCCGTTGCGGCAGCAGCACCAGACCGCATGATTTATGTGTTCGAAGGCATAATCAACGTGCCTGCGACCGGCACCTACACCTTCAACGTCGGCTCCGACGATGGGTTTGATTTACAAATAGATGGCGCAAGCTTAAGCCAATTTCCAGGCATACGCGGGTTTGGTTTTACCAATGCCAATATCCCACTCACGGCGGGGCCACATACTTTTAGGCTTACCTATTTTGAGAATGCGGGTGGTCAGAACTTAGTTGTCAACAGTGATATGTTTGCCAGCAATATCGTCGACAATAGCGCCACCGAATATACGCCGATTCAAGATGGTGATGATACCGTCTATGGTGGTGCAGGCAATGATGTCGTCGAACTGCGCGGCATACGTTCGGACTATGAGATTACCGATATGGGCGATGGCAGCATTTCAGTGCGTGATTTTCGCACGTTCCAAAATGACGGTACGGATCGCCTCTATAGTGTCGAGCGCTTGCGCTTCAGTGATGGTGAAGAAATGTTCTTCAATCGTCGTGATCTGCCCTCAGACAATGAACCCGCAACGACTTTGCGCTTTAACGTCACCGACTCAAGCGGCAAAACATTTGATTACAGCATTGTAAATGCATCAACCGAAGGGTTGTTCGATAATCCCACAGCCGTGAATGTGAGCACGGTGGCGGACGCACAAGCAGCCATCACCTTCATCCGGCGAGGCATTGCGGCGTTTAACCGAAATGCGCGCTTATGTAGGTAGCAAACAAACCCAAGCTGGCATAATTGAGGATACGTTGCGCAATCGCAGCTTCACCACTGATGCGGCGCGTGCGGTACTGGAAGATACAAATATCACGCAGACGACAACACAATATGCACTGCAGCTCGCACGTCAGCAAGCGGGCATTAGTGTTTCCGCGCAAGCAGACTTGCTAAAATTTGACTCCATCAACGCCTTGATGGAAGGGCTTTCAACCGAGGCCTAACGCCAACGCCAGAGCAATGCGATGAGTGGCAAGCTCAGCAATGAAAAAATCAGCAATACTTGCTCAACATTCAGCCCCGCCGCATAAAACCCTACGGCTGCAAATGAAGCGACGGCAACAAATAAGGCATTAATCACGTTATTGCTGGCAATCGTGCGCGCGCGGGTGGCTGAGTCGCCGCGTATTTGTAAGGTGGTGTAAAGTGGCACAATGAAAACACCGCCCGCCACGGCAATCACGCTCAAGTCAAACATAATGCGCCAATCGGCAAGGCGTGTGAAATATTGCGCAACTCCCATGAATGGCTCGCTTGGCGCTTCCAGCACATGCGACACAATATATAAGTCGATGCCTGCAAGTGTAATGGCCAGCAAACTCCATGGCGCGAATTTCAACGAGACATTGCCTTTGAGCAGGCGATGGCACGCAAGCGAACCAATCGCGATACCAACAGAGAAGATAGCATTATAAAGCGTCACAATTTCTTGATTACCGCCAACAACCAGTTTGGTGAACACGGGTAGTTGGGTGAGGTAAGTCGCACCAATCGCCCAGAACCATGAAATACCGATAATCGCGACCAGCAACTCTGGCGTGCGAAACGCATAGCTCACCATGTCGCGTGTCGTGGCAAAAATATTAAAGCGCAATCGAAGGCTTGAGTTTACAGCTACGGTTTCGGGTACATAGCGTGACGCAACGACACCCACAACACCAAGCGCAATCATGGTGACGGCAACAATTTCCGTTCCATGCGGTGCCAAAATCAGGAGACCGCCTAAAATCGTGCCCATCAGAATGCACAAGAACGTGCCAGCCTCCACCATGCCATTACCAGCGAGTAATTCATTCTCTTTTAGAAGCTCAGGCAAGATCGCATATTTCACGGGGCCAAAGAAGGCTGCCTGCACACCAAGCAACAGCAACATGACGAGCAGTAGCCAGACATGCTGGAAAATCAACACCAGTGCCGCGAATAGAAACAGTACCAACTCAGTGGCTTTCAAAATACGAATCAGCCGATGCTTGGGGTAGCGATCGGCAAGCAATCCCGCCACTCCCGAAAAAAGGAAGAACGGCAAGATAAAAACCGCCGCCGCGATGGAAATAAAGGTCGCTACGCTGATATGGGCATTATCAGCGAGCGAGTAGGTGATAAGAATCGTCAATGCGTTTTTATAGTAATTGTCATTGAATGCACCTAGTGCCATGCAGGTGAAATGTGGCGCAAAACGCCGCGTTGTAAGTAACGAGAAGGGGCTCATCAAAACCTCAGAATGTCACCAAGCAATAGACACTGAACGGAAACACAATACTAGCGAGTAATACAAAACATACCGTTTTCCATTGGTGTGAACGCGGAAAATCAGCCGATAAACTGGGCATTACCAACAGCCACGCCACACTTAACGAAAGCGCTGTTGCTATGAGGAAGAACAGAATCATCGCTTCCTCCATAAGAGTGCAAGACCAACCAGCAACAGCAATAGCGGCGCGCCCCACAACGCATAGGTGTGCGGATTTAGTGGTGGCGTCATCAAGATGCTATCGCCATAGCGTTGCTTGAAATATGCGAGAATTACCTTCTCTGCTTGTCCGTCCTTTGCCATGGCGCGAATCTCGCTGCGCATTTGAATGGCGAGGGTTGCATCCGACTCGGCAAGGGATTGCCCGTCACACACCACACAGCGTAATTGGTGGAAGCTGCGTTGTGCAATCGCTTCCTGCGTTGCATCACTGAGTGCGGGCTCGGGCGTAAAGGCATGCGCCGAGCATGCAAGCATCAATGCCAACATGTAGGGGAATAGTTTATTCATGCAGCACCTTTGCCACTGCGTCGCGGTTGTTGGCATCAAGCGCGCCAGAGAGGTGATAAATAACACGGCCATTACGCACGATGAAGGTTTCAGGAACTCCGCGCAACCCAAGTGCAATCGCCGCTTTGCCGTTTGTATCTGCCCAGACGTGGTCATAGGGTTTGCCGTGCTTTTCAAGCATTGCATCAATATTCTCGGCGCTGTCGTTCCATGCAATGCCATGAAACGTGACAGACGGAAATTGCTTCTTAAGCGCGATGAGTTCGGCATGTTCTGCAACGCATGGCAAACACCATGATGCAAAGAAATTGATGAGATGTGTGCCATCGCCCAACACGAATGGCGCGGTTTCATCGTGAAGCGCAGCAATCGAAAGTGTGGGTAGAGGGTAGGGGGCGAAATCAGCCGCCACTGGCTTCTTATGCAGCAACAGCACGGCAGCGATTGCAGCGAACACTAAGAACACTATCAACGGAACAGCACGTGTCATGAGCGCCTCCTGATTCCTGCGATAAAGCTTAGACCGCCACTCATGCCAATCAGCACGAAACCATACCAAACCCACTGCTGCAACGGTGTGACATACATGCGTATGCCCACCCCATCTTTTCCTGATTCGCCCATCACTAAATAGATATCGCGTAGTGGTGTTGAATGGAGCGCTGCTTCCGACGTGTTCATGTCGCGCACGGGATAATAGCGAATTTCTGGCGCGAGGGTAATGGTACTATTACCTTTGCGAATCTCAAACACACCACGGCGTGTTACATAATTATGCTCTTGTGCTTTCTCGGCGCGAAGAGGTGTCACCGTATAGTCGCCTAACTGCATGGCAGATGTGCCAATACGCGGCACTTCATATACTTCGCGGCTAAGCGATGTAGCGGTGATAGCAAGCGCGAACACAGCAAGACCAGCATGGCCAATGATGCTGGCAACATGACGCAACGATATATTCGAGAGGTTGCTCGATGCATAGCGCACGACACTCATCACCAGCAGTGCGCTCAAACTAAATCCGACAAGCAGCAGCCACCACTCTTCTTGAAACATCAGCAGCACAATACAGGCGCAGCCAAGAACGGGCAGTGCGGCCGCTTTTAGCAGTGCAACGCGTTGCTTTTTCGTAGTGCCGTCCCATGCCATGAGTGGCGCGGCAGCACACAGAACGAGTAACGGTGCGGTGAGCGGTAAGAACGTCGCATTAAAATAGGGAGGGCCAACCGAAACAGGCGGCAGTCCCAACAATTCAAGTATCAACGGGTAGAGTGTCGCCAATAAAATCGTGCCTGCTGCGGTGAGAAGCAGAATGTTATTCAGCAGAATAAAACCTGTGCGCGACAGCAGCGAAATAGGCGCCGATGTAGGTAATTGCCGCCATGCATAAAGCGTGAGGCCACCACCCGTTACCAGCACGATGTAGCCCAAAATATAAAGCCCTCTAAGTGGGTCGGATGCAAAGGCATGCACGGAGGTGATCAACCCCGAACGTACAATAAACGTTCCGATAAGACTGAGGCTAAAAGTAAGTATGGCGAGCAGCACGACCAGCTTGCCCATTTGATTGCGGCGTTCCAGCACGAGATTGGCATGCAGCAATGCGCCGCCCGCAAGCCACGGCATGAGCGAAACATTTTCAACGGGGTCCCAAAACCACCAGCCACCCCAACCTAGTTCACGATACGCCCACCAACTGCCTGCACCAATGCCAAGTGTCAGCGCTGCCCATGTAATACCAAGCCATGGCTTCACGGCGCGTGCCCACGCACTGTCAATCGTTCCACGCAGCAGCCCTGCAATCGCGTACGCAAACACGATTCCGTAACCGACATAGCCGACGTAAAGTGTCGGCGGGTGAAAGGCGAGGCCAATGTCTTGTAGTAGCGGGTTTAGATCCTGACCTTCGAATGCAGGCGGATAAATGCGCCAGAATGGATTTGACGTAAAAAGGATGAAGGCTAAAAATCCTGCTGAAACCAATCCATGCACATGGAGGGTGAGGCGCTTGAGCTCAACATCCTCAGCGCGAAAAAACGCGACCAGAAATCCGAAGAAGCTTAATACCAGCATCCACAACAGCATCGAGCCTTCATGGTTGCCCCATACACCGGTAATTTTATACAGCAACGGCTTGGCGGAGTGCGAGTTCTCCACCACATTCACCACCGAAAAATCTGAGACGACATAGCAATGCACCAGCGCCAAAAACGCTGCAAAAACCAGCATGAACTGCAATGTCACGGCAGGTTTTACCAGATAGTTCGATGTGCGCAGTAACAAAGGAGAGCTTGTATTAAGCAGGGCCACGCCAAGGGCTAACAGCAATGCAAAATGTCCAAGTTCAGGAATCATTCTGGTTTCCACTGGCCAGATTGCTTGAGCGCATCCGCTACCTCTTTGGGCATGTAATTTTCATCATGCTTGGCAAGAATTTCGCGCGCAACTACGTGACTGCCTTGGAGAGTGCCAAGCGCCACTACACCTTGCCCTTCGCGAAATAGCGCGGGCAATAATCCGCGATACTCGACATCGATCTCGCGCGTTAAATCAGTCACCGTGAAGCGTATGCTGCCGTCCTCACGCTCGATAATACTACCTGCTTTTACAAGCCCTCCCAAACGCATTTCCTGTTTTGGGTTGAAGCGTCCTTCACCGATTTTTGCGTAAAGCTGGGTCGGGGTGAAGAAAAACACCAGATTTTCACGAAACGTATAGAGAATCACACTGCTAGCAGCCACCATGATAGCGATGCTCACTGCCAGAAAAATCATGCGTTGGTGTTTAGGCTTCATCGCGTTCCAGATGCGCGAGGGTGCGTTTGGCGCGCCGCGCGCGTAATAGGCTGGATACAACCAGCAGCAACACAGTGATGAATGTCACCGTATAGGCGGTTGTGACGAAGAATTCCAAATCAGGTTGTTGCATGGCCGCTCTATAGCGTTCCTAGGGTCTTAGCGCAAGTAACTGCGACAGTTATGCACGACTTCTTAACAATTCTTCAAGTCTTTGGAAAAGTTGCAGGAATCTCTTGCACTCACGGCACAAGTTTGCTGCTATGGCTGAATGGATATCACCATCACCGATTCGCATGAACGGGGAACCTGTCACGCATGACTACATCACCACCTTCTGGCGATGATGATTTTCTCTCTGTGGGAAAATCTTCCAAGGCGGCACCTGCTGCGTCGGCAGGGGGTGCGCCAGCGCCGACTGCTGCAGCCGCGCCTGCTGCAAGCCCAGGCGAAAGCGGACTAGGTAAAGCTGGTCCTGCTAAATCGGTGCGTATTGGTGAACGCCTCATTACCATGGGCTTGATTTCCAAAGATCAATTGGAAATCGCGCTGCGCGAGCAGGCGAAATCGAAAAAGCTGCTGGGCAATATCCTCGTCAGCATGAGCTTCATCACCGAGTCGGCGCTGGGCGAGGTGTTGGCGGAATCAACGGGTGCCGAGAAGTTTGACCCCAAAGCTACCATGCTGGATACGACGCTGCTGGAATTAATCCCGCGTGACGTGTGTGTCCGCAATAAAATTATTCCCATCTCGCAAGAGGGTGGCTCCATTAAAATCGCGATGGTGGACGTGTATAACGTACTTGCGCTCGATCAAGTGCGCCGCCATTTGGATAAAAACGCGAAGATCACGCCACTTTATGCGACTGAGAGCGAAGTCAGTGACCTGATTGATCGCTACTACAATTACGAAATGTCGATTGATGGCATTCTGCGCGAGATTGAAACAGGTATCCGTGAAAAATCGTTGCTGGATGGACGCGAGGATGGCTACATCAACCCAACGGTACGCCTCGTGAATGCCTTGCTGGTCGACGCGATCAAGCAGGGCGTTTCGGATATTCACTTCGAGCCTGAGGGAAGCTTCCTGCGCTTGCGTTACCGTATCGACGGCGCGCTACAGCAAATTCGCAGTTTCCACCGCGATTATTGGCCGGCCATGCTGGTGCGCCTTAAAATTATGGCGGGCATGAACATTGCGGAAACGCGTAACCCGCAAGACGGTCGCATCAGTCTTACCGCCTTGGGCCGTGATGTTGACTTTCGTGTCGCTACCCAGCCTACGGTGCATGGCGAGAACGTGGTGCTGCGTATTCTGGATAAATCCAAAGCCCTTGTGCCATTAACGGATCTGGGGTTCTCCCAGCATAACTTGAATCTGCTCAAGAAATGTATCTTGAGGCCAGAAGGTATTATCGTGGTCACTGGTCCTACGGGTTCGGGTAAAACCACCACGCTTTATTCGATCCTGAGCTACATCAACTCGATTGATGTCAACATCATGACGCTTGAAGATCCCGTGGAATACCAATTGCCGATGATTCGCCAAACCAGCGTCCGTGAGGGGTCTATCGATTTCCAGTCGGGTATTAAATCACTTATGCGTCAAGATCCCGACATTATCTTCGTGGGTGAGGTGCGTGACGAAGAAACTGCCATCATGGCGGTACGCGCGGCACTAACAGGTCACCAAGTATATACGACGCTGCACACGAACGACGCGCTGGGCGCTATTCCGCGTCTTGGCGATATTGGTATTCCCGCCCACTTATTGGCTGGTTCGCTCATTTGCACCATTGCGCAGCGACTGGCGCGAAAACTGTGCGATAATTGTAAAAAGCCCCGACAAGCCAACCCTGACGAGTGCAAATTAATGCTCGCAGACCCAGCGAAGCCGCCTGTTGTCTATGACGCGGTGGGCTGCGAAAAATGTGGCTTTAAGGGCTATAAGGGCCGTACCGCCGTGGTCGAGATTCTGCGCATCGATAAGGGTATGGATGAATTGATCGCCACCCACGCTACCCGTAATCAAATGCTGGAATATGCAATGGAGCATGGTTTCATCGCCATGGTGCAAGATGGCATCGCCAAGGTCTTACAAGGCGAGATAGACCTGCCTGAACTCATAAATACGGTAGATTTAACCGACCGCCTATAATAGACTGCATCCGCTCGGTAGGCACGGGGTAACAACAACAAAACGCCCCAATCATTTGGAGTCTTATGCCTACGTATAACTATTCGGCCATCAATGAAAAGGGCCGCACCATCCGAGGTACGATGGTCGCGGAGAACGAAGTCGACCTTGAAACACGCCTCAAGGAAGTCGATCTTTCTATGGTCGATTGTAAGGTTGCCAAGACAAAACGCGCAGGATTCCGCTCTAAAATTAAACTCAAAGATATGATCATCCTCTGCTTGCACTTGGAGCAGCTCACCCGTGCGGGCGTGCCGATTCACGAATCGCTGGCCGACGTGCGTGATTCCACTGAATCGGCCAAGTTGCGCGACGTGATGACCGACATTCTTGAAAAAGTGAAAGGCGGTATGAAGCTTTCGGAGTCGCTCGCCACCTATCCGCGCATTTTTAACGAAGTATTTGTGGGTCTGGTGCAGGCGGGTGAGAAAAACGGTAACTTGACCGACTCCTTCGTTCACATGTCTGACCACATGAAATGGACGAACGATCTGCGCCGCAAGGTAAAAAAAGCGGTGACCTATCCAATTGTGTTGCTGGTGGTTATGTCGGCAGTGATTGCGATTTTGATGGTTTATGTGGTGCCTAAGCTCATCAAGTTTATCGTCGACCAAGGCTTCGAGATTCCGTTCCACACCCGCGCACTGATTTGGACATCCGAATTCTTTCAGAATTATTGGTTCTTCGTATTCATCGTGCCCGTTATGATCTTCATGACGCTGTTGGGTGTCTACCGAACCTCTGAATCATTCGCCTATCGCGTGGATTCACTGTTAATGCGCATACCTATTTTGGGTAATGTAATCCGTAAGATTAACTTAGCGCGTTTTACGCACTTCTTCTCAGTGATGTTTAAAAGCGGCATCGATATACCTGATGCGCTAATTGCGGCGCGTAACGTTGTGGCGAATCGCGTCATTAAAGAGTCGGTTGAGGTTGTGCATCGCAGCGTCATTGAGGGTAACAATTTGACGGCCAGTTTGCGTATTTCAAACCAGTTCCCCATGCTTGTCATCCGCATGTTCAAAGTGGGTGAAGATAGTGGTAACATGAGTGACGCATTGGAAAATATTAACTTCTTCTATAACCGCGAAGTGAACGATTCGGTTGACGGGCTGGTGGGAATGATTCAGCCACTACTCACTATCGTCATGGGCGGTCTAATATTCTGGGTCATTGCTTCGGTATTCGGCCCGCTCTATCAATCCTTCCAGAACATGAAATTCTAATGGCATTAGCAGACAAAATTAAAGTACGTGCACGTGGTGGAGCAGAAGGGGATAGCGTAGCTGTACCTAAAGCTCGGGTTGGTCGCGTGAACGCAAAGCAAGAGCGCTTTGTCTTGCTGATTGGGGATGAGGGCGCGATTCTGGTATATACCAAGGGCAGGCGGGTACAGCGCAGGTTGTTTGCGCCATCGCCGCAGCCTGAGCATAGCAAAGCAATTGTGGATTTAATGGCGGCGCACCCCAAAGTGCCTGTTCGCCTATTAGTCGATTCTATTGATCAGCAATATGTGCGCCACGCCTTACCACCTGTGAGTGCGCTCAGCATCTCAAAACTTGTGCAGCGCCGCTTGAATCGCGATTTCCCGCCAGAAGATATCAAGGGAGCACTGCAGATTGGCCGTGATCGAACGGGGCGCAAAGAGTGGAACTATCTGCTTATCTCGCTAGCGAATACTGCGCAGATCCAAGCATGGATGGAATTAATCATCGAGCAGCCCAACCAATTATTGGGCATCTACCTCGTGCCAGTGGAGACGCAGAACTACTACAACGCGATTGCCTCAGCGATCCCGCAGCGTTCATACGAAGGGACGCGCGCAACATGGAAATTGCTCGTTACTCACAATAAGGTCGGCGGTTTCCGTCAGGTGGTACTCAAAGAGGGTAAGCTGTCATTCACGCGTCTGGCGCAGTCGATGGATGATGCGATTCCCGCAGTTGTGGCTGGCAATATCGAGCAAGAGATTCTCAATACCATGGAGTATTTGCGTCGCCTTGGTTACACCGACCCGGCGACGTTGGAGATCGTTACCGTTGCGGCGCAGGAAGTAAAAGACTCACTCGACCTTAAGCGTTTTAATGCGGCAGGCGCTTATGCGGTTGCGCCACTAGAAGTGGCAGAGTTTCTAGGCTTGGAGCAAGCGGCACTTTCCGCAGATCGTTACGGCGATGTAGTGATGGCAACACATTTTGCCACGGTTTCAAAGCCTGTCATGAAGCTGATGTCAAAATACGGCAAGCAGATTGAGCAATTCTATCAGATACGATTGGCAGCGAAAATTGCAGGCTCGCTTTTGGTTGCACTTATGGCGCTTTCGTCGGTTGATAATATCGTGACCTATTTCATGGATAGCAGCGAATCGAGCGAAATAGGAAAGAAGCAGACGCAACTTCAAGCGCAGATTGCTGAAGTGCAAGAAGGCTTAACGAAGGTCGATGACGGAACCAGCGTCAAGTCGGCGGTCGTTGCTGCTGCTGATGTCTTCAAAGTCTATCAATATGACCCGTTGGAATTTATCCAGAAACTCGTGCCGCTCTTGAAAGACGTTACGGTTACCAGTTTTAACTGGGAGCGTAAGGAATTACCAGGTGGCATTGATAGCACGGCTATCATGGCTTCTGGCGTCAATAATCCTCCCTTGGTCATTACCGTGGATATGGAGTTTACCGCGCCATTTTCTGATAAAGACCAACTGATCAGGGCGGTCAAAGAGTACGTTGATAATCTGAAGCTCCAATTGCCAGAATATGAGATCAAGCAAGAAGGTGGCGCGACACAATCTTCGACAGACAAAGTAGAAGTTTCGTTTGATGCAAAGTCATCCCCGGTGTTGCAAGACGGGACGAACAAAGTCAGGTTGATATTCTCTGGTCCTAACGCGAATACGGCAGCCAATCCCGCCACCGCGCCAATGATGGGGGCTATGTAATGAGTAGTAAATTACAAGTTCTCAAAAAGCAGGTCATCCGTGAGGCTGGGTTAAGGGCGGGCTATGTGGTCATTGCATTCATAGCGATGATGGTTACTGGCAGCTTCTCAGAAACCGCCAGCACTGAAAAAATGCAGGCACAAGGTCAGCTTTCAGCTTCAGAATCACAGCTTGGAATGATGCGCAGCCAGATCACTAAAACGAATAGCGCAGAACAGCGCTTCGCCGAGCTTAGTATTAATCGCGATAATGAAGAGTTCGTTACCACTACCGATAGGCTCAAGGAAACCTTGAAAGTGATGAAGGAACAGTACCGTTTATCGGATGCGATGCGCCTTACCATCTCGCAAGAGAAAATCTCGGAGCGTCCAGAGTTTACAGGCTTGAATTATAAAATTCTCGTACGTGATGAAATGGAAATTAGCACTGGTACACTTTCTGACCTGCATTTCTTTTCATTCATTCAAGATATGCAGCGCCGTATGCCAGGGCTCATTCGCATCAAGCAAATGAGCGTGCTGCGTAAATCACAACTCTCGATGGATGTGTTGGGACAAATGAGCACAGGTGGCAAACCAGACGTTGTTGATGGAGTAGTAAAATTTACGTGGCTAACACTGCAAGATGCGAATCCGCCAAAGACTGGGCAGGGTCAAGATGCCAATGCACCTAATGCTGCACCACCAACTGCGGGGGGTATGTAGTATGAAGGTGTTTTCTCATAGTCTTATGTTTGCTGTGTTAACCTGCGCTTCAATTCCTGCCTTTGCACAGACAAATTCTGACCTTCCCGCGTTACCTCCTGAAATGGGCGATGGCGCTGCTGTCGATACAGGTATCACATTGCCAGCGCCGATAGTGGTTCAAGAAACACCTAAAGCTGAAACGACCACTCCAACCGTTGTAAGGACGCAAACTCCTGAGCCTGTTGTTGCGCAACCTACTACCGCAAACGTAGGGACAGCAAATCAAGTTCAAGAAGTGTTCCCTTCAGGCGTTGCTAATGTCGTTACAGTGCCGAGTACGCCTGAAACCGAAGCGGCGGCTCAGCCTACAGCACCGCAAATCAAAGAAAATTATATTCCATCGTATGGTAATTTTACGCAAAGTCTTATGTTTAATAGCACCGATATTGATCGCATGAAGAAGGTTTTATATGCCTACGAGAGCGTGAAGCGTATCGATAAGCCAACAGCCAGCACCCAAACACCAGAAGTGCCTATATTGCCAATCGCTGCTGTAGAAGAGCCGAAGCAATATCCAAGTTTTTACTTATCTAGCATTGTATATCGCTCACCCAAAGACTGGTTGCTGTGGATGAATAACGCAAAATATTCACCTAAGAAACGGCCAGGCGAGGCGACCTTACTCTCTATTTCTCCGCGTGCTGCCGTGTTTAGCTGGAAACCAGAATATATCGAGCAAGCTAAACTGCGCTTTGAGCAATCGCTGATTGATAAAACGATACCGAAACACTTTAAATCCGCGATGAGTAAGGTGCGCTACGACGAGAATCGTGAGGCATTTGTATTTACACTTGCCCCTAACCAGAGTTTCGTTGGCGCAGCTTTTGGTATTTATGAAGGCAAATATGCAAGCCGAGATGTACCGGAAATGGAACAGCAAGCGCAGGTCGATGCGCTCTTGGCTCCCGCTGCGCCTGTAGCACCCAATCCCAATGCGAACCGTGATCCTGATGCTGCGCTAAGAGCAACGGTTCAGGACTTGGATAGAATGCGCAGCAACTTAACGCAGCTAGCGCCGCGTAATAATCCGAATGCCGCTAATACTCCTACTACTCCTTCCACACCAGCTCCCTCTTCTGGAGCTTCAGCATCATCTGCTCCAGCCCCAACTGCATCAACGCCCGGCGCCTCAATGAGTTTGCCACCAGCGCAGTTGATGCCTACTACCATTACGCTCGATGCGCCAACACCAGCGCCTGCACCTTAGACCAGAATGAAGTAGCCCTATGTCACCACTTGAAATATCAGCAATCTCCAAATCTTATGGCAAACATCAGGTCCTGAAGGATGTTTCATTTTCACTACGTGAAGGTGAAATCTTCGGGCTGATAGGCCTTAACGGTATTGGTAAGACAACCTTAATTAAAATCATTCTTGATCTAAGTAATGCGGATAGCGGGCAGGCCAGCATTTTAGGTAAGCCTAGTACGTCCGTAGAAGCGCGACGTAATATCTCCTATTTACCCGAAAAGTTCACGCCTTCGCGGTACTTATTGGGGCGCGAGTATTTGGCGCTTTCACTATCATATTATGGTAAAACATTGGATATCGCCGCCGCCCGCCACATGGCGGAAGCATTAGATCTCAACCCAGATGTACTGGACCGCAAGGTGGGCTCCTACTCCAAAGGGATGGGGCAGAAGTTGGGTCTCGTTGGCGCGTTTATGGTGGACCAGCCATTCCTTATCCTCGACGAACCAATGAGTGGTCTCGACCCAAGATCACGCATCAAATTGAAGGACGTGATGCTGGAGCAGAAGAAGCGCGGCAAAACGATATTCTTTAGCTCGCATATTCTGGCGGACATTGACGAGATTTGTGATCGTATTGGCATCATTCACGATACCGCTCTACGCTATATCGGCACGGCGAAGGACTTCAAGCCAACCTATCAGGAACAATCACTCGAGCGTGCATTCCTCAAGGCGATTGATGTGCCAAAAGCGGCTTAGAATTCACTTTTCTTTGGAGGCTCAGGGCGCGCCACTTGACGCACCGATATCGCTTCTCTGCCAACGCGGGTGAGCGATTCGTTCTGCTTAATCATCAGGCGCAGGTTGGCAGGGTTGTCGGCCTCTGCAATGGCTACGTCCTGAGTAATCGTGCCACTACGGAAAAGCTGATAAAGCGATTGGTCAAATGTTACCATGCCTTCTTCGCCACCTTTTTCGATCATATCTTTGATCTGGCGAATCTTGCCTTCTTCAATCAGTTGTTTGATAAGACCGTTATTCAACATGACTTCAACGGCAAGACTGCGGCTACCAATCGTATTCGTAACTAGTCGCTGCGAAAGAATCGCTTTAAGGTTCAATGAAAGATTCAAGCGGATTTGGTGATGGCTTTCCTCAGGGAAAAAGTTGAGGGCGCGCTCAATAGTCTGGTTCGAGTTGCTAGCGTGAAGGGTCGCGATGCACAAATGGCCAGTCTCAGCAAAATAGAGAGCTTGTTCCATTACCTCGCGATCACGTATCTCACCAATAACCACCACGTCAGGGCGCTGGCGAAGCGCGTTCTTTAACGCGAGAGAGAATGAGTAGGTATCAATACCCACGTCACGTTGGCTGACAATACAGTTTTGGTGTGCGTGTACATACTCGATAGGGTCTTCAACAGTAATAATGTGCCCATCGCCATGCTGATTACGATACCCGACCATGGAAGCAAGAGAGGTGGTTTTACCTGAGCCCGTCGGACCCACCACCAAAATCAACCCGCGCTTTTGCATTACGAGATCGCTGTAAATCTTGGGCAAGCCCAAGGATTCAGCAGTCGGAATATTGGTTTGGATGCGGCGGATGGTAATCGCAATATGCTGTTGCTGCTTATACAGATTGATACGAAAACGTGCGCGTGCATTCCACGAGATAGCGGTGTTCAGTTCTAGGGTGCTCTCGAACTCATCAATCTGATTGTCCTGAATGAGCTGGCGCATGTAGCGATCTAAATCCGCATCATTGAGTGGCGTATCGCTACGTTTCTCAATGCGATCCGTAACGCGCAGGGAAGGTGGACAGTCAAACGTGAGGTATAAGTCCGACGCTTGGCGCGCAACCATCGCCTCTAGATACGTATCAATATGTTCGGCATTGGTCATTAAAAGGCGCTCTCACGACGTACATTGGCAGCCTTGGCACCACCTGAAGCGGGTGCTTCCTTCTTCTCGGCATCCTCATCGCTACCGCTTGCAATTGCTTCACGCAGCGTTTCTTCACTAATCACCCCATCATTATAAAGGCGATTCAGTGTATCACGCATCGTCGTCATGCCGATTTTGGAGCCCATCTGAATCATGGAGTTGATCTGTGGGATCTTACCCTCGCGAATCAAGTTACGAATAGCTGGCGTACCCAACAAAATTTCATGAGCAGCAACGCGACCTGAACCATCCGCGCGCTTAAGAAGCGTCTGCGCAATAATGGCTTCAAGCGATACAGATAGCATCGCGCGGATCATGTCTTTATCGTTAGCAGGGAACACGTCGATGATACGGTCAATCGTTTTAGGTGCAGAGCTTGTATGTAGCGTTGCCATCACCAAGTGGCCAGTTTCTGCAGCCGTCATGGCAAGCTGAATCGTTTCTAAATCGCGCAACTCGCCCACCAGAATCACATCAGGGTCTTCACGCAAGGCAGACTTCAGTGCGCGCGCAAATGATTTGGTTGTCGCGCCTACTTCACGCTGGTTGATGAGCGATTTTTTCGAGTGATGCACGAACTCGACGGGGTCTTCGACCGTCAGGATGTGCTTGCTGAAATTGGTGTTAATGTAATTTACCATTGCGGCAAGGGTCGTTGACTTACCCGAACCTGTTGGGCCAGTGACGAGAATGATGCCTTTATGCAAGTGGCACAGGCGGCGTAGCACTTCAGGTGCCTTCAAATCATCAAGCGACAATATCTTGGTAGGAATGGTACGAAATACCGCCGAAGGGCCATTAATCTGATTAAAGGCGTTCACGCGGAAGCGCATGTCCGTTCCGAATGAAATAGAGAAGTCCAACTCCAGCTCACGCTCATAGTCGCTACGCTGGTTTTCGGTCATGATTGAGTAAAGCAGTTGCTTCACCTGTCCCGCTTCAAGCGGCGGCATTTCAACTGGCAGCATATCGCCATTAATACGCATAATAGGCGGGTTGCCTGTCGATAAATGCAGGTCAGAGCCCTTATTCTTGGTGGTGGCAACGAGAAGGTCGGTGATTTCCATGTTGGGACTCTAGTTCAGTTGCGTAAACAAAACGTTAACTTCCGCGCGTATCAATTGATGCGGTGTTGATATAGGTCAGACGTTTTTGAATATCCTCAAGTGGAGCAGGGATAGATTCACCGCGCAGGGCCGCATCCACCAACAAGCCGTAAAGTGCCGAAGCATCAGCATAACGACCTTGCTTATCCATCATGATAGCGAGGTTATATTTATACACCAGATTCTCAGGTGACATGCGAATCGCTTTAATCATGGATTCGCGCGCCATATCGTGTTGGCCTAGCTTCTCAAGCAAGATAGCCATTTGCGCATAAATAGGGCTGAATTCTGGGTTGCGTGACGCAAGCTTCTGCAACTCGAACAACGCTTCTTCAGGCGCCTCGTCACTTACTAATACGAGGAAGTTATTCAAGCCTTCACGGTGATTGGGGTTCACGCGAAGCAGTGCGCCATATAGTGGGCGCGCCTTCGCCAACTCACCTGCGCGGTGATAAGTTGCCGCTAAACCAAAAAGCGCATCCTGATTGCGTGGCTCTGCCGCGATGATGTTCTGGTAGATATTCACTGCCATTTCACTGTCGCCGCCAATGAGCGCTTCATATGCTCTATTGAGCTCGATATTGGAATCAAACCCTTCGCGCTGCATGCTGATTTTGAGACCCGCTTGCTCGTACTCAACTTGCTTTTGAAGCGTTGGGATAAGGCTTGAGACTTCAGGGCTAACACGGCTAAGCGTAGTGCGCGTTGGCGCAGCAGGAGGAGGTGCGGTATTTACATGGCTCGGAATACGGCCAAGAATTTCTTTGGTTTCGCTCGACAAGCTAGCACTTTGCATCCCCGAAGCCATCGGTACGGGTGCGGCGCTACCAATGACTGGCGGCGGTGGCGCAATGGAAACCGAGCTGTTCATATTCTTGCCCGTGGAGCTGCGCATGTCGGGATCGATAATATCCACTGGCGCACCTTCACTTGGCGCAGCAGCCGATGCAGCAGGAGCAGTTGGCGTAGCTAATGCAGTTGCCATTGGCGCCATGTCAGGCAGTGGCGGTGGCGGAGCAATATAGCCAGCCATTTGCATTTCTTGCGGCGCACTCTCAGCCTGTGGCTGCGCGTCCATCATCTGATTCGCTTTAGCCTTAACCTCGTCCGAAACTGGGGGCAGGCTTGGCGCTGGCGCAATCGACGTTGCGGCCACTTCCATTTCTTGTTCCATCGTCGCGCTAGAAGGTAATGGCGCAATGCTTGGCGCTGGTTCAGCGGATACAGCCTCAACTGGCGCAGAGGCGCGTGTTGGGTAAAGCGGTTTGGGCGCTGCCACCTTATCGACGGTAGGAATAAAACCAGCACGGCTTGTGGTCGCCGCATTCCGGTTGACCATCATCATCGGCGCAGGTGCCGTGCGACCGCGTGGTAAATATTGGGTGCTGATCGCGGCAGTCTCGTCTTTGCCAGCATCGGGGTCAAAGCCAGCCATTGCATCAGGCGCTGCGACAAGCAGGCAGCACATGGTGGTGCAAAGCAGTTGATGACGTCTTGAACCTAGTAAACGATGAATCAGCATATATCCCGAGAAACGTGACGCGTTAGCAACGACACTAACCAAAACCAGCCCCGCACGAGAGTATAAACGCAAGATATGGTGGTAAAACGCATTATTGAATGACCGTATGTGGTGTAGATGTAACAAAAACTTGGCATAAGCCTTGCAAACACACGGTAGTATGAAGACAAAACCTATCGTATTCGCGCTTCTTGCGCTTTTGGTTGCTCAGCCTACGCTGGCCGATAGCAAAATTATTGCAGGCAAAAAATTCATGGCATTGGCACCAGCGCGCATGGGTGTGCCATCCACACCTATCCGTCAGACACAAGTGCAGCGCTCCGACATGAAAGCGATGCGTTCAGGCTTCATGCGTCTTGATCGTGATTTGGTGATTCGTGCAGCGCGGCGTCCGAATGTCGTGCGTGCAACAGAATCTGCGCCAGCACAGGTGGCGATGTTACAAGCGGATGGTGCGCCCGTTGTAACGCGCGGTAACGCCGTGACGGATTTGTTTGGTGATAATGGCGGCAGCGATTCACCTGTATTTGGCGAAACCATGCGCAACACCAACACGGCAAGTCGTAGCGGCCATATTTGGCCTATTGCTAGCAACGTGAACCAGAAAATCAGCTCTGGCTATGGTATGCGCAAGGACCCCTTCCATGGGAAAATGCGTTTCCACGGCGGCATTGATATCGCCGCAGCAACGGGCACGCCGATTCTGGCTAGCGCCGCAGGAACCGTGAAGGAAGTGGCCACAGGCCGTGGTCTGGGGCAGCACATCACTATTGCACATAACGATGGTAGCGAAAGCACCTATGGCCACTTGAGTGCGCAATCAGTGCGCGTTGGCCAGCGTGTCGCACAAGGACAGGCCATTGGTAAACTGGGCTCAACGGGTCGCTCAACAGGGCCGCACCTCGATTATCGTATCAAGAAGAATGGCCAGCGCATTGACCCTATGATGGTGCTGAATGCTCCACAGGGAACCGCGACGAAGGTTGCGCAAGTCGTTCGTGTGCGCTAGCACGCACATATGAGCCTCTATTCCCTCATTCGCCCAGTCGTTTTTTCGCTTCCTCCCGAACAAGCACATCGTGCAGCGATACGTGCACTGAAAATAGGTGCCGTTCCAGCCTGCACAGTGAGCGATGCGCGACTGAACACTGAAATTGCCGGCTTGAATCTTCCCAACCCTGTTGGGCTTGCTGCTGGGTTCGATAAGAATGCTGAAGTCTACAGTGCGGCACTTAAATCAGGTTTTGGGTTTGCTGAAGTTGGCACCGTAACGCCGAAAGCGCAGGCGGGAAATCCCGCGCCGCGCATCTTTCGTCTGGTAGAGCAAGAAGCCATCATTAACCGCCTCGGTTTCAATAATGAAGGCATGGAAGCTGCCGCGTGGAATTTACGGCATCGCAAGCAGGGTGGCGTGGTTGGTGGCAATATCGGCAAAAACAAAGACACAGAAGATGCGGCGAGTGATTATGCTGCCGCTATGCGCACACTCTATGCGCTGGTTGATTATATCACGGTGAATATCTCGTCACCTAACACGCCTGGCCTGCGTAACCTTCAAGGGGCGGAGGCATTGCAACCGCTCGTCCGTGCGGTGCACGACGTACGTGCCGACTTGGTAAAAGCGGGCTTGGCGCGCAAGCCTATCTTTGTAAAGATAGCACCCGATAATAATGCTGCGGCTCTTAAAGATATTGCTGATGTTGCCCTCACATTAAAAATCGATGGACTGATTGTCAGCAATACCACCATCACACGTGACGGTGTGGAGATGAGCACATATGCAAACGAGCAGGGCGGGCTAAGCGGCAAACCGCTTTTCCAAAAATCAACGCAAGTGTTGAAGCATATGTACCAACTCACCGAAGGGCGCATTCCGCTTATTGGTGTGGGTGGCATTTCAAGTGCTGAGGATGCTTATGCAAAAATCAAAGCGGGCGCGACAGCCGTGCAGCTATACACGGCGCTTATTTATAAAGGCTTCGGCTTGGTAAACGACATTAATCGCGGATTGGTGAAATTGCTGGAGCGTGATGGACTAAAATCGATCCACGATGCTATCGGGCGCGACGCTTAAATCCCGAAACACTTCTTCAAGAAATTCACGGCAATATCAAGACCTTCAGGGTCAATGCTATGCGGAAGGTACGGGCGCGCGTGCGACTCGACTTCGACATGCTCAGTGGCCAGCGCATAGGTAGCGTGTTGCATAGCGGCGAACGGTACCACCATATCTTCTTCACCATGGATTAAACACACGGGTGGCTTGCTGCGTATTTCATCGTGCAAAAGATCCGCGCCAATCATCGCGCCTGAGAATCCAACAATTCCTGCAAGGGGTTTAGAACGCCGTGGCCCAACATAAAGCGAGGTCATCGTTCCTTGCGAGAAGCCCAATAACGCTATGTCTGCGTCACGCAATTTAAATCGGTCGCGCTGTGCATCGATAAACTGGTTCACAATCGGCGCAACCGTCCGAACACCTTTCAGCATCGCGCCTAAGCTGCGATCTTGCAGCGAGAACCATTGGTGACCATATGGCGCCATATCGCACGGGAAGGGCGCATTGGGCGAAATGAAATGCGTGTCGGGCAGCGCTTCCTTCATCAGTGGCGCAAGGCCAATAAGGTCATTGCCATCAGAACCCAGACCATGCAGCAATATCACCAAGCGCTTTACCGTTCCGCTTGTGGGTGCAAGGTCAGGCCCTTGTAGATGAATTGTCATAATCACTTCCCATATCAATCTTCAAGGCTATGGTGTAGCGCGAATTCCCCAAGGTGCAAGTAAATGTCAGATAGCGCGCGTTTAGTATTGGTCGACGGCTCGGGATATATCTTCCGTGCCTATCACGCTTTGCCGCCGCTCACGCGTAAAGACGGTACGCCCGTTGGCGCAGTCTATGGCTTCACCAATATGATGATTAAGCTTCGTGAGAGCTATGCGGACGACCATTTAGTCGTGATTTTTGACGCATCGCGTATTTCATTCCGCCAAACGATTTACCCAGAATATAAAGCGCACCGCCCACCTGCGCCCGAAGATTTGGTGCCACAATTTGCATTGGTGCGCGAAGCCACGATCGCTTTGGGCATTCCCGCAATCGAATTGGCGGACTATGAAGCCGATGATTTGATAGCAAGCTATGCCGAAGCCGCGAAGAAGCAAGGCATGGAAACCCTTATCATCTCCTCCGACAAAGACTTGATGCAGCTCATCACCGACGGCGTTAAAATGCGCGACCCGATGAAGCAAAAAGACATCGGGCTGGATGTGGTGATGGAGAAATTCGGTGTCGCCCCCGAAAAAATGACCGAGGTGCAGGCGCTGATTGGTGACTCCGTCGATAACGTTCCGGGTGTTCCAGGCATTGGCCCAAAAACAGCAGCAGAGCTGATTAATCAATTCGGAACGCTTGAGAATCTCTTGGCGAATCTCGACCAGATCAAGCAACCCAAACGCCGTGAATCATTGCAAACCCATGCTGAAGCCGCGCGCATCTCGCGCCAATTGGTGGAGCTCAAAAAAGACGTTCCCTTGCCAGAGCCGATTGATGATTTGCACGCCAAGCCACTCGATTTAGATGTGCTGTTGGCATTCTTAACGGAACAGAATTTCACGACGCTCATTAAAAAATTTGGTGGTGACCCATCGGCGGTGCAATCCACCACCGTTGCGACAGAACCTTATAAAACCAAAGCGATGCAGCCTGTTGTTGAAATAAAATACGAAACCATTCGTGATGCCGCCACTCTCAAAAAATGGGTGGATGAAGCTATCGCAGCAGGGCTCGTGGCGGTGGATACGGAAACCACATCCCTCAACGCCGCAAGTGCCGAATTGGTGGGTATATCGCTTGCCACGGCGGCGGGTAAAGCTGCTTACATTCCGCTTGCGCATGTGGAAGGCGAAGCCGCCAAAGCGCAAGACGATATGTTCAGTTCGGCACCCAAGCGCCGCTTGGTCGATGGGCAAATCCCGCGTGATGAAGCGTTGAAGATTTTAGAGCCGCTTTTTACGCATGCTGGCACACTCAAAGTTGGCCATAACCTCAAATATGATTTGGTGGTGCTCGATAAATATAAGGTGCGCATCGCGCCTGTGGGCGACACGATGTTAATGTCTTACGCCATTGGCGCGGGTCTGCACGCGCATAATCTCGACGAGTTGGCGCAAAATTATTGCGGCCATAAAATGATTTCCTTCGACGAAGTGACGGGCACAGGCAAAGCCCGCAAAACATTCGATGAAGTCGATATCGATAGCGCCACGAAATACGCCGCCGAAGATGCAGATTTTACGCTGCGCCTCTATCATGCGCTACTACCGCAACTCGTCGAGAAGCAGGTGATGGGCGTCTATGAAACCATCGACCGCCCATTGATTCCAATCATCACGGCGATGGAAGCAACGGGCATCACGATTGATAAAAACAAGCTGAATGAACTTTCACGCTACCTCGCCGAGCATATGGCAACGCTGGATGAAGATGTACAAAAACTCGCGGGTATGCCGTTCTCGATTGGCTCGCCAAAGCAACTGGGTGAAGTGCTATTCGATAAGTTGCAGCTCGAAGGTGGCAAGAAATCCGCCAAGTCGGGTGCTTATACCACGGATGCGGAAACGCTGGAAATTCTCGCAGCCGATGGTCACGAGATTGCGCAAAAAGTGCTCGACTGGCGGCATATGAGCAAATTGAAAAGTACCTATACCGACGCATTGCCCGAAGCAATTAATGCGCGCACGGGCAGGGTGCACACCAGCTATGGGCTTGCCTCGACCACAACAGGTCGCTTGTCATCCACCGACCCGAATTTGCAAAACATTCCCATTCGTACAGAGCTTGGCCGTCAAATTCGCGATGCGTTTATTGCCGCGCCAAACCATTCGCTTATCTCTGCCGACTATTCGCAAATCGAATTGCGCTTGCTGGCGCATGTGGCGAATATCGACGTGCTAAAGGAAGCCTTCATTAAGAATATCGATATTCACGCGGTCACCGCGAGCCAGATGTTCGGCGTGAAGGTGGAAGAGGTAACGGGCGACCTGCGCCGCAGCGCCAAGACCATCAACTTCGGTATCATTTACGGCATCAGCGCGCATGGCTTGGCAGCGCGTTTGGGTATTTCACGCACCGAGGCGGGCGAATATATCGACAAATACTTCAAACAATATCCAGGCATTCGCGAATATATGGACACGACCATCGCTTTTGCCCGCACGCATGGCTACGTACAAACGCTCGATGGGCGCAAAGTGCATGTGAAGGGCATTAACGATAAGAACCCGAATATGCGCAACTTCTCGGAGCGTGCCGCCATCAATGCGCCACTTCAGGGCACGGCGGCAGATATCATCAAGCGTGCTATGGTGGGTGTGTATGAATTATGTGCGCAATCACAGGCCAAATTACTCCTACAAGTGCATGACGAACTGGTCATTGAGGCGCCCGCAAATACGGCGGAATCCCTAGCCAACGAGGTGAAGAGGACAATGGAGCGCGCAGCGAACCTCTCCGTACCGCTCACGGTTGAGATGGGCACAGGTCAAAACTGGGGAAAAATCCATTAGACAGGGGGGGTTCTACCCCCTATATTCCGCCCCCTAATATTACCAATTATAACAATGTAGGCCTAATAATGACCGCCGTTGCTACTGCTGAATTCTCGCGTAAACTCAAGCCTGTACTGGTTTCTGGCAAAGAAGTGCTCCCTATTATTGAGGGTGGAAAAGGGGTTGGTGCGTCCAATGGCCGTTCGGCAGGCGCATTTGCTGCGGCAGGCGCGGTCGGTACGATTTCGGCGGTGAACCAGCTCGAATATGATGCGGAGGGTAAGGTCATTCCGCTCGTATATAAAGGCACCACTCGCCGTGAGCGCCATGAAGAGCTCGTCGAAAACGGGATTCGCTCAGGTATTCAACACGCGAAAATGGCCTATGAAATGTCGGGCGGCCAAGGTCGCATCCACATTAACGTGCTGTGGGAAATGGGCGGTTGTGAGCGCGTCATGGAAGGCGTGCTGGAAGGCGCTAAGGGACTTATTAATGGCGTGACATGTGGTGCGGGTATGCCATACCGCCTAAGCGACATTGCCGAGAAATATAATGTTCACTACCACCCCATCATTTCGTCGATGCGTGCGTTCCGCGCCTTGTGGAAGCGTGCCTATTCTAAAAGTGCTAATCTGCTAGGCAGTGTTGTGTATGAAGATCCATGGTTGGCAGGTGGCCATAATGGTTTGAGCAACAGCGAAGATCCACAAAAGCCAGAGGATCCATACCCACGTGTTGCCGAGTTGCGCAAATTCATGAACGAAGTGGGCTTGAACCATGTGCCTATCATTATGGCGGGTGGTGCATGGCACTTGAAAGACTGGGAACATTGGCTCGACAACCCCGAGATTGGCCCTGTCGCATTCCAATTTGGTACGCGCCCGTTGCTCACTAAAGAAAGCCCGATTCCTGATGCATGGAAATCACGTCTTACGACGCTCAATGAAGGCGATGTGTTCCTCAACAAATTCAGCCCAACGGGTTTCTACTCATCGGCAGTGAATAATGATTTCATCAAAGAACTGCGTGGCCGCGAGGAGCGCCAAGTACCATTCGCTACTGAGCCAACAGGCTACATGACAGAGCCTTTCCCATTTGGCCCACGTAAACGCCCGCACTACATGACACCAGAAGATTTCGAAAAGGCGAATCGTTGGGTAGCGCAAGGATTCAGCGACCCAATGAAAACACCAGACGAAACCCTGATGTTTGTCGCTCCCGAAAAAGCAAAGGAAATTCACCAAGACCAAGTGGATTGCATGGGCTGTCTGACACATTGTCGCTTCAGCAACTGGAAAGACCATGACGATTACACCACTGGTAAAAAAGCTGATCCGCGCAGCTTCTGCATCCAAAAGACGCTGCAAGAAATCGTGCGTGGTGGTGACATCGAGAACAACCTGATGTTCTCAGGCCATAACGCTTACAAGTTCAAGCAAGACCCATTCTATTCCAATGGTTTTGTGCCAACGGTGAAAGAACTCGTCGAACGCATCATGACGGGCTACTAAGCGCTATTCCTCAAACGTCTCTTCGCGCGTAACGCCCCAGATATCGGCTTTGCGAATCCAACCCTCGTGACCTTCAATATTAAGTTGGCACCAGTCGGGATTGCAGGCCTGTAGCTTGCCAACCACGAGCGGGTCAGCACGCATAACGGTCGGCGATGTAGCATCAGGTTTCGCATAGAGGTTCTGCTGCTTGTCAATGATGAGTGCGGTGCGCGCACCGTCCAGCAAGCCTTTATGAACCCATCCACTTGATCCCTCGAAATCCTTGATACGTCGCCAATGCGCGAATTCTTCGATAATCTGCACGGGCATGCTGGCGCGGCGGTAGACCCACGTAATCGGGTAGCGCTTGCCAGGGCCAACGCGCATATTCACTTCATCGGATTTCAGCGCAACATAGCGTGGAATCGGCAGGCCTGAAGGGTTCAAAATGGAAACGTCTTCTGCCTGCGCTGTTGCAGCGCACAGTAAGATAGCGGCGAAAACATTGCGTTTCTTCATAAGCCCCCTTATATCGCAAGTCATAAGGAAGTCAAAACATGGCAAGCCGCATCTTCGTTACGCATCAATTGCCCGAGCCCATCGAGAAACGAATGGCTGAGCTATTCGGCCATGTGCCGCGCCAGTCGGATTCCGCACTCGATAGCGCAGGCATTATTCTGCGTGCAAAGGGCGCGAACGTATTAGTGCCAACACTTTCAGATGCCATCACCAAAGACGTGATTGACGCACTCTCGCCGAATCTCAAGCTTATCGCCAACTTCGGTGCGGGGGTTGATCATATCGATGTGTCATATGCAAAAAAGCGAGGCATCATCGTGACTAACACGCCTAGCGTACTGACCGAAGATACCGCCGACATCGCCATGACCTTGATTCTCGGCGTGCCGCGCCGCTTGTCGGAGGCCGCGCAAGCGATTCGCCTCCAGCAATGGCAAGGTTGGAGCCCGCTTTACATGCTCGGCCATCGGGTGAACGGCAAAAAGCTGGGTATCGTTGGTTTGGGGCGCATTGGCCAAGCCGTTGCCAAGCGTGCCAAGGGCTTTGGTATAGAAATTCATTACCATCAACGCGTCCGCTTGCATGCGTCAGTGGAAAAAGAACTGGGTGCAACCTACCATGCAACGCTCGACGCGATGCTGAAGGAAGTCGATATTGTATCACTGCACTGCCCACACACGAAAGACACGCACCACTTGATGAACGCAGCGCGCTTTAAGAAAATGAAACCAAGCGCCTATATCATCAACACGGCACGCGGCGCGCTGATTGACGAAACCGCCATGATAGACGCATTGAAAGATGGCGTGATCGCAGGGGCAGGGCTTGATGTATATGAGCACGCGCCTGATGTGCCGCATGCCTTACGCAATCAGCCCAATGTTATTTTGCTGCCGCATATCAGCTCGGCGACGATTGAATCGCGTCTCGAAATGGGTGAGCGCGTGATTATCAATATCCGCTCGTTCCTCGATGGGCATAATCCGCCCGACAAAGTGCTGGTCGAAGAAGCGATTTAGCCGCATACCTTGCAGCCAACATCTTTCTGAATCGCCACAATGCGTTGCTGATGCGACGTTCCATCAAACACGGCAATAGAACCAACAAGGGCGGGGGAGCCAAGAATCATTCGTACCACTTCAAGCGCTTGCGCTGAACCAATCATGCCAGCAAGTGGCCCAACAACGCCTGATTCTTTGCAGGTGTTTGCTTCTGGCGCATCGGGGTGCAGGAAGCACGCATAACATGCAGAACGATTAGCAACACTCATCACCTGCCCATTAAATCCTGAAATAGCAGCGCTTACTAACGGCTTGCCGAGTTTGACGCAGGCAGCGTTTACTACAAATCGTGTTTTGAAATTATCGCACCCATCGGCAATCACATCATACTGCGCAATGATGCGCTCTGCATTCTCTGCTGTAAGCGGTTCTGGAAAAATCGTCACCTGCACATCAGGATTTAGTTCGCTGACGCGGTCAGCGGCGCTTTCCACTTTCAGTCGGCCAATATCGCCCGTTTCGTGAATGACCTGACGTGCGAGATTTGACAATTCAACACGGTCACCATCGATAATGCCTAAATGGCCAATACCTGCCGCCGCGAGATAGGGAATCAATGCCGAGCCAAGTCCGCCTGCGCCAATCACCAATACACGCGCACGCAGCAAGGCCTCCTGACCTGCTTCACCAAATTCTGGCAGCATGATTTGCCGCGCATAGCGGCGTTGCTGCTCCAGCGTTAGCGCCATTATGCTTCCGCGAACAGGCTGGTGGAAATGTAGCGTTCTGCAGCAGAAGCAACAATCACCACAATCATCTTTCCCTTCATGTCGGGGCGTGCCGCTACCTTCAATGCAGCAGCAACCGTTGCACCCGACGAAATGCCTGCGGGAATTCCTTCCAGCAGTGAAAGTTGGCGTGAGGTAGCAAACGCCTCGTCACTCGTCACGGTGACCACTTCGTCGATCAATTCGCGCTTCAAGTTATTGGGAATAAAACCCGCACCAATACCTTGAATTTTATGTGGGCCAGGGTTGCCACCCGAAATAACAGGGCTTTCCTCTGGCTCAACGGCGATGATTTTGATGTTAGGGTTTTTCTCTTTCAGCACAGTTCCTGTACCCGTAATCGTGCCGCCCGTACCCACGCCCGTGATGAACACATCCACTTTGCCTTGCGTGTCATTCCAGATTTCATGACCCGTTGTGCGCACGTGAATCGCAGGGTTGGAAGGGTTGTTGAATTGCTGAAGCATGATGGCGTTCTTATTCGCGGCGACAATTTCTTCTGCCTTCTCAATCGCACCACGCATACCTTTAGCAGCAGGCGTGAGCTCCAACTCAGCGCCCAAGAATTTGAGCATCTTGCGACGTTCCATCGACATGCTTTCAGGCATCGTCAACACCAGCTTGTAGCCTTTTGCCGCACACACAAATGCAAGTGCAATCCCTGTATTGCCGGAAGTTGGCTCCACCAGCACTGAATCCTTGGTGATGACACCTGCCTCTTCGGCGGCTTCCACCATCGACAATGCAATGCGGTCTTTGACAGAGGAAAGTGGGTTGAAAAACTCCAGCTTTGCATACACGTCTGCCACTGCGCCCGCTTGCTCTGCAATACGGTGCAACTTAACGAGCGGCGTGTTGCCGAGCGTTTCTAAAATGGAGTCATACACGCGGCCACGGCCCGCCTTATCGAGATGATCAAGTGATTTACGCATGACTAACCTTTCGTGCCTGTTGAGCCGAATCCACCTGCACCACGGTCAGACGTTGGCAGTTCCAGTACTTCGCTCCATTGCGCGCGTGTGTAGGGTGCAATCACCATTTGCGCAATGCGCATGCCACGCTCAATCGTGAAGGCTTCTGTCGAAGTGTTGATCAGAATCACACCCACTTCGCCGCGATAATCTGCATCCACCGTGCCAGGCGCATTCACTATGCTAATGCCACTTTTAAGCGCAAGGCCAGAGCGAGGGCGCACCTGTGCTTCAAAGCCATCTGGCAACGCAATCGCGATACCAGTGGGCACGAGTTTGCGTTCATTTGGGTTTAGCGTAATAGGCGCATCGATTGCTGCCAACAAATCCATACCTGCGCTATGTTCGGTTGCGTAAGCGGGTAGGGCAAGATCCTTGCCGTGAGGAAGGCGCGTAACGGAAATAGAAACAGATTTACTCATGATGCGTTCTTTCGTTTTTTAGAAGTGGAGAGAGATTCGATAATTTCTTGTACCAGCTTTTCACCTACGGCGAGCTTACTCATTTTTGGCCACTTCGTTTCGCCTTTGGCTGTTACAAATAAAATGGTGTTTTCATCCGCGCCAAACACTTTGCCGCCTTCTACATCGTTGCCGAGCACGAAATCGCTGCCTTTGGCTTGCAGCTTCTTGCGCGCATAGTCTTTCACCGCATCCGTTTCAGCAGCAAAACCAATCACAAGGTCTGGGCGCATTTTGTGCTTGGCCACTTCCGCCAGAATATCGCGCGTGGGAATGAGTTCCAGCGTAAGCTTCGAGACAGCGCCGTGCTTTTTTATTTTATGCGGCGAAACATGGGTCATTCGCCAGTCGGCAACTGCTGCCGCACCCACAAAAATATCTGCAGGCAATGCGCGCATCACCGCATCATGCATTTCATCTGCGGTTTGCACAGCCACCAGTTTTACACCCGCAGGCGTAGGAATTTGCACGGGACCGCTAATCAGCGTAACTTCTGCGCCATGTGCTGCAAGTGCTGCGGCAACGGCGTGACCTTGTTTTCCAGAAGCGTGATTGCCAAGAAAACGTACAGGGTCAACGGGCTCATGCGTAGGGCCGCTTGTAACGATAGCTCTCTTACCTTTCAAAACACCGCTTCGTGCAGAGGAGTGTTCGGTAATGAAGCGCACAATCTCGGCAGGTTCAGCCATGCGGCCAACGCCATATTCACCACATGCCATCGCGCCTTCGGTAGGGTCGATGAAACGAATGCCGTCCGCTTTCAGTTGGGCGACGTTGCGTTGCGTCGCCGCGTGTGACCACATTTTGTGATTCATCGCTGGCGCAACGATAACGGGTTTATCGGTCGCAAGTAGAGCGGTTGTTGCTAAATCACTCGCTAACCCTGCGGCCATCTTTGCCAAAACATCGGCACTGGCGGGCGCAACCAACACTAATTCGGCAATACGAGACAGTTCAATATGTCCCATCGCCACTTCGTCCGTGAGCGAGAATAAATCATGATAGGTTTGTGTGCCCGTGAGCGATGACACGGCAAGCGGCGTAATAAACTCTGCGCCACCCTTACTTAAAATCGCATGCACTTCCACGCCGCGCTCTTTGAGCAGACGAATCAACTCAAGGCTTTTATACGCGGCAACCGAGCCGGTGATAATGAGCAGAATGGAACGAGGTAATGCCATACAGGGCTTATAGAGGGTAGCTGTGGCTCTCGCAACTATTGCGGCACGAAACTATGCGTTTTTTGCCTGTAATTCGCCCAAATAGGCACGTATTTCTCGTAATACGGTGGGTGATTCGCGCAAGACTTCCAGCGCCTCACGTGCGAAATCACGCAGTTTTGCACGCGGCGAGAAGTTCTCCTGAGCCCACTGGGTAATGAGCGGTTCCGCCAATTGCCACATATTCACATTTGGATTGAGACCACGGCCTACGCCCTCGGCGGTCATCATGGTTTTTTGCAATAAAATCAAATGTGGCTGGGTTTCCATTTCAAACATAGTGCCAATATCAATCAACTGGCCAAGCAAACGCCCCACCGAGATTTCATTGAGCGCTTTGCCCATCATGGGTTGGCCAACGCCACGGCATGCCTGCGCAAATAAATCAACCGACACATGCGGCGGTATCCACCCAGCATCATAGTGAACGCGTGCAACGCGCTGATAATCACCTTTCAGGAATCCGTAGAGAATCTCCGCGAGCACTAATTGGTTGGCATGGTCAATACGCCCCATGATGCCAAAATCAACAGGTGCTAGGCGACCATCTGGCAGCACGAACAAATTGCCTGGGTGCATATCGGCATGGAAAAATCCGTCGCGGAATACTTGGTTGAAGAAAGCAGTTGCCGCTTTCTCGGTAATTTTAGTGGTGTCGATACCTGCCGCTTCCATGCCCGCTTTGTCGCTGGCGTGGAATCCACGAATACGCTCGGTGGTGAGCACGCGCTTCGCGGTACGCACCCAATCGACCGCCACGACATAAAATTCTGGATCGTGCTTGGTATTTTCTTTCAGTTCTTCGGCGGCGGCGGCTTCAAATCGCAAATCCAATTCAACACGAATGGTTTCCTCAAAGGTTTTAACAACCTCAACAGGTTTTAAGCGTGGCATACGCTTGGCGATCTTTTTTGCAATCCAGTAAAGCAGCGCGATATCGCGTGCGAATGCCGCTTCGATATGTGGGCGTAGAACCTTCACCGCAACGTCTTTACCGTCTTTTGTGGTCGCAAAATGCACCTGCGCAATCGATGCGGCGGCGGTTGCATCATGCTCAAACCATGTGAAGAGATTCTCAATCGTGTCACCAAGCTCGGCCTCGATAATCTGCTTGGCGATAGCACCATCAAACGGTGGTAATTTATCTTGCAGCGACACCAAACCTTCCGCCAATTCAACGCCAATCAAATCACCGCGCGTGGAGAGTGCTTGGCCCGCCTTAATGAAACTTGGCCCCATCTGCTGAAGCGCATTGCCAAGTCGAACACCTTTATTGGCTTTTCTATTACGCTTGGTGATGAGCCAGAAAAATACACGGACAGGGAGAGGAAGTTTGATAACGTCACATACAAACGTCGCATCATGGCGTGCTAGGATATAGGCCAAACCAAGCAAACGAAGGCTGTATCTTACATCTTCCATTAGATTTTCCAGCCTTGGTGAATGGCCACAACGCCTAAAGATAAGTTATCAAATGTAACGCGTCCGAAGCCGCAAGATTCCATGAGTTTCACGAGCTCGCGCTGTTTGGGGAACATGCGAATCGACTCAACCAGATACTGGTAAGACGCACGGTCCTTCGCGACCAACTCGCCGATCTTGGGAATGATGTTGAAGGAATATTTCTCGTAGATCTTTGCAAGCAATGGCTCATTCACCTTGCTGAACTCAAGGCACAAGAACTGCCCGCCAATTTTGAGCACGCGATGCGCTTCTTTTAGTGCCTTGGGAATATCCGTAACGTTACGTAATCCAAACGCAATCGTATACACATCCACCGAGTTGTCGGGCAGGGGGAGTGACTCGGCATTACCACAAACCCAACGTAACTTAGCTGTTTCGCCTTTATCGAACTGGCGGTCTTGCCCTGCGCGCAGCATCTGTTCATTAATGTCACAAACATTTACAGCCGCACCTGTCTTCTTATAAAGCCGCACCGCGATATCACCCGTGCCACCCGCTACATCGAGCAATGTGCTATTCGCATCGGCATGTACTTTCGAAACGAATGTATCTTTCCACAAGCGGTGCATGCCCGCGCTCATCAGATCATTCATGATGTCGTAATTGCTTGCGACCGAACTAAATACACCTCTTACGCGCGTCACCTTCTCTGATGCGTCGATGGTCTCGTAGCCGAAATGCGTTTGCGAATTGTTCATGCGTTACCTATGTTCATGGCGGCTGATACAAGTTTTTACAGAAGGAAGCAACCCATGCCCGAACTACCCGAAGTGGAAACCACCAAGCGGGGCTTGGAGCCGGTTATTCTAAATAAAACGATTAAGGCAGTAACGGTGAATCGCCGTGATTTGCGCACGCCGATTCCAAGAACATTCGAAAAAACCGTTTCAGGCCAGAAAATAACGGCGCTAAGGCGCCGCGCCAAATACATACTCATCGACCTTGCGAACGGTAAATCCATTCTCGTGCATTTGGGTATGTCGGGGTCTATGCGTATCGTAAAACCCAATAAATATAAGGCTCTCAAACACGACCATGTGATTTTCGAAATGCATGACCACGCAGTGGTCTTTCATGATCCACGCCGTTTTGGCATTATCGACGTGCTCACCACCGCCACTACCGAGAAGCACCCGCTATTTGCACATTTAGCGCCAGAGCCGCTTTCCAGCGATTTTAACGCAGCGTATTTGCAAGAAGCATTGGCGCGGCGCAATGGTCCTATCAAACCTGTCATCATGAATCAGGAAGTGGTCGTCGGCGTGGGAAATATCTATGCAAGTGAGAGCTTGTTTTTAGCAGGCATTCATCCACAAACCCCTGCAAAACACGTGGTTTCGCGCACTCCTCAATTAGTGAAAGCGATACAGAAAACACTCCGTGCAGCGATAGACTCAGGTGGCTCAACACTACGTGATTTCGTGCATTCGGATGGTGCAACTGGCTATTTCCAACATCGCTTCAATGTCTATGAACGCGAGGGTGAGCCTTGTGTTGCGTGTGGTCGTGAAATCATCCACATGGTGCAGGCGGGGCGGGCTAGCTACTTTTGTGCGACCTGTCAACCAAACAAAAATATAGCCAAAAAACCTAGGATTTCCAAGGCCTAGAGTCGTCAATCAAATTTTTTTAGAAACAGCACGTTTCTTGTGCTTGACGTGTGGATATCTCGTAAGTAGACATACCATCCTCTTTGGCAATACCGCCCGAGAGACATACAACAAAATGGGTAAACCATGGCACATCATAAGTCAGCCCAAAAACGTATCCGTCAGACGGAACGCCGCAATGCGGTTAACCGTTCACGCGTGACCCGTATCCGTACCTTCATCAAGAAGGTCGAAGCGGCGATTGCAACCGGAGACGCTAAGGGTGCACAAGAAGCGCTTCGGCAAGCGCAACCGGAAATCATGCGTGGCGTTAGCAAGGGCGTATTAAAGCTCGGCACGGCATCGCGCAAAGTTTCCCGTCTTGCCTCGCGCGTCAAGTCACTTCGCGCCGCGGCCTAGCCCTAACATTAGAATACCAACTCGTGTGTGTCGCTACCTACGTAAGGTGGCAAACCCTTTGCTATTGTCTGCTGGGTTCTCCAGTAGGCACCAACATGTAACTGAATAAGGATGCGTGATGAATCACGTGCGTGCCAATGTTGAGAAAGCGTCGTACTCTGGTGACGTAGCCCCTCAACAAGCTTGGCAGGCATTGGAGTCTGATTCTAAAGCGCAGCTAGTGGATGTTCGCACCCAGCCCGAATGGGTATTCGCGGGTGTACCAACACTAGATGCACTTGGTAAGAAGACACATTGCGTATCGTGGAAGCTCTATCCGACGATGGAGGTCAATACTGGTTTTATCAACCAGTTGAGCGCCGCCATATCGGATAAAACCGCCCCCTTGTACTTCCTGTGCAAGACGGGTGGGCGCTCGCTCGATGCGGCAATCGCTGCGACTGCTGCGGGCTATACACACTGTTACAATGTTGCAGGGGGATTTGAGGGTGAATCGAATGAACATCGCCAACGCGGTCAGGTAACTGGCTGGAAGGCAGCTAAGCTCCCCTGGGAGCAAGCGTAACGGAGTAATAAAAAAATGAATGAATCGATCGCATACTATCAAGGCAAGCCCGAACACCTCGCAAAATGGGAGCGCGTACGTGAGCGCTTACGTAACGCCTATGGTGAGGCAATTTTCAAAAGCTGGTTACAACCGCTCAAACTAGCGGATGTGAAGAATGGTCAGGTGATGGTGACTGTACCAACCCGCTTCATGCGTGAGTGGATACTTTCGCATTATGCCGATAATATCTTGCGCTTCTGGTGCCAAGAGGACCAGACGATTCACTCGGTGGATATTTTCGTGAAGGCGGAACCAGTCATGGTGAACCCTGTGCAGAATGCACCAAGCAACATCAATATCGAAGCAGCGATGCTCAACGCTGCTAACGAAGACAAGCCACTGAATCCAGATACAATCAGTGCGCCACTTGATCCTCGTTATACCTTCGACAACTTTGTCGTAGGCAAACCAAACGAGCTCGCGCATGCTGCGGCACGCCGCGTGTCGGAAAGCTCAAGCGTCACCCAAGGCGGTAACCCGCTCTTCTTATATGGTGGTGTTGGTCTTGGTAAAACGCACTTGATGCACGCCATCGCTTGGCACATCCGCCGTACCGATCCTGCGCGCAAAGTGGTCTATCTCTCGGCTGAGAAATTCATGTACCTCTTCATCCGCGCCCTGCGCACTAAAGAGACCATGACCTTCAAAGAATATTTCCGTTCGGTAGATGTCTTGATGGTCGATGATGTGCAGTTCATCGCTGGTAAAGAGTCAACGCAGGAAGAATTCTTCCACACCTTCAACGCGCTGATCGACCAGAACAAGCAGCTCATCATCTCGGCTGACCGCTCGCCAAACGAGTTGGAAGGCATGGAAGAGCGCATCCGTTCACGTCTCGGTTGGGGCTTGGTGGCAGACATTCACACCACCACCTATGAACTACGTCTGGGCATTCTCCAGTCGAAGGTCGAGAAAATGCCACATGTGCATGTTCCTGCCCGCGTACTGGAATTCTTGGCGCACAAGATCACCAGCAATGTGCGTGAACTGGAAGGTGCATTGAACCGCGTTGTGGCGCACACGACATTGGTAGGCACGCCTATCACGCTCGAAAGCACACAAGAGGTTCTCTACGATATTCTTCGTGCGAATGATCGTCGCATCACGATTGAAGACATTCAGAAGAAAGTCGCAGCGCATTACAATATCAAAATCAGCGACATGCACTCGGCGCGTCGTTCGGTGGCGATTGCTCGTCCACGTCAGGTGGCGATGTATTTAGCGAAAAAGCTCACCACCAAGTCGCTGCCAGAGATTGGCCGTAAATTCGGTGGCAAAGATCACACGACGGTCATGCACGCAGTGAAGCGCATCGACGAAATCTGCAAAGCCGATCAGGAGTTCGCAGATGATGTTGAATTGCTGATGCGTATGCTGCAGTCAGCCACGTAAGAATAACCTCCTAAGGGTTAACAACGGGAAGGGGCGGCGCACGCAAGAGCGCCGCCCCTTTTCGTTAGCGAGCAACCTGCCGATACACATAGACGGTTCGTTGTTGCTTCTCGTCCTCGATAATCATTGCAACTTTTTGAGTAGTCCAAGGCACGTCACGCAGTTCACGAATGGGCCGCGTGCGGACAACAATAATGTCACCCATGGCATTACGCGCTGCGGGGCTGTCTAAAAAATCCTGATAGGCGGAAACGACATCAGGCACGCGCGCTTCCATAAGCTCTGCCTGAGCACGTTCGTTTGAATCGAAGAGACATTTCAGCGCATCGCGGCGTTCTATAATTGCTTCTTTCAGCCATTCTTGAGCATCAAACGCATCTGCGCCGCTACGGTCAAGATAGGTGAAAAGTGACTTGGGGTTCACAGCATTGCACACCGTTAATACGCGTAATTTAGTGCCTGAAAGCTGTGCGGCGACATCGTCAGCGTAATCGAGATTATCGACGAAAATACTGGCCTCGGTAAGTTTGGCAGCGTTTACCCCATCAATATAGGCGGGCATCGGCGTGGCGAGGCGGGTGTATAGCAACCAGCCTACGACCAAAAGCCCCAGTAAAACGAATGCGTGGCGAAGTCGCATGCTTAAGCAGCAGCCCTAAGCTCTGCTTCTTCCTTGAGGATTGCTTCCGCATCGCTTTTATAAGTGGAAGACGGCATGTTCGCGACGATGGTTTCGAACTGCTCAAAGCTGATGAAGCCTTTGCGATACGCAATCTCTTCGAGGCAAGCCAGTTTCTGACCTTGGCGCTTTTCAACGATGCGCACAAAGTCACCTGATTCGAGCAATGAGTCGTGCGTACCTGCATCCAGCCACGCAAGACCGCGACCCCAGAATTTCACATTCAAACTGCCACGTTTAAGATACTCAGCATTCACGTCCGTAATTTCGAGTTCGCCGCGTCCTGAAGGTTTGAGGTTCTTAGCAATCTCAATCACGTCGTTGTTATAGACATAAAGCCCCGTCACCGCCCAGTTGGACTCAGGGTCTTTTGGCTTCTCGATAATCTTGGTGGCTTTGCCGTTTTTATCGACACTCACCACGCCAAAACGCTGCGGGTCGCGCACGCGGTAGGCGAAAATCGTGCCGCCGACATTATCGCTAATCGCGCTTTGCAAGCGCTGCTGAATTGCGTCACCATAGAAGATGTTATCGCCTAATATGAGCGTCACGGGTTCCTTGCCAATAAATTTCTCGCCAATCGTGAACGCTTGGGCAATGCCTTTCGGCTCTGCCTGCTCAGCATAGGTAATCTTCAAACCAAGGCGGGAACCATCGCCAAAGAGCTGTTTGAATTGCGGTAGGTCCTCGGGCGAGGAAATCATGAGATATTCACGAATGCCGCCGAGCATGAGCGTGGATAAGGGGTAATAGACCATTGGCTTGTCATAGACAGGCAATAGATGCTTATTGATGCAATTCGTAACGGGATAAAGGCGTGAGCCACGACCCCCTAAGAGAATAATACCCTTCATATGCAACCCCTTGTTCTGCGCTCTTTCTAATGCGCCATGACGCGGGAAGCAAAGCAATTGTGGATAAGTTTCAACTTTCCTTGCACGCCGTTTGGCCGCTCCTATATAACGAGCGCATCATCGCACTAACCTACTAAAATTCAGAGAAAAACTATGAAGCTAGTCATTGAACGCGCAGTACTCATGAAGGCACTTGCTCCCATCCAGTCTGTGGTGGAGCGTCGCGGGACTATTCCCATTCTTGCGAACGTAAAGCTCGAAGCGGCAAACGGTGAGCTGGCATTAACAGCAACCGACATGGAAATCGCGATTGTTGAGCGCGTCAAAGCCGAAGTGGGTGACAAAGGTGCGACCACTGTTCCTGCTCACATGTTCTGGGAAATCGTGCGCAAGCTTCCAGACGGCTCGAATGTTGAATTGAAATTGGGTGACTCAGGCAAGCTGACGATTAAAGCAGGCCAGTCGAAATTCTCGCTCGCTGCCCTGCCGGTGGACGACTTCCCCGTAATGGCCGAAGGTGACTTGGCGCATAGCTTCACCATTACGCCTGCCGAGTGCAAAGCGCTGCTCGAGAAAACCCGCTTCGCGATTTCGACCGAGGAAACGCGTTACTACCTCAACGGTATTTACCTGCATGCTGCGAACAACGCGGGTGCTGCGGTACTGCGTGCAGTGGCAACAGACGGCCACCGCTTGGCGCGTATGGAAGTGGCGCTGCCAGATGGTGCGGCGAAAATTCCAGGCGTTATCATTCCACGCAAAACCGTTGGCGAGCTCTACAAACTCGTTGAAGAAGGTGGCGACACGGTGGAAATTTCCATGTCGGAAACCAAAATCAAATTCGCAGTGGGTAATGCAGTGCTTGTCAGCAAACTGATTGACGGTACCTTCCCAGACTATGAGCGCGTTATCCCAACCGGTAACGACAAAATCATGGAAGTGGACGGTAAAATTTTCAGCGCGGCGGTTGACCGTGTTTCAGTAATTACCTCCGAGAAATCACGCGGCATCAAACTCGCGCTGAACCCAAGCAAACTGACGCTCACTGCAAGCGCAAGCGAGCAGGGCACTGCAACCGAAGAACTCGCCGTTTCCTATGGCGCAGACACGGTGGAGATTGGGTTTAACTCACGTTACCTGCTCGACATGATGCAGCAAATCGAGGGTGAAGTAGCGCAATTCGTATTCGCGGATTCTGCGTCACCAACGATCGTGCGTGACCCTGCGGATGTCGGCGCGCTTTACGTCATCATGCCAATGCGCGTGTGATTGAACGCATGAAGTTGGCGGATTGCGTCGTCATCTCCGTTCTCGAATGCTCACATACCGAAACGCACGCTCCGCTTCTGCGAGCGGTGATTCCTTGCACTGCATCCAACTTGCTGCGTTCAGCATTTGTCTGATAGGTTGCATTCATGAACTCACCCCACGCCATTACCAAACTCACGCTCGAGAATTTCCGCAATTATCGCACGTTGTCGCTCGAGTTGCCTGCAAAGCCTGTGATTCTCACGGGGCATAACGGCGCAGGGAAAACCAACATTCTCGAAGCACTCTCGCTGCTGTGCCCTGGTCGTGGCTTGCGCAAATCAACCCTCAAGCAAATGGATAATCAGGCGGCAGGTGGCGCGCCGTGGGTCGTGGCGGTGGAATTGCAAAGCCGCGATGAATCGTATCGCATTGGCATGGGGCGCGACGGCGAATCGCAACGCGACAAACGCATTCTGAAAATTGATGGTGAGTTGGTACGCGGTCACGCGGTGCTCACCCAAGTCACCAACGTGCAATGGCTCACCCCCGCGATGGATCAAGTGTTCATGGAAGGCAACACCGCGCGCCGCAAATTTCTTGACCGCATGGTCTATGGCTTCGACCCCGAACATGCCACGCGCGTGGCGCAATACGAACTCGCCATGCGTGAGCGCAACAAGCTGTTAAGCGACCGCGCCTTGGCCGACCCCTATTGGCTTTCGGTGCTCGAACAGCAAATGGCCGAAGCTGGAATCGCCATGACGATTGCGCGCCAAGAAACCCTCGCCCGCATTGCGCAAGCCATGCAGGAATTGAACCCCAAATTCCCCAAAGCCATTACCGAACTTCAAGGCACGCTGGAGACATGGTTGGCAAGCGGCCTTTCCGCCCTCGATGCAGAAGCTAAATTTGCCGCGCGTTTAGCCGAGATTCGCGGCCTCGATTCCGCTGCGGGGCGCGCAATGGAAGGGGCGCATCGTTCACACTTCCATGTTATCCACAGCCTTAAAAACGCCATGGCCGAGCAATGTTCAACCGGTGAACAAAAGGCACTTTTGCTGTCGCTGATTTTATCCGCTGCGCAGGCGCGTGCGCAGTGGTGCGGATTACCGCCCATTTTGCTCTTAGATGAGGTAATTGCCCACTTAGATGTGGATAAGCGAAATTGCCTTTTTGACGTCATTTCGAGCACTGCTATACAAGCATGGATGACAGGCACCGACGCCGCAGATTTTCAGGGCTTGCAAGCGTTTGCAACCGTGGTAGAAATCGCTGCAGGGGAAGCCCTCATAAAAGTACAATAATAACCAAGGTAAGCAGATGTCCGCTATGACCCAAGAAGTTGAAAGCAACGAGCCGAACGCCTACGGCGCCGATTCTATTAAAGTTTTGAAAGGCCTCGAGGCGGTTCGTAAGCGCCCTGGCATGTATATCGGTGACACCGACGACGGTTCAGGTCTGCACCACATGGTGTACGAAGTACTCGACAACGCGATCGACGAAGCCCTCGCAGGACATTGCGACAAGGTCTATGTTGCCATCAACGAAGACGGTTCGGTAACCGTGGAAGATAATGGTCGCGGCATTCCGACCGACATGCACAAAGGTGAAGGCCGTTCGGCAGCAGAAGTGATTATGACCGAGCTGCACGCAGGCGGTAAATTCGACCAGAACAGCTATAAAGTATCCGGCGGTCTGCACGGCGTGGGTGTCTCGGTGGTGAACGCGCTTTCCGAATGGCTGGAGCTCACCATTTGGCGCGACGGCAAAGAACATAAAATGCGCTTCGAGCATGGCGTGGCGACTGCGCCGCTCAAAGTAACGGGTGACGCAAAGGGCAAGAAGGGCACGCAAGTGACGTTCTTCCCAAGCTCCGAAACCTTCTCGCAAATCATCTTCGATTACGACACGCTTGAGCACCGCATCCGCGAGTTGGCATTCCTGAACTCTGGCGTGCGCATTCTGCTCGTTGATAAGCGTGGCGAAACCCCACAAGAAACCGAATTCTATTACGAAGGCGGTACCGAGGCTTACGTAAAATACCTCGACCGCAGCAAGGTTGCCGTTCACCCAACCATCATGATGTCGGGCGAGAAAAACGGCATCACCGTAGAAGTGGCGATGCAGTGGAATGATTCCTACCACGAGAATACGCTGACCTTCACAAACAACATCCGCCAGCGCGACGGTGGCACGCACTTGCAAGGCTACCGCGCAGCATTGACCCGTTGCATCAACAACTACGCCAATGAATCGGGCATTGCGAAAAAAGAGAAGGTCGAACTTTCGGGTGATGATGCACGCGAAGGTCTGACGGTGATTATTTCAGTGAAGGTACCAGATCCCAAGTTCTCCTCACAGACGAAGGACAAGCTGGTATCTTCCGAAGTACGCCCCGTGGTGGAGTCAATTGTTGGCGACAAGCTCGGCCAATGGTTTGAGGAGCACCCAACAGAAGCACGCATCGTGATTGGTAAAATCGTTGAGGCGGCGGCTGCACGTGAAGCGGCGCGCAAAGCCCGCGAATTGACACGCCGTAAAGGTGCGCTCGATATTTCGAGCCTGCCAGGCAAACTGGCAGATTGCCAAGAGAAAGACCCAGCATTGTCCGAACTCTTCATCGTAGAGGGTGACTCGGCAGGTGGTTCGGCGAAGCAAGGCCGCGATCGTAAATACCAAGCGATTTTGCCGCTCAAAGGTAAAATCCTCAACGTTGAGCGCGCGCGCTTTGATAAAATGCTGAGCTCACAAGAAGTCGGCACGCTCATCACCGCGATTGGTACGGGCATTGGCCGCGAGGAATTTAATGCTGATAAAGCGCGCTACCACAAAATCATCATCATGACCGATGCTGACGTGGACGGTTCGCACATCCGCACCCTGCTTTTGACCTTCTTCTACCGCCAGATGCCGGAGCTGATCGAAAAGGGTTACCTCTACATCGCGCAGCCACCGCTTTATAAGCTGAAGCGTGGCCAGCAAGAAACCTATCTGAAGAACGACGAAGCATTGGAAGCGTTCCTCACCAGCTCCGCGCTGGACGATGCCGAGATGCGCGTTGGTGGCACAGTAATTTCAAGTGCCGACTTGCAAGCCCGCGTTCAGGAAGCAACCCGCCTCACCAAACTCATGCAGGCAATGAGCCGCCGCGTACCACTCGCAATGGTCGAGGCTGCAACCTTGTCGCACCTGTTTGCCGGTGGCAAACTCGAAGCCTTCACCCATGTGCTCAACAGCCTCTCCGCCGATGGTGGTGGTTGGAAAGCCGAGAAGGCCGAGAACGGCGTTACCGTTTCACGCACCGTGCGTTCCGTAGTTGAACATGTATTGCTCGAAGACAAATGGCTGCAAAGCCGTGAGGCAAAAGAGCTTGGCGCAGCGCATGGCCAGATTATGAAAGACTACGCGTCACCAAGCACCTTTGTTCGCAAAGCAAATGAATATTCTGTTCGCACACCAACCGAGCTGCACAAAGCCGTGATGGAATCGGCGAAGAAGGGTATGTCCATCCAGCGCTTCAAAGGTCTGGGCGAGATGAACCCCGAGCAGTTGTGGGAAACCACGCTGGACGCTACCAAGCGTACCTTGCTGCGCGTGAATGTTCATGATGCGTCGGATGCTGACGAAGCATTCAGCACATTGATGGGCGATATCGTGGAACCACGCCGCGACTTCATCCAGAACAATGCACTGAAAGCGGATATCGACGCTTAAAGATTGATTTAAGCGCAAATAAAAAGGGTATCTCTAAAGAGTGCCCTTTTCTTTTGTTATCTTGCAACTTTTTGACTTTCTCGAGCCAAAGCTGCCCCTAATACATTGGTGGGGTCTTCAAACCTCACGGAGACATAGCCCTCATGTTGTTTGAGGTGTAAGTAAAGACCTCTATTTTCTAAAGCTGCCCCAAACTGCTTGAGATCAACATGTTGTCCCAAGAATTCATTATCACACAACTTAAACACATATTCATTGTTATTATAGATTGCGAGACCCCTAATGCTTCCGCCGCACTCCGTAACAATCTTGCGAAGCTCGGCAGGCGCGCATAAAAAAGAGAATTGAGTATTAGATAATCCGTTTCTTTCTCCATCCGGCACTGTCATGAATAACCCCTATTTGAAGTAATATGGCTAACTTACTGTAGTTCGCTATAGGCTTGTGTGAAGATTTGATGAACAATAACGGGATGGTAGATTGTCACATCAACGTTCACAAAGAGCGCACTCAAAGCGAATATCGAGGCTTAAACGTTTCAAACCGTCATAAAACCGTCATAATATCTTGCTAAGTACTCCCCCATAACAACGAGGAGTGTGAGCAATGACAACAGAGAAAACGCAAGACTTAGTGGGCAAAACAGCGCTGGTGACAGGCTCGACCAGCGGCATTGGTCTTGCCATTGCGCAGGAAATGTTAGCGCGCGGTGCCAACGTAATGTTCACAGGCAAATTCATGCATAAAGATCCAGCGGAAGTTGAAAAACAGCGTGCAGAATTCACCGCAACGCTGGATGCGATTAAAGCAAGCTATCCAAATCGCGCGATTGGTTTCCAAGAATCTGAGGCTGGTGACTATAATTCAAACGTAGCTTTAGTAAAAGCAACTGCAGCATTGGGTGGCGGTAAAATTGATATCCTTGTCAATAACGCGGGTGTGCAAGTTCCTGTGCCGGTTGATCAGGTGGAACCCGAGCGCTGGAAAAATCTGATTGATGTGAACCTCAACGGCGCGTTCTACGCAACTCATGCTGCCGTACCGTTTATGAAAGCAGCTGGTGGTGGTAATATTATCAATGTTACTTCCGTACACGCACACGTAGTATCACCAGGGCGTGCAGCCTATTGCGCATCCAAATTTGGTCTGCGTGCCTTGACGGAAACGGCGGCGATCGACCTCGCACCGCATAACATCGCCGTGAACACCGTAAGCCCTGCCTTTGTGAAAACACCTTTGGCGCAGATCCAGATTGACCAAATGGTTGCACAAGGCAAAACCCTCGAAGAGGCAGAGGCATGGCGCCTGCAATTGCAGGACGGTAAGTGGATACCTATCGAAGAGCTTGCTAGCAAAACCGCTGATATTGCCGCGCGTAAGTCTGGCCTGAAAACAGGTGCCGACTTGCTGTTAGATAATGGTTATGTCGAAAAAGCGCGTGGCCAAACCAAAGCGCTGAGCAGCACAGGCATCGCGTTCTTCGATAAAGCGACGCGTGCGGCTATGGAAACCTTCAACCGCGTGATTGGGACAGGGGATTTGCCGCCCCACTAATATGGCGATTTTTTCCGCATCGCACAATATTATGCTTGACGGCAGGGCGAAACTCTGTTAGATAGCCAGTCCGCGCGGAGATTTCAGTGGTTATCCACAGGCTTTTCCACCCCGCGAATATGCAGTAACATACAGAAAAATAGAGAGAATCGGCGATGTCGAAGCGTTGTGATATTAACAAAGATAAAGGCGTGATGAGCGGTAACAATCGTTCACACTCTAACATTAAAACCAAGCGCCGCTTTATGCCGAACTTGCAGCCTGTTTCGCTGATTTCGGACTCGCTGGGCACCACGGTGAAGCTGCGCATCAGCACCAACACGCTGCGCACCATCGACCATAATGGTGGTCTTGATAACTACCTGATGAGCGTTCACAGCGCTAAATTGTCAGACGAAGCGCGTGCATTGAAGCGCCGCATCGTGAAAGCACGCATCGCGGCTCAAGCTGCATAAGGCGTGTTAGCCAAAAATGAAAAGGCGCCGCATGGCGCCTTTTTTTATGCCTGCAGTTAAGCGGCGCGTTTACGCTGTGACTTACGCGTGCTTCGGCTATCCTCTTTCACAAAGAGTCGCGTGATTTCTTTGAGCATCGTATCACCAAGCTGCTCGACATCATGAATCGTAATGGCGCGTCCGTAATAGCGGGTTACATCATGGCCAATACCAATCGCTAGCATTTCCACGGCATTCTCGCGCTCGATGCGCTTGATGACCTCGCGCAAATGCAGATCCAGATAGCTGCTCGAATTCGCTGATAGGGTCGAGTCATCCACGGGTGCACCATCGGATATCACCATCAGGATTTTGCGTTGCTCTGGGCGCGTTCGTAGCCGCTCATATGCCCATAAAATGGCTTCACCATCGATATTCTCTTTCAAAATACCGTCTTTGAGCATGAGGCCAAGATTGCGTCGCGCACGCTGTAAGCGCTGGTTGGCAGATTTATATATGATGTGCCGAAGGTCATTGAGTCGCCCAGGGTTTTCAGGTCTGCCAGCTTCCACCCATTCCTTGCGAACAAAGCCACCCTTCCAATCACGCGTGGTGAAGCCAAGAATTTCTACTTTTACACCGCAGCGCTCAAGTGTGCGCGCCAGAATGTCAGCACTCAATGCCGCAATGGTAATCGGCCTGCCACGCATAGATCCCGAATTATCGATAAGCAGCGATACCACCGTGTCACGAAAATCCGTGTCCTTTTCGATCTTATAAATCTCACGCATATCGGGCCGCGCTACAATTGATGCAAGGCGCGCATTATCAATCATGCCGTCCTCTTGCTCGTAAATCCATTGGCGTGCTTGCTGTGCGAGTAGCAAGCGCTGCAAGCGCGTCGCCAAGCGCGAGGTAACGGTGTGGTATTGCTTTACCTTCAACATGAGTTGCTCAAACAAGCGCTGCAATTCATCATGCGGTGCCAGCATGTCTGCCTCCACCGTTTCGTCGTGAGAGGTGCTAAACGCATGATAGGTTGGAATATCTGCCCAAGGTGCAAACTCGGCGCGATTGGGCGTAGCATTGGGCGTTTTATCGCGTGCGTCGAATTCTTCTTCCGTGTCTTGATCTGCATCGGTGGCGGATTCCATGGTTCCGTCTTCACCATCTTCTGGGTCGCTGCTGCGGCGCGATGACTTGAGCGACATCATCGGCTCTTCATCAGTTTCGTCTTCTTGCTCGCCGTAACCTTCCATGTCCTGAAGCTGCTCGCTGCTCGTCGGGTCAGACTCGCCAGCGCCCGTTGCCATGCTTCCCATAAACTCCAATTCGCGCAACATGGTTTGCACCAACTTCGAGAAGCGCTTCTGGTCGTGCTTTAATGCGGCAAGCTCACCTAATTGTGGCAGCACTTTCTCTTCCACCCACGGGCGCCACATGGCCACCAGTTTCTCAATCGACTCTGGGGGCTTTTGTCCCGTCATAGCCTCACGCGCGATCATGGCAACAACGTCAGGCAGGGCAAGTTCCTCGCGCCCCTGCATCCGCGCATAGCCTTGCAAATCACAATGCATGCGGTGGCGCTCGGCAAGATTATGGCGAACTCCTTGCATCGCTTCGCCACCAATCGCTTCAAGTCGAATGAGCTCGAGCGCATCAAACACAGCGCCTGCACGAATATCCGCAGGGCGGCTCTTTGTGTGCATGGTGCTATTATGGTGCTTCAGCGCTAAGGCTGCTAAATCCACCTGCGCACGCATATGCCGCGTCATTTCTTCGGGTACGGCATGATTCAGCTTAGCAATCAGAATCGATTCGCGCAGTGCAAGTGGCTCGTCGCTCACACGGTTGAGGCCAACCATCACATGCAACTCTTGCTTACCTGAAATAGCCTGCGCGACCTGTGCTTGCGCTTCGAGAAATTCAGTTTCGCTATCGCGCGTGCTCACGCGGCGCTCGCCATCAGATCGACATCAAAGCAGCGCTGGTAATATTCTGCAATGGTCGCGCGTTCCATCTCATCGCATTTATTGAGGAAGGAAAGTCGGAACGACAAGTTCACATCACCCAGAATCTGGAAGTTCTCCGCCCAGCTAATTACCGTGCGTGGCGACATGACGGTGGAGATATCGCCATTCATGAAGCCTTGGCGTGTCAGATTAGCCATGGCAATCATAGCCGACACAAGACCCTTGGGCTTTGCGGTTTTCATTTCAGGCACGCGCGCCATAACGATTTTTTCTTCAACATCGGCGGGTAGATAATTGAGCGTTGTTACAATATTCCAGCGATCCATCTGACCTTGGTTAATGGGCTGCGTGCCATGGTATAAGCCCGTTGCATCGCCCAAACCAATAGTGTTGGAAGTCGCAAAAATGCGGAAATAAGGGTGCGGCGTGATCACACGATTCTGGTCGAGCAGGGTAAGCTTGCCTTGTGCTTCCAGAATGCGTTGAATCACGAACATAACATCGGGGCGACCTGCATCATACTCGTCAAATACCAACGCGATGGGGCGTTGCAGTGCCCAAGGAATAATCCCTTCTTGGAACGCCGTGACCTGCTTGCCTTCACGCAGAACAATAGCATCGCGCCCTACTAAATCAGTGCGGCTGATGTGGGAGTCCAGATTCACGCGGATACACGGCCAGTTGAGGCGTGCAGCGACTTGTTCGATATGGGTGGATTTGCCGGTGCCGTGATAGCCCTGCACCAGCACGCGGCGATTATGCATAAAGCCCGCAAGAATAGCCAACGTAGTTGTTTTGTCGAAGTGATAGGCTTCATCCACCACAGGGCTATAGCTCGAGCTATTCACAAACCCCACAGGCTTCAAATCCGATGCGAAGCCAAACACCTTATCGGTTGCCAGTTTCTTGCTAGGTTTTTCTTCAATACTGAAATCGGTGTCGTTCATCTTAATCTTCCAGTGTTTCTAGATCTCTATCTTCGAAGCGGCATAGTTTATTTCGAAGGGGGTTGTAAAGCGTACGATCGTCCGTTTCCCAGTATTTCGCATCATCGGCGATTTTGTTGAGCAGTGCGACACGCTCAGTATCCAGCGAGGTAAGGGTGGCGGTGCTGTCGTCAATCGAAACGGGCGCATTCGGATATTCTTCAAGGAACTGTTTGCGCATGGTTGGGTTCAGCTTATAGCGCGTGAACACGCCTTCCTTCACCGTGAAGCGGAATAGGAAGCCGCCTTTGTCGGATGGATTCTCTTTCATCAAGATATAATGATGCCCATCCAACGTGATTCCGCGCGCTAGTTTTTCGATGCGATCTTCCTTCACTTCACGCTCATGCACCTGCGCGTAAAGCGCTGCATTAATTCGATTCAGGCAGATGTCGCCCTCAGCTTTTTTCCATGCGTCACCAAAATCATCAACGACGATACAGGCACAAAGAAGTAGAGGCAAAAGCAGCAATAGACGTTTCATACGTGATCTTTCACATAAAATTCCATGAGGTGGTGGTAGGCAATCGTAATTTTCTTGAACACATCCTCGGCGCGAGCATTACCACGATTTACATCTGGGTGATATTTTTTCACGAGCTCGCGATACTGTGCCTTGATAGATTTTTTATCGGTGGGGTGCTCTAGATCAAGCGCGGCTAATGCGTCACGATCCTTGGGGTTAATGGGCTTCACATTGCTACGGTATTGGCCGTCACCAAACATGCGGTTAAAGGCGTGCTCTAGCTGCGCGGTGGAAGTACCCTGGCCTTGATCGACACGCCAAGTAGGTCGATGGCCAATGGTCGCATCTTTTTGGAAATCGTAAATCTGGTCTTGGGTCATGCCCTCAAAATAATTCCAGTTCTTGTTGAACTGAACGATGTGTTCTTGGCAGAACCACTGATATTGGTGCAGTTGTTGGCGCGACATGGGTGCGCGGTAGTCACCAGGTTGCTGGCATCCGTACCAGGCGCAGCTATTGCCGCTAGGTTCAATGGTTTCGGATTTTCGTTTGCGAGGCATGGCGTGATTATGCCATGCCTGAAGCAGCTAGCAAGTGCTACGCTGTAATGCTGCGGATAAAACTTACCACGGCACTTCGGCGCGCGTCAGGAAGGTTGTTGAGGTGCTTTAGCAGAACGACTTGCTCGCGCGACAATAAGTTCTCGCTTGGTACGCCAATATTGGCGGTTGGCTGAAGCCCATCAAAGAACGTATCGGGCGAAACGCCCAATAATTTGGCAATTTCATACAGACGGCTGGCTGCTATGCTATTCGCGCCAGTCTCGTACTTGTGAAGCTGCTGATAACTGATTCCAAGCTTTTCGCTCAAATCTTCTTGTGTAAGGCCGCGTGCAGCGCGCATCACGCGCAACTGTTTACCTACATGCTTATCAACCGCCCTTGTTGGGTCTGTTTTACGTCTCATTTGTGTCTCTCTCCCATGTTGTGTTCACAAACATAGGATTCGCAATGCATATGCCACCTATGCCGCTTGGTGACAATCCTTTATTTTCAATGGCTTATCTAGGGTTGATGGGCTTATATTAGACACGCCTAATGCGTGTATTCTCGCTTTGATTCTCAAATTGAGAGAGTTTGGAAGAAACCAGAGGTTTGGTAGTGCATCTTTTAAAAAAGAATCGTCTGTGGTTTGTTTTTCGCTTACATCAGTTCCCATGAATACTCGTACGCAACAGATTGAAGAACACCTGCGCAAAGCATTTTCACCAACGCTGCTTAGCGTGCGGGATGATTCATCCAAGCATGCAGGCCACGCAGGTGCGCGCCCCGAGGGGCAAACGCATTATACGGTGGAGATTGTTGCGGAAGCATTTCGTGGCAAGTCACGCGTGGAATCACATCGCATGGTGTATGACGCATTGCATGGAATGTTCGACGAAGGGTTACACGCGCTGGCGATTAGCGCGAAGGCTTAAGCCGCCGCGAAGCGCAGTTTTGCCTCAAGCGACAACAGGCGCTCTTTCACCTCTAAGCCACCGAGTGAAAAACCACCGAGCGACCCATCTTTCGAGATGACGCGATGGCATGGGATCACGAGGGGAAGGGGATTGGCGCCACATGCACTTGCGATTGCGCGCACGGCACGTGGGAAACCAACTTTCTCTGCAAGTGCGGTGTAGCTAATTGTCTCGCCGTAGCGCAGGCGGGAAAGCTCCAGCCATACAGCGCGCTGCAATGGCGTGCCACCCACCAACTCGTATGGCAACTTGAGTGGCTTGCCCGCTTCGAGGTAATTATCGATCTCGCCGCAGGTGCTGGCGAAGAAGCCGTTCATCTCGACAGCAGGATTATTCGTATCGTAATGGCGCGCCAACTCGCGACCTTGCGCTGCGCTTTCCACCAATGTCAAATAACGTAGGCCTTTGTTGGAAGCGATGAGTAGTAAGGTGCCGATATCCGAATCATGCGTCGTGAAAAAGAGTGGCTCGCTGTTCATGCCGAATTCCTTTGCTCTGCGCGTTTACGATTCAGATACTGCATAATTTCTTTCGCCAATGCACGCACTTCTTCGGCTGCCAGACTATTCGGGTCAGACTCTGTCACGCCTAATCCTTGCATGAGCGAGCAGGCATAGGCCACGCGGTTACCAAAGCGATTGCTGGTAAGCCCGACCATTTCACCCGAAATCGCCTCAGTAATTTTTGCGCTGGAGGGCACGCGGTTCAATACCATTTTCACCGGCACTTTTTCTTGTTTGCAGATGTTGATGGTTGCACTCGTCGCCCACACATCCATCGGGCTAGGCTGGAGCGGCACGACCACAAGGTCCGCCGCGCGAATCGCCGTACGCGCTTCCGCGTCCGTATGCGGAGGCGAGTCGATGACGATAATATCATGCGTGTATTTCAGGCGATCAAGTTCCGAGCGCACCCGCCAGCCAGAGATGCTAGCGAAGGTAAGCCCTACTTCGTCCTCACCCAAGTGGGCTTGACGCACCTTGAACCATTGGCCAAGCGAACCCTGGGGGTCGATATCCACGATCGCGACCTTATTACGACCACTGCTCGCCCATGCGACAGCCAAATGCGCTGCCATGGTTGTCTTGCCTGCACCGCCTTTTTGTTGTGCAATCGTGATGACACGTGCTACCACCTTTTCGCTCCTAGAGTTTATGGGAATGTTTTTTGGTTTGCTTGCCGAGCGATGAGATCACCTAGAATGTAACGCACACTACTATATATTGTCAAATGAACGAGACTTATCCACAATCTATTGATTTTGAGCTTCAAGAACGCGTCCTAAGTATTTGGAAAAGCGGCGAGCTTGTCGGCATCCCCACCGAGACGGTTTATGGATTAAGCGCCGACGCGGAGAGCGATCTAGCCGTCGCAAAAATTTACAGCATGAAATCAAGGCCGCAATTTAACCCCCTGATTATTCACGTGGCGAACATCGAGGTCGCGAAAAAATATGCGCAGTGGAATCCGCTCGCAGAAACACTCGCGCAGAAATTTTGGCCAGGGCCACTCACCATCGTACTACCCACAGTGCAACCCACAGTACTATCCACACTCGCGCTGGCTGGGGGTAACACGGTGGCGTTGCGCGCACCATCGCACCCAACATTTCATGTGTTACTTGAGAAGTGGGGAAGGGGCATCGCCGCACCGAGCGCGAATCGTTCAGGGCGTGTCAGCCCGACTACGGCGCAACATGTGCGCGACGAATTTGGTGACATGTTATATGTCGTCGATGGTGGCGCGTGCGATGTCGGCATCGAGTCCACGGTGGTCGATGCGACGGATGAAAACGGCGTGGCCATTTTGCGCAAAGGCATCATCACGAGCGAACAACTCGCGGCAGTCGTACCCATCATCGCCGCGAAGGACGAGGTGATAAAATCACCAGGCATGTTACTACACCATTACGCACCGTCCATCCCCGTGCGCCTCAACGCCACGCGTGTGGAGGGGGACGAGGCCTTGTTGGCCTTTGGCACAGACGTGCCAAGCGGTGCGCGCACCACCCTGAACCTGTCACCTTCGGGAAATCTGGTCGAGGCGGCAGCGAATCTGTTCGGATATTTACGAATTCTTGACCATTTACCCCATAAGATGATTGCGGTCATGCCAATCCCCGAACAGGGAATTGGTGAAGCTATTAACGACAGACTAAAAAGAGCCGCGCAATAAATGTTCCTGCCACTTGAGATGAGACAAGCATCGCTAGACGAAAAATACCCTAGCACGGGTATTTTGTGGCGCGTGGATTCTGAATCTAACCCACCCGAAAGAGCAGGCTCCATTGATCTGAGCAGGCCGTGCGTAGTCTACTTCGGAGGCGGCGCGTATCTATCGATGGAAACCGAACAATTGGCAACGCAGTATCGCACCCTCCAGCATATTATCGACGGTGCCGTTCCATCTTCTGCGTTTGATTTTTACAGCTTTACGCTTGAAAGCCCCGAGAGTGGTTCAGTGCGAAGCAATAAAACGGCGTGTAATAAATACGCAAGTGCCGTCACGGATGCGTATAACGAAGACCCAAAGCAGTTCTTTTCGCTGAAAGCACAACAATTCGTCGATCAGGCGCTTGCCAGTTATTTCCCAGATGGCAGGTCCATGAACGCCACCGAGCGTGCAGAAGCGATGAACGTATTGGCGCGTCAATTATCCAACCTCACCATCTTTGCGAATAGCTACGGGACTACGTTTACGCAAGAAGTGCGCAACGTGCTGGTGCATATGCTGGATGAAAGGGGCTTTGAGGAAAAAGAAATGAATCCCGCCATTTTAGCAGTTGCAGCAATCGGTGTTGGACCAAACGCAACCATAAAACCAAAATATCCCGATTTTTCGCAAGTCACCTTACTATATAACGAAGATAAATCAGCTATGGCTGAATCGGGCATTCATATAGGCCACCCTCATCTTGATTTTAGGCATACGGAGCAGCCCATTGCCCGTGCGGATGTTGGCGCGGTCGATGCTGGTGCGCATCACATTCTGTTGAGCCGCGAAACGGATACAACGCTACGAGGCGTAGGTTTCCGCAACCAAGAACTACCGAAATTGCCCCTGCAAGAATTGGCCGCCGCCGCGCACGATATTGAAGGGCAAGTAGCCGACCGCACGCAAGAAACACCGCATATGGTGCATCGTCAGGTCGATCCGCATAACAAGCCGCTCTATACTTCTGCCCTACATCACGAGATGAGGGATGATGGAATTTATTATGTGATTCCTAGCAATGTGCTCGGTATCAACACCTGCCGTTTCATCACCGAAATGGTGAAAGCATCGGCGCAGGGCGATAGGGATACGGGCCCAGCGCTTAACGCGGCGGTGGATCGATTCATTACTCCAGAGCAAATGCAAAAAGACCAATCGCAAGTAGATTTCTTCGTCCGCCTTCATCAGTCGCTGGGGCAAGATAATCCAAAAAGTGCGGAGCGGTAGAATGATTGGTTGAGACGGGCAACCAACTAAAGACGGTTTTTAGGGCTTGATTGAGCTCACAGCTTAATTGGATTTCTCGCTTATAGCATTAATATTGAGGAAATATTAACGAATGAACGATATATTCCAATAAGATAGATAGTGGGGCGCTCTGGTGAAGCCATCAGGTTTTGAGAGATTAGAAGCAGCTGTAGCCAAAGGTGAACTAGAAATCACTTTGGTTGATTCGCCGCCGCGAACGGTAGGTAGCGCATTATTTAGGAGCCTATCGCAATTTTATGATGCTTCATTTTACGAAGCATTTCATCCCAACCGCGGCACGTTTGACGAAATATGTGGTCACATTACAGACACTTTGACTGAAACGAAAACATCGCAACATCCCAAACGTATTCTTATAAAATCTCTACCTCGTCATTTTAGTGCAGAAGACTGGCCTAAGATGCGTGGGATATGCGGTCATTTTATCTATGCTGCACGCGATCCGCATTTGCAAATGTACTCATTACTTGAGCGCAATGCTAACGATCTTCATTTCAAGAAAAAAGGTGCCGAGGGGTTATCTACTGAAGAAGTTTGGACTTATGCAGAGAAGGTCGGCGAATGGCTGCAGGATGGTGGAGAGCGTGTAGGAGAAGCTAATCGCGGAGGTAGTAACTCCGACCAATTAAAAATACAGGGCGATTTCGCACGTGCGTGTTGGCGTGAAATGGATGCTCATATTGATGATGTTCAAAATGACATTCAGCGCGCCTGTGGGCATCAGTCTTTGTCGCTAGTTTCAGGCTTTATGTTACGCTCTGATCCTGAGCCAATTATGAGAGAATTGCTTGATCGCTTGCACTTACCTAATGATGCGGATGACTTGCACAAAGCCTGTCGTGCATGGAATGAGCAATCCAAGGATTCCGTTTTCGTCGAGTCGCTGGGAGCCTCTGCTTATACTGAACAAGTGAGAGACTCAGAAGGTTTTACGTTGCCGCTAGAGCCCACGCCAACACTGGAAAAATTCCCAGAAGTTACCTTTGGCAAACATATTATAGACGTAGCTTTACCGTTATATAATAAGTTTTTATCAAATCCTTATCTCTTAGGCAGGAATAGTTTGCAGGACAAGATGAGTAGCATCGTGGATGGAGAGTCCGAAACATCCAGTAAGCTACTTGAGGCTAATCCAGTAGAAGTCTACGCACACGTAAGTGCAATTGACCCAAAAGTTCGCGAGCATATTGTTCCTAACGATGGTATTTCAAGTGGCTTTTCTAATGAAATCATCAAACAAGGTATGTTGGATAAAGTGAGCGCAAAATATCAACCTTATGCTTCATCTTTCGACGTTATTGATCGTTCTGGTAAAGGCGGCAAAGAAAATGTGCCTACTTTAGGAAAAGCTACCAATGAACGGCAATAAAAACCCCGCCGTAAGGCAGGCTTTTTAGTTTGGCTCCCCGGGCTGGATTCGAACCAGCGACCATTCGATTAACAGTCGAATGCTCTACCGCTGAGCTACCGAGGAACACCGTGCTCAAAACTTTAGGGGCGCATCTATGGCATAAGTGGTTTTTCATGGCAACGATTTTATGAGGGTTGCTTTTTCGCCAAAAAACACCATCTATCAATCCCATGCACCAACTCCTCCATGCCCGCGCCTATCTGATTGCTGAACTCCTCCTCATCGCGGTGGCGGTTCCTGTCCTATTCATGGGGCATATGAAGGGTGGGGTGCTCTTTGCGGTGCTGTGGGTCATGCTGCTCTACTGCATTTTCATCTATCGCCACCTGCGCCCTGATATGACCATCCGCCAATTCTGGGACGGGGCGGCACTGCGCGCGCAGGGCGTGTGGAAGCCTATTCTCGTGCGGTTCGTGATTTCTGCCATCGCGATGACCGCGCTGCTTTTCACCATTAACCCCGAAAAATTCCTCGAACTGCCAACGCAGCGCACGGGATTATGGATGATGATTATGGTCATGTACCCGCTCATTTCGGTGGTGCCGCAGGAGTTCATCTTCCGTACCTATTTCTTCGAGCGCTACAAGCCGCTCTTCCCAAGTCGTGGCGCGATGATTACCGCCTCCGCGCTGGCTTTTGGCTTTGCCCATATCATTTTACAAAACTGGGTCGCGGTGGGGCTTACCACCATTGGCGGCTTTTACTTTGCCTGCACCTATCATAAGCGGCGCTCCATGGCGCTTGTTTGGGCCGAGCACGCTCTCTATGGCTGCTTCCTGTTTACGATTGGGCTGGGCACCTATTTCTATTCAGGCGCACCGAATAAATGGTGATTAGAAGCGACCAGGCTGCGTGCTAACGCGCGCTTGAGCAAATTCAGGATGCTGCAGGAAATCCAGATAACTACCCTTACTCTCAGCCATGGCATGTTTGGCGCGTTGTCGTTTCATATCCACACCTAAAGCATTCACATACAGCTCGGCGTTCGGTTCGCTCAGTTCGGAAAACCCTTGGCTCACAAGCTCACGCGCGAAGGCTTCATTCACCGCCAGTAATTGCTCACCAACCTTATGCGAATCATCTTGCGGAGTGTTATCGTCATAGAAGAATTGTGCGATGGTTGGGTCGACAAGGAAATGTTTCTGCGTCACCTCGCCATGTTCTTCGATAGGCAACTTCAACACTAATATGCCGTGATTGATTTTCGAGAAGGCATTGGTGTGAATCGACGTGACCATGGATTTTGGCAATTCACTCAGCACTGCATCCGATAGGTCGCGTGCCTGCACGCATTTATTCGTAATGTAGCGACCCCAATGATCGGGTGGGTGACCATGATAGAGTTCTTCTGCGTCACCATTCGTGTAGAGGTCGGTGGTGGGGTCATAGCGCGTTTTAACATCTGGTAGTGCGCCATGGGTCGGATCAATCCAGTTGCGCTTGCTGTCATAAAGATTCTCCAACCCTTGCAGGGCAAGGGCGACGGTCCAATGTAACAGTGTATGCGCTTCTCCCATGGTGATAGGTTCGGGCGGCTGAGACTTCAGTTTCGTGACAATGGGGGCGACGGCCTCGTACTCCACGTTGGGCGGCCGTAACTCGGGGATGCTCAAGGATTCAAGCGGTTCTGCCATTCCCGTAGTTTACAAAGCTTCGGTTAGTATATGGTTAATGCTGCGACGCAGCTAAAAATAACGATATTTTTCAGGCGATTGTGGCATAAAAATCTGCTATATCTGAAGCATGGAGCCAACCTTATCGCACTTATATGGTGTTTGCGAACGTCACGCAGAGGGCTTGTTCGCCGAACCACTTAATGTGATTTCCAATCTCGGATTCATCTATGTTGCGGTGGCGATCTATCGCTTTTACCACAAGCACGAAGACGTAATGGGGCGTTGGATATGGGATATTCACGCGCTCACCTTTCTTACGTTCTTCATTGGCATCAACAGCATCATCTTCCACGCTTACCCAAACACCACGACGGAGTTGATGGATACGATTCCCATCGTGCTCTTCATCATGATCTATTTCGTTAGCGTGATTTTCCGTATCGGGCGCACCACGCTGTTTCAGGGGATTGTCTGCCTCGTTGCATTTGTAGGTTTCTCACACGTGCTAGTGCATCAATTCCCACGCGCACTTAACGACTCGATTGGCTACCTCTCTTCGATGATCGCCTTGGTGATTATCGCCGTGTATCTCAACATGAAGCGTCGCCCCAGTGCGAATCAATTCATGCTTGCGGCGATCATTGGCATCACCTCGCTCTTTTGCCGCGCGATTGACCGCGAAGTGTGTGACCTCTTTCCGCTTGGTACGCACTTCCTGTGGCACTCGCTCAATGCTACGCTGCTTTACATTTTGCTGAAGCAGATTGTTCGCAACGTAAACCGCGAGGCGCGTCTCAAGCGCATGGCGGGTGATTCGAGCGCGATATGAGCGACCCAAACATAACCAACTACCTAGACGCATACTGCGAACGTGCAGGTGATGCAGGTTTATGGGCAGAGCCGCTCAACGCAATTACCAACCTCGCGTTTATCATTGCAGCCTATTACGCGGCACGTGCGCTGCGCGGGAATCATTTCAAGACGCATTGGGATTTATGGCTACTCACACTTACCCTGTTTAGTATTGGGGTTGGTTCTGGCCTCTGGCACCTCTATGCCACGCAAGAAACCATGCTGGCGGATGTCATTCCGATTGGCATCTTCATTCATCTGTTTTTCTACGCAGCGCTGCGCCGTGCATTCGAGCTTTCATGGTTCAAATCGCTCATGGGGGTTGGTGCATTCATCGCTGTATCCTATGTCGCGGGTAAATACCTGCCTCCTGATATGCTCAATGGCAGCGTCATGTATTTGCCTGCTATTTCAGCACTGGCACTCTTTACGGTCTTGCTTAAAATAAAGGCGCATCATGCTGCGCGCGGCTTTGCAGTTGCGTTGGGTGTTTTCATCCTTTCCATCACTTTCCGTACGCTAGATCTAAGTATTTGCAGCACTCTGCCCATCGGTACGCACTTTTTATGGCACTGTTTCAATGCCTTTGTGCTCTACCGCTTGCTTCTATCGCTCGTCCACAGGCCTTAGAAAGGCTTGCTTTTCCTAATTCCAAGGCTATAAACGCCCTCCCGATTGAGGCGCAGCCATGCGCCTTGTGGCTTCCCATGGTGGGTTGCCGACAAGCTATCGAAAGGAGCTACACATGGCCATTTCCGCGAACCTAGGTTTCCCACGTATTGGTGCAAACCGTGAATTGAAAAAAGCACTCGAGTCTTTCTGGAAGGGTGAACTAAACGAAGCCTCGCTCGAAGCGACGGCAAAAGAAATCCGCGCGACCAACTGGAAGCACCAGCAAGCTACAGGTATCGCGCATATCGCCAGTGGTGATTTTGCGTATTATGACCAAGTTCTCAACCACACTCACATGTTCGGTGCGATTCCACCTCGCTACGAAGCACTCAAAACCAAAGATAAGTTGAGCCTGTATTTCGCGATGGCGCGTGGCCACCAGAAAGACGGTGTGGACGTCGTGGCAATGGAAATGACCAAGTGGTTCGACACTAACTACCACTACATCGTGCCAGAATTTGATACCGATACCAAATTCTCGCTCACCCATAACTATCCGCTTGAGCAGTTCAATGAAGCAAAAGCACAAGGCATCACCACCCGTCCGGTAGTGATTGGCCCCGTGACCTTCCTGAGCCTTGGTAAAACCCGCAGTGGTGGCAATGCTCTCGACCTATTGCCAAAACTGCTGCCTGTGTACCAACAAGTTCTCAAGTCCCTCAAAGACGCTGGCGCAGAATGGGTGCAGATTGACGAGCCATTCTTGGCACTCGACCTGTCGGACGACCAAAAGAAAGCCTACATCGAAGCATTTGATGCACTGAAAACATCGGGGCTCAAAATCATGCTGACCACGTACTTCGCGGGTCTGCGTGATAACGCTGCATTGACCTTTGCTCTGCCAGTGGATGGTGTGCATATCGACCTCGTACGTGAGCCAGGCCAGCTTGATGCTGCGCTTACCAACGTGAAACCAAACCAAGTGCTCTCGCTCGGTGTGGTGAATGGTCGTAACATCTGGAAAACTAATTACGAAGCGGCGCTAAAACTCATCGACCGCGCACTCGAAAAAGTGCCAAGCGAGCGTTTGGTCATTGCGGGTTCATGTTCGCTCCTGCATTCGCCCGTAGATTTGAACAACGAAACCACCCTCGATAGCGAAATTAAATCGTGGTTGGCGTTCGCCGTTCAGAAGCTCGACGAAATTGCGTTGCTCACCAAGGCAACCAATGATCGCAATGCAGAGGATGTACAAGCAGCACTCGCTGCCAATGCAAAAGCAATGCAAACGCGTGCTACCAGCAAACGCATCCATGATGATGCAGTAAAAGCGCGTATGGCAAAACTGAACGACGACATGCTCAAGCGTAAGTCGGAATTCAAAAACCGCATCGGCGCGCAAGACGCATTGTTGAAGCTGCCGCTATTGCCAACCACCACCATCGGTTCCTTCCCGCAGACGGTTGAGATTCGTGAAGCGCGCGCGCAATTCAAGGCGGGCAAACTTACCGAAGCGCAATATGACGCGTTCTTGGAAGAGAAAACCAAAGAATGTATCAAGTACCAAGTGGACGCTGATATCGACGTGCCCGTGCACGGAGAATTCGAGCGTAACGACATGGTCGAGTATTTTGGTGAACAACTGAAGGGCTACACCTTCACCAAGAATGGTTGGGTGCAGTCGTATGGTTCGCGCTGCGTGAAGCCGCCAGTTATTTTCGGTGACGTATCGCGCCCACAAGCAATGACCGTGCGTTGGACCAAGTTCGCTCAGTCACTGACCGATCGCCCAGTAAAAGGCATGCTTACGGGCCCAGTAACGATCTTGCAGTGGAGCTTCGTGCGTGACGATCAGCCACGCGAAATCACCTGTAAACAAATTGCACTCGCGATTCGCGATGAAGTGGAAGATCTCGAAAAAGCAGGCATTCGTCTCATTCAGATCGACGAGCCAGCCGTGCGTGAAGGCTTGCCACTGCGCGCATCGGATCGCCCAGCATATCTGACATGGGCAGTAGATAGCTTCCGTCTTTCTGCAGCCGTGGTTGAAGATGCAACGCAGATTCACACCCACATGTGCTATGCTGAGTTCAACGACATCATGCCAAATATCGCGGCGATGGATGCCGATGTAATCTCCATCGAAACGTCACGCTCAGCGATGGAATTGCTCGATGCTTTCGTTGATTTCAAATATCCAAACCAGATTGGACCCGGCGTATACGACATTCACTCGCCACGCGTGCCAAGAGAAGAAGAGATGACCAAACTTCTTCGCAAAGCGCTCGAAGTGTTGGAGCCATCGCAGGTTTGGGTGAATCCAGATTGCGGTCTTAAGACACGCGGCTGGAAGGAAGTAGACCCAGCACTTCGCGCCATGGTTGCATCTGCCAAGAAGCTACGTAGTGAGTTGAAAGCTCACAAAAAAGTAGCAAACGGCTAAGGCATAACGCTTTATTAATGGCTGGAATCGGCCATTTATCACAGCCGTCAGCTATTTTTGCATTGCAGCATTTTTATGCGTTTGTGAGCTTGACTCATAAGCGAATAGCGCTATATTCGCTGCATTGCAAAATCGACCCTTAGGAGAGTACCATGAGCAAAAGAAAAACCAAAAAGCCTGCAGCAAAAAAGTCAGCAGCAAAGAAGCGTGCATCTGCACCTTTGAAATCTGCGACAGCAAAACAAGCGACGAGCCAAGATTGGACACAGCAATCAGCTAAGCTGTACCAACTGCCATTCGCACAAGGCGACATGAACAAGGCTGCAAAGGATATGCAGTCAATGACCGAGCAAGCCGTAAAAGCATCAACCGATTTGATGCAGCAATTTTTCGGTGGCGCGAAGGGTTTCGACACCAGCAAACTCTTGAGCCAGTTCGATCCTTCGAAAGCATTCGCTCAGTTCGATGCGTCGAAAGCGTTTGGTCAATTTGATCCTTCGAAAATGTTCAGCCAATTTGCAGATGCTGCAAAAGGTTCAGAAAAAGCGTTCAGCTTCGGTAAAGACGCAAGCGCACACTTGCAAAAGAGCGCGCAAGGCGCAACCAAAGCAGTTAACGAAGCGGTAGAACTTTCACGCGAGAATGCTGAAGCTGCTATGCAGTGCGGTAACATCGCGGTGAGCGTTTCGAAAAACATCAGCGCAGAGATCATCAACTACGCGAACAAAGCATTCGCGCAGAATGTTGAACTCAGCAAACAAATCTTCAACTGCCGCACGCTGAACGACATGTTCGACCTCAGCAGCAAGTTTTTCAAATCGAACCTTGATGGTTTGTTTAACGAGTCGTTGAAAGTGTCGGAATTGGCATTTAGCGGCGCTTCGGAAATTTCAGAGCCGCTCAATGAGCGCGTTGCTGAATCGACCGAGCGCTTCGTGAAAGCAGTTGCCGCATAATGGCTACTGCCACGCACTAATCTAAAAGGCTCGCCAAACGGCGGGCCTTTTTTATTTCAACCCAAAGGAGCAACTCATGAAAAAATTATATACGGCACATGCAACTACCACTGGCGGACGTGATGGGCTGAGTAAAAGCGATGATGGCCTGATTAACCTCAAGCTTGCGCGTCCGGGAAGTGGTGTAGGCAGTAACCCAGAGCAGCTGTTTGCCGCAGGCTATTCAGCATGCTTTGGCAGCGCCGTGCAATACGTTGCGCAGCTACAAAAAATCGAAACGGGTGAGGTGAGTGTCACCGCAGACGTAAGTCTGCATCAAGGCGATGATGGATTTTCGATTAGCGTGGTGCTGAATGTGAGCCTGCCAAAACTGGATGCGCAGGCTGCTCAAGCGCTGGTCGAGAAGGCGCATACGGTATGTCCATACTCCAAGGCAACGCGCGGTAATATCGAAGTAACCTTGAATGCAAATGGTCAGGCAGTCGCCAAAGCCGCTTAAGCGACTTTGCGCGCTTCCGCTTCATCGAAGCGAATGTTGAGGCGGCTATAAACTTCTACCAATGCGTCGGTGAGGTGCTGCATCATTTCCATCGTGTGGAATGGGGTAGGGGTAAAGCGCAGACGCTCTGTGCCACGGCGCACAGTAGGATAGTTAATGGGCTGGACGTAGATGTTATATTCTTCCAGCAGAATATCGGAAGCTTGCTTGCACAGGACAGGGTCGCCCACCATCGCTGGAACGATATGGGTTGGTGTATCCAGAATCGGGATGCCCGCATCACGCAGCATTGATTTTAACGTCGCTGCATTGGCTTGGTGCTGTTCGCGCTCGGCCGATGAATGCATGAGATAGCGAATACTCGCATTGGCGCCTGCCGCAACTGCGGGGGGAAGCGAGGTGGTGAAAATAAAGCCAGGTGCGACGGAGCGAATCGCGTCCACGATATTTCTGCGGCTGGCAACGTACCCGCCAATCACGCCATATGCTTTCGCCATGGTGCCTTGAATGATATCGACTTCGTCCATCAGCCCGTCACGCTCAGCGATACCAGCCCCATGCGGACCATACATACCCACGGCATGCACTTCATCGAGGTAAGTGAGGGCATTATATTGGCGGGCAAGCGAGCAGATATCTCTGATAGGGCCGATATCACCGTCCATCGAATATACGGACTCAAACGCGATAACTTTGGGACGTTTTGCATCCACGCTATCGAGCAACTTGGCGAGGTGATCAACATCGTTATGGCGGAACACTTTTTTCTCTGCACCAGATTGGCGGATACCATGAATCATCGACGCATGGTTTTGCGCGTCGGAGAATATAATCGCGTCAGGCAGCATCGCGCCGAGCGTTGCAAGTGTTGCTTCATTCGCAACATACCCCGAGGTGAATACCAACGCCGCTTCTTTCTGGTGAAGCGCTGAAATGGTTTCTTCCAACTCGACGATGCAATGATGCGTACCAGAGATATTGCGCGTACCACCAGCGCCAGCGCCCATGGTATCAATAGCCTGCTTCATCGCTTCACGAACGGTAGGGTGCTGACCCATGCCCAAATAATCATTCGCACACCAAACGGTGACTTGCTGACCGGTACGTTCACACAATGCTTTAGGGAATGCTCCGACCTGACGCTTCAGGTCAGTGAACACGCGGTAGCGGCCCTCTGCTTTAATATCAGCAATCGCCGCGTCAAATAGTGCGTCGTAATTCATCAATTCCGTATTAGTGACGTTTTTTCTTGTTGTACTTGTCCTAAGTCAAGTCGCCCTTACGAGCAAGAATAAAGCGTTATTTTTTCAGTGGCAGCGCATAGATAATGCGCACCAATACGGCAATCAGCAACAGTGCATTGAGTTGGTGGAGGCTGGCAAGCCAGATATTCACCACAGAAATAAGCGTATAAATGCCTAAAGCGAACTGTAATAACAGCACCCACATTAAGTTTTTGAGCCGCTCGCGCTCCATAATGTGCATGCGCGGATAGGCGTAATACATGAAGGCAAATGTAGCGATGACTAATACAACTGCCGCCATGCGGTGTTGGAACTGTACCATGGGCACATGCTCAAGGTGATTGAGCCACCATGGCTCTAGTAGTGCAATGCCGTTGGGCACTAATTTACCGTCCATCAAAGGATAGGTATTGTAGATCAAACCAGCATCAAGCCCCGCCACTAACGCACCGAGGAAGATCTGGATAGCGGTGAGAAAAAGCAGTGCGCGTGCCGCAATCGCCGCGCCACGATGCGAGGAATGCCGAGGCTGACCATGAATCTGCAGCCATGTCCAATAGACATAAGCAAAAATACTAAAGGCGAGTGTGAGATGAATGCCAAGTTTAATAGGCGCGACGCGTGGCTGGTTTTCAAGGCCGCTTGCCACCATAATCCAACCAACGGTGCCTTGTGCGGCCACCAAAATCCCTGCAATTGCCATGCGTTTTAAGAGTGGTGCGGGCAGCATGCGTTTGGTTGCAAAATAAATCCACGGCAGCAGAAACACCAAACCCGTAATGCGCCCAGCGACACGGTGAATATATTCTAGCCAGAAAATGCCTTTGAAATCTTCCACCGTGAAATGTGCATTCTTGTGAATGAATTCAGGGCTGGATTGGTATTCGGTGAATTCGCGTTGCCATGCATCTTTGCTTAGCGGCGGAAGAATGCCCGTGATGGGCTTCCATTCGACAATCGACAAACCCGATTCGGTAAGCCGCGTTACGCCACCAATCAGAACCATCAACACGACCATGGCCATGCAAGCAATCAGCCAGCGTGAAATAGAAGGGAGGTGGATTGGGAGTGGTTGCATGTTGACTGTCCCATAGAACGCTCTAAGGTGCCGCGCAAGAGGAGAATCTATGCAAAACACTCCGTATCACTGGCCGAAACGATGGCTCATGCTTGGTGTTACAGCACTTGCTATTGCGGGTTTGTTCTCACTCGTTCTGGTAATCGCGCGCACGCCTCAGCTTGCTGCCTTCAAAGACCTCTTCTCGGTAGCACTGGTGGTGCATGTTGATCTCTCGGTACTAGTATGGTTCCTTGCTGTCATGTGCGTGGGTATGGCGATGTTCATTCAAACCTACCAACGCGAACCCTTGCCCGTGATTGCGCCCGCCAGTTGGTGGTGCATGGCAATAGGCACATTCTGTATGACAATCTCACCCCTCACGGGTGAGTGGGAAGTCATCAAGAGCAATTATATTCCCGTATTATTTAATGGATTCTTCTTCCTTGGCCTCGCGTTGATTGCTGCCGCAATCTTGCTTGTCAGCGTACACCTAATTATTGTCGCGCTGGGGCGTGAATTTGCGTCACACACCAAGCACGGCAACACTGCCGTTGATATGGGCTGGGTCACCATTGCCATCATCCTGCTGGTAGCGCTGTGCATGTTCTACTTAAGCGGCGAAGCTATGCCCGCAGGCCAAACCCACCAGCACTTCTTCGAGCTGCTCTTCTGGGCTGGTGGCCATACGCTGCAATTCGCTTACACAATGGTGATGATGTTGGCATGGCTAGCGCTTGCTAAGAAAGTCATCGCACGTCCTGTCGCGCCTGCGTGGGTGCTGATGGTGCTTTGGTTGCTTTCGCTCGGCGCGGCGATGGTGCCGCTCTACGCGTTCACCCAATACACTATCGACGATCAGGCGTTCATCAATCACTTCACCGATATCATGATCGAATGGGGCGGCGTTGCTCCAAGTATTCTGTTCGTAGCGCTGCTTTGGGGTTTAGTGCGCCACTGGGGTGCAACGCGTGAGTATCGTGCCTGTGCCTCGGCGCTTATTACGTCGATGGCGCTATTTGCGGCGGGTGGATTGTTAGGCTTAATGATTCAAGGGCAGAACGTCACCATTCCTGCGCATTATCATGGCGCAATCGTCGGCGTAACCTTAGCGCTCATGGGCTATGCCTATGCATTGCTACCACGTTTTGGTTGTCGCGCTGTGACGAGCTGGCGTAGTGCGTTCTGGCAGCCTATTTTATATGGGGTAGGGCAGGTTATGCACATTGGCGGCCTCGCCTATTCAGGTGGATACGGTGTGTTGCGCAAAACGGCAGCCGCAGGGCAGACCTACGCACCTGAAGTCAAAATCGCGCTGGGAGTCATGGGTTTAGGCGGATTATTGGCGATTATCGGGGGGTTAATGTTCGTCGTGGTGGTATGGCGTTCGACCCGTGCGCAGGGGTAACACATACTTGCGCGTATAACGAATGCAGAGTAGAAGCTGCGTGGCATTTACAACAGGAGATTTACGAATGCGTATGAAACAAATCGTGGCGTTAAGTACCGTAGCAATCATGCTGACAGCGTGCGGCGCACAGAATGCAGAAAATGCACGCCAAGGTGGCGTAATGGGTGGTGGTGGCATCACGAAAAGTGATGTGGGCACCGTAGGTGGCGCAGTTGCAGGCGCAGTGATTGGTTCGAAAATCGGTGGCGGTAGCGGTCGTACCGCAGCAATCGCAATCGGTACACTGCTTGGTGCAGGTGTAGGTCACGAAATTGGCGCATCGCTCGACCGTGCGGACATGAGCTACTACAACAAGACACAGCAGCAAGCGCTTGAGACAGCACCTGCTGGTCAGACACTGCCATGGAACAACCCAGAGTCGGGTAATTCAGGTAGCTTCACCCCGTCAAACTACTACCAGACGGCGGAAGGCAGCTATTGCCGTGAATTCAACCAGACCATCAATGTGGGTGGCAAGACTGAGCAAGCCTATGGTACGGCCTGCCGCCAGCCTGATGGCTCATGGAAAGTGACCCAATAGCCTGAGGGATTCAAAAATAACGAAAAAAACCCTCATCCGCACTTCTCATTTCAAAAAAGAGGTGGTATCGGATGGGGGTTCTTTTTTTATGACCACGAGAGACAGAATATGACCGAGAAAGAAGTGCAGATTCCACAAGGTGCCCTCATGAAGGGTAAGCGCGGCCTGATTATGGGCGTCGCCAATGACAAATCACTAGCATGGGGCATTACCCAATATCTCGCTGCCCAAGGCGCTGAGATCGCCTTCACCTATCAAGGTGAAGCACTTGAAAAACGCGTTCGCCCATTGGCGGAATCCGTTGGCAGCAAGCATATTCTGCCATGCGATGTCACGGATGCAGCAAGTATCGACGCAGCATTTAACACCTTGGAAAAGGACTGGGGATCGCTGGACTTTGTGGTGCATGCGATTGGCTTTTCCGACAAGAACGAGCTCAAAGGCAAATACGTAGACACCAGCTTGCCGAACTTCCTCAACTCGATGAACGTATCGGTCTATAGCTTCACGGCTGTCTGCAAGCGCGCCTATCCACTCATGAAAAATGGTGGCTCACTCCTCACGCTTACCTATCTGGGCGCTGAGCGCGTGGTGCCGCATTATAACGTGATGGGCTTATGCAAAGCCGCACTTGAAACCTCGGTGAAATATCTGGCGGTGGATCTGGGTGAATATAACATTCGCGTCAATTCGATTTCTGCGGGCCCTGTAAAAACCTTGGCTGCTATGGGTATTGGCGATTTCCGCTACATCCTGAAATGGAATGAGCTTAACTCACCGCTCAAGCGCAACACCACGATTGAAGACGTGGGCGGTGCGGGCCTCTATCTGCTGTCCGACTTGGGTGCAGGCACAACGGGCGAGAATCTGCATGTTGATAGCGGCTACCATGTGGTTGGCATGAAAGCTATCGACGCACCAGATATTGCGTTGGTGTAGCGTTTTTCTCGTTATTAACCTAGTGTTAACCAAGTCTTGTTAGCTTTCGTAGGCAATACAAGGAAACCCCATGGTTAAAAAGAAAACCTCAGTCACGGATGTTGATTTGCAGGATACCCAATCGTTTGGAAATCCAGATCTACAATTTCGTACTGAGCTTCGCAAAAAACTACGTGATATGAATGAAACGCTTGGCGCTATCAATGAGGCGTATGATCTCACTCCTCTACATCAATTGGGCTATTGCGTGAGTACCAGCAGTAAAGCAGATGACAAGGATTGGATTTTAGGTGGCCCAGCCGAAAAAATATATCGCATCAATCTCGAACGCGAAGCCCATGATTACCCACCGCAAATACCAAAAGATGTAATTGATGCGGCCGATATCAACCACAATACATTGCATGTCGCGCAAAGTTTTGCGCTGGGCTGTAAATTATATTTGGATAACCCACGCAGTATTGCCGAAAATTTGCCGCGTATTATTATCTCTGCAGAAAAAATGTTGGAAGATGTTCAGCGCATTGAACGACGTACGGGGCATGATTTAAGTGGTTATACTGAATACTTCGTGGATATTATCGATATGTGTCATAAGTTCATCGAAAGCCAGCAAGGGCAGGCTTCGGGCGTCTTTCACTAGCTATCCTATTGAATATCGTAAAGCGGGCATGTATAGCAGAAGGCTATGGCATCCAATTCATTCGGCAATCTGTTTCGTTTCACCACATGGGGCGAGTCTCATGGTGAGGCGATTGGTTGCGTGGTGGATGGGTGCCCATCGCTGATTTCACTCACCGAAGCAGACATCCAACCATTTTTGGATAAACGCAAACCCGGTCAGAATAAATTCACTACGCAACGTCGTGAAGCGGACGAGGTAAAAATCTTGAGCGGTACGTTCGAAGGTAAAACCACGGGCACGCCGATTTCGCTGATTATTTATAACCAAGACCAAAAGTCGAAAGACTATGGCGACATTAAAGACAAGTTCCGCCCCGCCCATGCTGATTTTACCTATGACGCGAAATACGGCATTCGTGATTACCGTGGCGGCGGGCGTTCTTCCGCGCGCGAAACGGCCATGCGCGTTGCCGCAGGTGCGATTGCGCGTAAAATTCTCAAGGGCGTGAAAATCACGGGGTACTTGGTTGAAATGGGTGGTGATGGTATCGACCGCTCCAAAATCAATCTCAAAGAAATCAGCAAAAATCCCTTCTGGTGCCCCGATGCGAAGGCGGCAGCGCGCTGGGCAACGTCGCTCGATAAAGCGCGTAAAGACGGTTCCTCACTCGGTGCGGTGATTGAAGTGGTGGCCGAGGGCGTGCCCGCAGGCTGGGGCGACCCCATTTATAATAAGCTCGATGCAAAATTGGCCGAGGCGATGATGAGCATCAACGCCGTGAAAGCCGTCGAGATTGGTGATGGTTTCGCAGCCGCTAAATTGCGCGGCGAAGAAAATGCCGACCGTATGCGCGCTAAGGGAAAGAACGTTGAATTCCTCAGCAACCATGCAGGTGGCATCTTGGGTGGTATTTCAAGCGGCCAACCGATTGTCGTGCGCTTCGCGGTAAAGCCAACAAGTTCGATTCTGCAACCCGTGGAAACCGTGACTAAGGGCGGAAAGAATACCGACATCATGACCAAAGGCCGCCATGACCCATGTGTGGGCATCCGTGCTGTGCCGATTGGTGAAGCGATGATGGCCTGCGTTCTGGCGGATGCCTATCTGAGCTTCAAGGCCTTGAAATAGTCGAAAAACGCGCCATATACCGTGCAGAGACGGAGTAAGACTATGGCAAAAGCAGCAAAAAAGACCACCGAACCACACGCAGAGCTTCATACGTTCGACGCTGAGATAGCGCGCGTACTGCACTTGATGATCCATGCGCTGTATACCAACCGCGATATCTTCCTGCGTGAGCTTATCTCAAACGCTTCTGATGCGTGCGATAAGTTACGTTATCAGGCCGCGCAAAATGATGCGCTTCTTAAGGATAATCCTGATCTGAAAATCCATCTTTCTTTTGATGCCAAAGCTAAGACTATCACCATTGAGGATACCGGCATCGGCATGAACCGCGAGGACATGATGGCCCATCTCGGCACCATCGCCAAATCTGGCACGCGCGAGTTCTTCGAGCAGATTGAAAAAAACAAGGACACCAATCTCATCGGCCAATTTGGTGTGGGTTTCTATTCTGCCTTCATGGTGGCAGAGAAAGTCACCGTGGAATCACGCAAAGCAGGTGAAGAAGACGCGTGGTGGTGGGAATCTGAAGGGGCAGGCAGCTACACGGTTTCTCCTGCGGCATCGCGTCCACGCGGTACGACTATTACGCTGTATCTGAAGGACGACGCAAAAGAATATCTCGATAAGCATAAGCTCAGCTTTATCACTAAAACCTATTCCGATCATGTGTCCTTCCCCATAAGCCTGACAGACGAGGAGGGGGTGACCCAAACCCTCAATGACGGCTCAGCGATTTGGACGCGCAATAAAAGCGATGTGACGGAAGAGCAGTATCAGGAATTTTATCGCCATATCGCCCATAGCCCAGAAAAGCCATGGATGGTGTTGCACAATAAAGCAGAAGGAAAGGTGGAGTACACCAACCTACTGTTCATCCCAGGCATGAAGCCGTTTGATCTGTTCCACCCCGAGCGCAAGCGCCGCGTGAAGCTTTACGTAAAGCGCGTATTCATTACCGACGAAGGCGTCGACCTTGTTCCAGCTTATATGCGTTTTTTGCGTGGTGTGATCGACTCGTCAGACCTACCACTGAACATCAGTCGTGAAACGCTACAAAAGAATGCGGTGCTCACTAAGATTCGTGAATCCATTACCTCACGCGTGCTTGCCGATCTGAAAAAGCGCGCAGAAAAAGAACCCGAAGAATACGCAAAGTTCTGGAGCAACTTTGGCCCCGTACTGAAAGAGGGTTTGTGCGAAGCTACCGAGCCACGCGATAAAATTCTCGATGCGTGCAGGTTCCACTCCACGCATGGTGATGCCATGACATCGCTGACCGAGTACAAATCGCGCATGAAATCTGACCAAGAGGCAATTTACTACATCACGGGTGATTCGCTGAAAGCCCTGCAAAACAGCCCACAAATCGAGGGCTTCAAGCAACGTGGCATCGAGGTGCTGCTGCTCACCGACCATGTCGATGACTTCTGGACGAACGTAACCCTGAAATACGGTGAGACTCCGTTCAAATCAGTGTTACGTGCAGGCAAGGATTTTGAAAGCAAAGCAGAAGCTAACCAAGATTCACCATCCGTACAGTCATTGATAGATGCAATGAAGAAATTATATGGCGAGGAAGTGCGTGATGTGCGCACCACCCAACGCTTGGCCGATAGCTCTGTGTGTTTAGCGATAGGTGAAGGCGATATGGACATGCGCATGGAACGCTTCTTGGCCGAGCATAACCAATTGCCAAGACGCATGCCTAAAATCCTTGAAGTGAACCCCAACCACCCACTGATTCAGAAGCTGGCAGACGGGCATGACGAGGATAGTTTATGGCTATTGCTAGACCAGGCGCGCATTGCAGAAGGCGAGCCAGTTAGTGATATCGCAGCTTTCAGCAAGCGCTTGAATGCCAAGCTTTTAGGCTAAAATCGCTGCAGCGCACTATCATTTACGCATTCTTAATAAATACCTGCTAAGACTCATAGGTAACAATAATAACATATGAGGTCCGTATGGCTGCTCAATCAGCAAAAATAACAAAGACCTCGGCAATCAAGCGACTCTGGAAAAACAAGGCGAAACGCGGCTGGCGCAAAGGCAAGCAGGCGATCGAGCATATTGTTACGATTCAACAGCTCAAAGATGAGTTGGAAATTCTGAGTAGTTATTCAACGGATACCGTCTATCGCCTCGACTATGAAACCATGCATTATAGCTACGTCAGCCCGAATGCTACGAAGCTGCTTGGTTATACGCCAGATGAGTTGAAGCGCATGAATGTGCGCACGCTCATTATCGAAACACGCCTTATTGAAGGCGGCGTGAAGCAAGTGGAAAGCTATGCTGGCTTGGAACTGATGCGCAAAAATCGTGAAGTGCAAAAATGGCAAGCAGACTACCTGATGCGCACTAAGGATGGCCGCAAAATATGGGTGTCGGACATTTCCTATCCATGGCACGATAAGAATGGCAAACTACTTGGCTCGGTGGGAAGCCTGCGCGATATCACCGACCGTATCTATGCCGAAGAACAACTCAAAGAAGCAGTGACCGAACTTGTTAGTCGCGATGCGCTGACTGGTCTGCCACTGCGTAAGCAATTCTTCGCCAAACTCGAAGACGAAGTGAAGCGTACACGCCGTAGCGGTAAAGACGCAGCGTTATTGATGATCGATATTGATAAGTTCGCCGCGCTCAATCAACAGCATACCGAACCATTTGGCGATTTCGTATTACAGGAAGTCACGAAACTTATTCTTTCCTGTTTACGTGAAACCGATATGGCCGCGCGCGTAGCGGGCGAGGAATTCGCTATCGTGCTGCCTGATACAAGTATCGAAGGCGCTTATTGGGTGGCCGAGCGTATTCGCACCACCGTGAATAGCCATCATTTCACCTCGCGCCATAGTTCGCAGCCAGTGCAGCTAACCTTATCGATTGGCGTGGCAACCAGCCGTGAAACCCAAGAGCAAGACGCAGGCATGCTACTCTCGCTTGCCGATCACCGCATGAGTCAGGCTAAGCAAAAAGGCCGCAACCAAGTGGTGACGGGTGAATTCGTCGAGCAGTCAGGCGTAATTCATTAAACGAAAAAACGCCTAAGCGGGTTGGTCGGGGAACATTTCCATTTCAAGCATGGAAATTTGATCGCGCATGCGAAGCTTCTGCTTCTTGAGTTGCGCTAAACGGAACTCGTTATCAGTACCCACGAGTTGTGAAATTTCACTATCAAGTTTACGGTGCTGTTCGCGTAGCTCATCGAGCTGCTTCAAGATCACGACGTCGTCATTCATAGGTACTTGCCATTGCATTAACATGTTGTTGCCTTACCGAGCTGTTATTACGTGTTTTTATAATTAGATGGGGAAAGTAGCACAAAAAATAGGCAGTTCCAACCGCTTTTGCGGGGCGTGTGGATAGGGGGCTTCAGCAAGCAGGTTAACCTAACTGGTTATCTTTTTGAACTATAAAGGATTTTAAGACATCCGATGCCGCCATTCGTATCTTATTGGGGCGCTGTAACTCAAGGATTCTAAGGGCTGAGCCGCCCCCACATTGAACCAGTAAGGCATCATCGAGCACGATGCCCGTGGGTTTAGCTGAACCATTATATGGCTCAACCTTAGCGCTAAAAATTTTCACGACTTCACCATGGATGGTTGTCGTTGCCACAGGTGATGGATATAGCCCACGAATCTGGTTACGAATTTCCTGTGCAGGTTTTGACCAATCGATTTTCTGATCTTCTTTGGTAATTTTATGCGCGTATGTCACGCCATCGCCAGATTGTATGGTTGGCGTGAGCGATGAAAGCTTCGCCAACACATCGATAGTCATGCGTGCGCCCGTGCTTGCCATAGTGTCATGCAAATCACTTGCATTGAAATGATCGGGAATCGCAAATGCCTCGCGCGCGAGTACTGCGCCAGTATCCAGCCCTGCTTCCATCTGCATGATACAGCAGTCAGTGGTAGTATCGCCTGCCATGATGGTGCGCTGAATCGGCGCGGCGCCACGCCAACGTGGTAATGCTGAGGGGTGAATGTTGATGCAGCCATGCTTAGGCGCATCCAAAACCGCTTGCGGTAACAACAAACCATATGCGGCGACCACGGCAACATCCGCATGATGCGCGGCAAACGCTGATTGCTCTTCGGCTGACTTTAAGCTCGTAGGTGTAAAGACGGGTATAGCGTGCTGTTCTGCCAATTGCTGAATAGGTGACTTAGTCAGCTTCTGCCCACGACCAGCAGGGCGCGGCGGCTGCGAATAAACAGCAACTACCTGATGTTCAGACGCGATGAGCGACTGCAATGTCGGCACTGCAAACTGCGGTGTGCCCATAAAAACTACGCGACGTGCGGTCATTATTTTTGCTTCTGCGCCTGCGACTTCATCGCGCATTGTTGGCGGGCGCTGGTATAACGAATGTCTTTCTCAATCGCATTCTTCGCCGAAATTTCGAGGAATTCGCGATGCGTCATTGACTGCATGAGGTTGGTGATAACGCAACGGCATGGCGCGATAAGCTGGGTATTACCTTGCGTACATGAAATCAGGAATACGGGAACAGTGTTCGCAGGCCATGCGTCAGGCGCAGCGGGTTGGGCAGGTGACGCAGGTGCCGGTGGCGAATCCGGAACTTTTGGCGCACCAGGTTGCTGAACATTCGTAATGGCCTCTTTCGGAAAATTGGCAGCAGGGTCCGCCGTTTGTGCAACGGCAGAAGATGCAATCAGCAAGAGTGGTAAAATGAAGCGCATGACCAGACGTTAGCGCCGAGAAAAATAATTGTCACGCTATAAAGCAGCGTTATCCTCTTTCGGATGAGGCATATCGCTAATCATGCCAAGCTTCTTGAGCTTGGTGAGTTTCTTCACAATCATCTCGCGCTTTAGTTTCGACAGGTGATCGGTGAAAACAATGCCATTCGTGTGGTCGATCTCGTGCTGCAAGCAGGTGGCGAGTAACCCATCCGCATCGATTTCATGCTGTACGCCTTTCTCATCAAGGTAACGCACGCGCACTGTATCAGGCCGCTCCACTTCAGCGAACTGATCAGGGAACGACAAACAGCCTTCAAGAAATTTACGCGGCGTTTCATCCTTCGCCACAATCTCGGCATTGATGAACACGCGCGGGTCATTGCCACCTTCGCGCTGCGCCACATCAATCACGATAATTTTTTTATGCACGCCGACTTGCACCGCAGCCAAACCAAGCCCGTCATTTGCATACATGGTCTCGAACATGTCTTTGACAAATGCGCGCACGCCATCATCCACCGTTGGCACATTCACGGAAGGAATATGCAAGCGCGGGTCAGGCTCGATAACGAGTGGCATGATGGTCATGAGGGCTATGTATGCTCAAAATACAATAAATGCAAGCTACAGCGCCGCTTTCAGGCGTGTTAAGGCTTCGGTTTTACCTAAAATGGCAATCGCATCAGGGATATCGGGGCCGCTCATGGCTCCAACAATGGCAGCACGCATAGGCGGCATAACCTCGCCTAATTTCTTGCCATTTGCCTCAGCCACGGCGGTAATAGCAGCCTTGATAGCTGCGGCATTCCAGTCTCCCAGTGCTTCGAGCGCGCCAATCATCATGGGTAAGTTCGCTTTGCCTTTTTCAAGGGTTGCTTTTGCCTTATCGTCATAGCTCGTTGGGCGTTCGAGGTAGAATTTCATAGCATCATTGAGTTCAGTTAGCGTGCTGGCTTTGGATTTTACGCTGTCGAGTGCTGCTGCCCACTGCGCTTCCATGCCCACAAGCTGCGCTAATTCAGCGCCAGACTTCGCACGCATATAATGTGCATTCACATGGTTGAGTTTCGCAAAATCAAGGCGCGATGGCGACTGGCCAATGCCTTCAATATTGAACCATTCGATAGCTTGCGTGTCGGAAATGATTTCGTCGTCACCATGGCTCCAACCCAAGCGCAGCAGGTAATTGCGCATGGCCTCGGGCAAATACCCCATGCCCGCATAATCACCAATGGCTGTTGCGCCGTGACGTTTTGAAAGCTTCGCGCCGTCTGGCCCATGAATGAGTGGAATATGCGCCCATGCCGGAACGTCCCAACCCATGGCTTGATAAATCACCATCTGGCGGCCAGCGTTATTCAAATGGTCGTCACCACGTATAATGTGGGTGATGCCCATATCATGATCATCCACGACCACGGCGTGCATATAGGTGGGCGTGCCGTCGGAACGCAAAATCACAAAATCATCGAGCACATCGGCACCGAAGGTCACATCACCTTGCACTAAATCCTTCACAATTACTTCACCCGTCAGTGGTGCTTTAATACGAACGCTTGGCTTTACGCCTGCAACGCTGTCTGTGCGGTCTCTCCACTTGCGGTCATATTTGAAAATCTCGCCTTTGGCTTCGGCGGCGGCGCGTTGCTCTGCCAGTTCTTCAGGCGTGGTGTAGCAATAATAGGCCGCGCCATTTTTCACAAGTTCTTCGGCCACTTCGCGGTGACGCGCTGCGCGTGCAAGCTGATACACAATCTCACCGTCCCAACGCACGCCCATCCAGTCCAACCCTTCGATGAGTGCTTGTTTTGCCGCATCGGTCGAGCGTGCAACATCCGTATCCTCAATGCGCAGCTTGAACTGGCCGCCGTGGTGGCGGGCGAACAAGTAGTTGAATAACGCTGTCCGTGCACCGCCAATATGGAGGTAGCCAGTAGGCGAGGGGGCAAATCTGGTAATGACTGTCATGGCCGCGACTGGTAACAAAAGCTATGCTTACGCGCAAGGAGTTACTGGCCCAGATACTTATGGATTGGCGTGCCGATGAGGGGCGAGGGCTACTCACGCCTTTATGGTTCATCGCGGGGATAGCGCTCTATTTCGCGCTGCCCAGTGAGCCTGACTATGCGCCTTATTTCTTGTTAGTAGCAGCCATCGCTTGGTTTTTCACCAAGCGCCTGCGAAGCGCAAGCTATGCCTTTTTACTGCTGATGATCGGGTTGTCATGGGCGACATTTTATACAGCGCATATCGAACATCGCATGTTGGAGCGCGCGATTACGCCGCGCCCCGTAACAGGGGTGATTGATGAGATTGAGCCCACCGCTAAAGGCATACGGATCACTTTATCGCAGGTCACGATTGCAGGATTTAATCCCGAACAAACCCCGCGCCGTATTCGTGTTGCGATGCGTGGTGAGTTGCCTGAACTCATGATAGGTGACGGTGTGAAACTGAATGCAGGCATGTTGCCACCCATGGGCCCCGCTATGCCGCACAGCTTCGACTTTGCCCGCTATTTCTTTTTCCGCGACATTGGTGCAGTGGGCTACGGGCTGAACCCGATCACCGTTACCAAGCATGCGACTGACGGTGAGGGGTGGAGTGCCATGTGGGCGCGCTGGCGCCATGCGCTGACGCAAAATATCATGCACACCTTACCATCACCGCATAATGGTATTGCGGCAGGGTTGATTACAGGTGAGGATGCGGCGATTCCACCAGAAGTGCACGACCAGCTATGGGCCGCAAACCTCTTGCACGTGATTGCCATTTCAGGCGCGCATATGGTGGTGATTTCAGGGATTGCATTTATTGGCCTTCGGTTGCTGTTTCTAGCAATCCCAACATTCGGTCAACGCCCGATTGCCAAACAAATCGCAGCAGCCTTCACGTTGATTGCACTTACTGCGTACCTACTGATTACGGGTATGATGCTCTCTGCCACGCGTGCTTATATCATGATGGCGTTCGTGCTAGGCGCTGTCATGCTAGCTCGCAACGTGCAGCCCATGCGTTCGTTGATTCTGGCGGCCGTACTCATGCTGATAATCGACCCGTCCGATTTGTTGGAGCCTGGCTTCCAACTCAGCTTCGCCGCAACGATGGCGATTATCGCCTTTGTCTTTTCACGCGACCTTGCGGAGCAAACTACGTGGCGCACACCGCTTAAATATCTTGGTTGGCTGCTGATGGTAAGTGTCGTGGCTGAAGCATCGACTGCGCCATTGGTGATTCACCAATTCAATACTCTCTCGCCGTATGGTGTACTGGCGAATACTATATTAAGCCCAGTAGTCGCTATCATCATCATGCCAATGGTGGCGCTTTATTTCTTGCTACTACCTATCGGGCTTGAATCCATCGCCCTGCATGTCATGTGGGTGGGAATCGAAGCGATGCTACGCGTCGCTGCAAATGTATCTGAGCTGCCGCATGCACTAATATTCATTAAGGCGATTCCCAATTGGGGTGCAGCACTTTTTGCATTCGGCTTAGCGTGGCTTTGCATACTCTCCACGCGCATGCGCTATACGGGCATCATCGTTATGGTGCTTGGCATTGCCAGTATTAGTACCGTGCGTTTGCCTGATATGCTGATTGCAAGCGGCCTTAACCAGATCGCGCTACGAAGCGAGGGCGCTTATCACCTTGTGCGTGGGCGCGCAGAATCACTCGTGCCAGAATTATGGGCGAATGGAACAGCTACTGGCCAAACACTGCCCTATACGCCGAAATTAGCACCTGATTGGCGTTGCGACAAACTTGGCTGCGTAGCGTTCGAGCGTATTGCGCTGCCTTATAGCGATTTAGCGCTGCTCAACGATTGTAACGCGTCGGACGTCATTTTTATGAAGTACGGTGCCAAGTGCCTGAATGACACGCGCATTATCGAAACCTATAAAATGAATGGCACAATCGGTATTTGGCTAGGCGATGAATTGCGCATCGAAACCAGCCGCGACTGGCAGGGCAATCGCCCATGGAGTGACTAGCGGGTTAAATGCCCTCAACCCCGTCAAGGGTTGCCACCGCGTGCGAGCGAAACTCGCGACGAAATAGCTCGTAAACCACCAACGTTGTCATCACGATGAAGAATGCACCATTAATGAACCACGCAACGGTTGCTACGCCAAAATAATAGGCGCGCAGCCCCATGTTGAAATGGCGGCCCGCATTGGCAATCAAATCACCCACGCGCAGTGCATATTCCTTATGCTCATTACGAATATGATTTGGGTGCGGTGTCGCGCCTACCAGAATACAGGTATAGTTATATTGGCGCAGCGACCATGTGAGTTTGAAAAACGCATATACGAAAATAATGCCAAGCAAGAGAAGCTTTGCCTCCCACATGAAGGCTGTAGAGCCCACGGTAAAAGGAATCGCTCGAATCAGTTGCAGACCTTCTTCATTATGTGTGCCAAGCACGGTAATAATACCCACCAGAATCAGAATGGTGGTCGATGCAAAGAATGCAATCGAGCGCAATAGATTGCCTATCAGCGTTGCATCCATCACGCGGTTTTCACGCAGCAGCATTTCCTGCATCCACTTTTTACGCATATCGTCCATAGTGCGCATGAGGTTGGTGCGTCTGTGATATTGCCTGTCTGCGTAATCGGAATATCCGAACCACGCACAGAAAAAGAATAGGGCTGCGGCAATATCCAGCCATAAGATTGGCTGGCCATTGATCACCGTGTGATATTCAGCGAGTTGGCCTAGCATCTATCCCTCCAATAAGTGGTGTGTGGCAGCCAATACATCAGCTTGTCGCATCAGCGATTCGCCAATCAGGAAGCAATGAATGTCCGCCGCGCGCATCTTGGCAATATCGTCGCGTGTGAAAATGCCGCTTTCGCATACGGGCGTATAACCCTCAGGAATCAACGGGCGCAACGTGAGTGATGTCGCAATATCAACCTGCAATGTCTTGAGTGAGCGGTTATTGACCCCCAGCAGCTTCGACTTTAGCTTTAGCGCGCGGTGCAGCTCTTCCTCGTCATGTACTTCGACCAGCACGTCCATTTTCAGCTTTATCGCCGCGTCTTCCAATTCTTGCGCCTGCGCGTCCGAAAGGGCGGCCATAATCAGCAAAATGCAATCCGCACCTAGAGCGCGTGATTCGGTGATTTGGTACGGGTCGATCATGAAATCTTTGCGCAATACAGGAAGATTCACCACTTCACGCGCTTCTTTGAGGTACTCGTCACGCCCTTGAAAATACGGCTCATCCGTAAGTACGGAAAGGCAGGTCGCGCCACCAAGTTCATAGAAATTCGCCAGCTCAGGTGGGTTGAAATCTTCACGAATCACCCCTTTGCTGGGCGACGCTTTTTTGATTTCCGCAATCAGGGCGACGCTGCCATTAGCAATTTTCTTTTGAATCGCCGCATGAAACCCGCGCGTAGCCGATTGCTGTTTGGCCAAATCTTCTAAAACGCTTAGCGGCGTAATGGCCTTATGCTTGGCAACATGCTCGCGCTTTACATCGCAAATTTCTTGCAGCTTACTCATGGCTTACCTTCTTCAGTCGCTCCAGTATCGCCATTGCGCGGCCAGAATCAATGGCTTCCGCAGCAAGGCTGGCGGCGCTTCTCAAATCATCCGCAATATCTGCTACCATCAACAGCGCCGCGCTATTGAGCAATACCGCGTCTCTATAAGCTCCCGCAGCACCTTCGAGAAGCGCAGTGAATGCAGAGGCGTTATGCACTGCGTCGCCACCCGTCAATGCATCGGGCGCGTGGTACTGCAAACCTGCATCGAGCGGGGTGATGGTGTGAGTATTGGTAAGTGTCGGTGCGCTGATGGAGCATTCATCCACCCCGTCTTCACCATGAACAATGGTAACATTCTCGCGGCCAAGTAACTGGCACGCTGCCGCAAAGGTAGGAATCAACGCCTTATCAAACACGCCAATAAGCTGGCGATTCACATGCGCAGGGTTACATAGTGGCCCCAGTAAATTGAAAATCGTGCGTGTGCCAATGGCCTTGCGCAACGGTGCCACGCGCGCAAATCCCGGGTGAAAATTCGGTGCGAACAAAAACGCAATGCCAACATCATTCAAGCAACGCACAAGCGTTTTGGTGGAAGCCTCGATATTCACGCCAAGCGCCGCCAACACATCCGCCGACCCACTGCTGGACGAAATAGCACGGTTACCATGCTTTGCCACTTTCACGCCACATGCCGCAACGACCAGTGCAGTCGCTGTTGAAACATTCAGCGTATGTTTGCCGTCGCCACCCGTGCCACAACAATCGACTGCACCTGCAAAAGCGGGGAAGGGGTTGGCGCGTTCCATCACTGCATCCACTGCACCAGCCAATTGCTCAGGCATGATGCGCGATAATTCAAGCGAAGTCAGAAACTCAGTCGCTTCGGCGGCGTCTATCGTGCCGTCGAGCATCGCGCCGATGGTAGTTTTCATCGACTGGCGCGCGTCAATCATAGCGTGTCGAGGAAGTTCTTGAGCAGTTTATGCCCATGCTCGGAAGCTATGGATTCAGGGTGGAATTGCACGCCATGAATCGGCAATGTCTTGTGCTGTAAGCCCATAATCAGCTTATCTTCCGTCTCGGCCGTTATTTCCAAGTCAGCGGGCAGTGAATCACGCTCCACAATCAAGGAATGATAGCGCGTGGCGATGAATGGATTGGGGATGTCTTTGAACACGCCTTTGTTGGTGTGCAGCATCTTGCTGGTTTTGCCGTGCATCACATACGGTGCGCGAATCACCTTGCCGCCGAATACTTGCCCAATCGCTTGGTGGCCAAGGCACACGCCGAATAGCGGAATCTTACCCGCCGCTTGTTTGATGAGGTCTAAGCACACGCCCGCTTCATTCGGCGTGCATGGGCCTGGCGAAAGCACGATACCGTGAGGCTTTTTGCCAATGATGTCGGTCACGCTCATCGCGTCGTTGCGCACCACTTCGACATTCGCGCCCAGCTCACTCAAATAATGCACGAGATTATAGGTAAAGCTGTCATAGTTATCGATGAGGAGAATATTTTTCATGCGAATTTCCTCGCCAGTTCCGCAGCGCGCATCACGGCTTTGGCCTTGTTCATCGACTCTTCATATTCGGCTTTCGGGTCAGAATCGGCAACAATGCCGCCACCTGCTTGCGCATAGACTTTACCGTCTTTTACCAGCGCTGTGCGCAGTGTGATGCACGTATCCATCGATCCATTCGCCGAGAAATACCCCACGCAACCTGCATAGAAACTGCGGCGCTCGGGCTCCAATTCATCGATCACTTCCATCGCGCGGATTTTGGGTGCGCCCGAAACCGTACCTGCAGGGAAACCTGCGGCGAGAGCATTCAGCGCATCCAACCCGTCGGCCAATTCGCCTTCGACATTGCTCACGATATGCATGACATGCGAATAGTGCTCGATGATCATTTGCTCGGTCACGCGCACATCACCGCGCTTTGCCACGCGGCCTACGTCGTTACGACCAAGGTCGAGCAGCATGAGATGCTCGGCGAGTTCTTTTGGATCAGCCAATAATTCCTCAGCGAGCGCTTTGTCTTGCGCATTGTCTTTGCCGCGTGGGCGCGTGCCTGCAATGGGGCGAATGGTCACGATATTATCGCGTAGGCGCACGAGAATTTCAGGCGAAGAGCCCACTAATGCATAGCCGCCGAAATTCAAATAGAACAGGAATGGCGAAGGGTTGAGGTGGCGCAGGGCGCGATAGAGAGCAATCGGCGGCAAATCAAAATCCGCCGTGAAACGTTGCGACAGCACGACTTGGAAAATATCACCCGCTTTAATGTATTCCTGCGCCTTGGTGACAAGGCCTTTATACTCATCTAGCGTCAGATTACTTTTGAAGTTTGGCTGGGTATCGGGCACGTCTTTATAGTAATTGCGCTGGTCGATAGGCCCTTGCAATAAACGCACAACGGTTTCGATGCGTTTTTTTGCGCCTTCATAGTGAGCGCTGCCATCGCCATCGGTTTCCCAAATCGGCGCGACGATAAATACCACGCCGTGCACGCTGTCAAAAATCAGCATCGTGCGCGGGCGAATAAAGCATGCGTCCGGAATATTGATATTGTCGGGCTTGGAGTCGGGCAGGCGCTCCATCAACTTCACCATGTCATAGCCCATATAGCCAATCACGCCTGCAGCCATGGGCGGCAGGAACTCTGGCAGCTCCATACGGTGCGACTGGATGAGCTGGCGCAGCGAGCTTAAGCTGTCGTCCCACGCAGGTTCGAAGCTATCATCATTAAATGGTGGTGTGCGCGACACTTCGGGCTTGTTGCCCATGCAGCGCCACATCAAATCAGGGTCGATACCGACGATAGAATAACGCCCACGTGTTTCACCACCTTCAACGGATTCGAGCAAGAATGCCTGTGTGCTCTCGTGCTGTAATTTCAGCATGGCGGAAACGGGGGTCTCCAAATCGCTGACGAGTTTCGTCCAGACGACTTGGCGCTTGCCCGCCTTATGCGTTGCTACAAACTCATCACGTGTTGGGTGAATCGCCATTATTGCTGTTGCTCGGGCATTGCGCCGACTTGGCTAACAGGGTAGCGTTGCATGACATCGCGCATCCAATACTGGTAGAGTTGGCTATTGAGTTGCGCGCGCATCGTGCCGATGGCTTTATCATCCGCTTTTGCATCGCTAGGGATGTTGATGTCCGACACAATGGCCAGCGCGTAGCCACCTTTATCGAGGGCGACTGGTCCGATTACATCACCTTTATCTGCATCGAACATGCCATGATGCAGTGCTTCGGGAATATCCTTGCTGGCTGAAACATCTGGGCGTGCGAGCAGCCCCGTATCACGCACGCTTGCGCCTGCCGCTTGCGCAGCAGCGATTTGCGCATCGAGTGACGCTTCGCCATTCAGTTTCTTTTTAAGCGCCAAGGCGTTTTCTTTGGCGAGTTCTGCACCCTTATCTTCACGGCAATGGGTGATAACGTCCTGCTTAACGGCTTCGAATGCTTTAGGCGTAGCGGGAGTAATGTTATTCACGCCCACCATGAAATATTCACCTTCTTTGCTGCTCAACAGGCTCGAAGCTTCACCGTCATTCAGTGTAAATGCTTGAGCGACTACTTCACGCTCCAACTCAGAGTTGCCTGCATCTGCACTCACGTTGAGTGTCTTGATGGTGGCTGTGAGTTTTGCTGAATCGAGTGCTTCTTTGAGTGATGAACCCGCAGCAACGGCATCATCCACCGTATAGCTGAGTTCTTCAAAGGCATTGCCATCGCCTTTAGTAAGTTTGGTAATGGTGGCCTTATCAATGATCGCCAGTTGAATGCTGCGTGTTTCGGGCTGCATGTAAAGCGAGTCTTTTTGTGTTTCGTAATACGCTTTGAGTTCTGCATCATCCAGCGCGATGGTATCATTTGCAGCGATGGTAATCAGCTTGGCGCTACGGCGCTGCATGCGGTTAAGTGTCAGAAGATTCGCGTAAGCTTCAGGCATGCGAAGCTGGTCCAACTCGGCGCTGCGAGTATAAAGCCCTTCACTCAGTTCTTGAGTTGATTGCTTACGATACATTGCCTCGTTCTGTTGGCTTTGCTTGAGGTACATCATGAACGCTTCGGCATTGAATGTGCCATCTACGTTCTGGAATAGTGGGTTTTCTTTCGTGTGCTTGGCAAGCAATGCATCGCCGATTGCTAAGCCCATCTCGCTGCTCGCTGTGCGCATTAAGCGCGTTTGTACCATGCGCTCAAGCACTTGCTGGCGCAACATAGGTGAATTGAGCACTTCGGGAGGGATCGAGCCCTCTGCATTGCGTTGAACCATTTGCAACTCGCGGCCAAATTCCTGTGCCGTGATATCGCTTTCACCAACGCGTACCAATGTGCCGTCGGTAGGGCCACCGCGTACGATATCGCCAATCCCCCATACAGCAAAGGTAACGACTAGAAAGAACAGAAGGGTCTTGGCAAAAATACCACTGACCGTGTTGCGCATGGCGGCGAGCATAATAAAAGCCTCTATTGGTTAGCAGTGTGTGGTGTAAGGCTGTTGAAATTAAATGTAAAGTGCGGCATAGGTTTTCCATGACGAAAACACCACTCCTCGTAGCTAACTGGAAAATGCACGGCAATAAGCTGCGTGTTGCGCAGTTTGCGCAGCAGGTTAGCCCACACATCCCCAGCCAGATCGAGGCGGTTTTCTGCCCACCTTACCCGTATTTGCACATTCCGCCCAAAGGCCCACTGAAGCTTGGTGCACAGGATTGCGCCACCACCCAGGAGGGGGCTTATACAGGCGAAGTCAGTGCTAGCATGCTGCGTGATATCGGCTGTGAATACGTAATTCTGGGGCACTCCGAGCGCCGCCAGCATTTTGAGGAGCATGAATCCATGATTGCCACCAAGGCGGTGGCAGCACTGCAGGTTGGCTTAGTGCCTATTATCTGTATTGGCGAAAGCGAGCGTGAGCGCGAGGAAGGCCTGACTGTGAAGGTTCTGGAACGCCAACTTTCGACACTTCTGCCATTGGCCGATGGGTTAGTCATTGCTTATGAGCCTATTTGGGCGATTGGAACGGGTAAAACTCCAACGCTAAATCAGATTGAAGAAGCCCACGGCTTCATTCATGCACAGCTTGCTAAAACAGCGCGTGACAGCGCCCCGCACGTCTTGTATGGAGGCTCGGTAAAACCAACCAATATCCGCGAAATTCTCGCGCTCAAGGCAGTCGATGGGGCATTAATCGGTGGTGCCAGCCTTGAGGCGGACGCGTTTGTGACTATGTTGCGGGCGACGGCGGAAGCGAAAGGATTATAGATGGAAACAGTTTTGTTAGTGGTTCAGGTATTAGTGTGTGCGGCACTGATTGTGGTGATTCTCATCCAGCGTAGCGATACGGACGGGTTCGGTCTCGGCTCAGGCTCTGGCGCGAACGTGTTTTCAGGTCGCGGCAAAGCCAACTTCATGACGCGCTTAACCTCCATCCTCGCGGCGATTTTTATCATCAATAGCTTGGTGTTGGGAATTCTTGCAGCACGCAGTGGCCCCGAGTCACTGGTCGACACGATTAAAGAGCAAGAGTCGGGTGAACCATCCGTACCGCTCGCGATTGACGAGGTGAAGAAAGAGACCAAAAAGTCAGCACCGAAAGCGGCTGATGACGTGAAAAAAGAAGAGAAAACACCAGAAGTGCCGAAAGCAGAATAATGCCTACGAAGTACATATTTATTACAGGCGGTGTAGTTTCTTCCTTAGGGAAGGGGCTTTCAGCCGCGTCGCTCGCAGCGCTCTTACAAGGTCGTGGCTTTAAGGTGCGCCTGCGCAAGCTTGACCCGTATCTGAACGTTGACCCAGGCACGATGAACCCAACCCAGCACGGGGAAGTCTTCGTAACCGAAGACGGTGCGGAAACCGACTTGGACTTAGGGCACTATGAGCGCTTCACTAATGTGAACGCCAAGAAGTCTGACAATATCACCACCGGCCAGATTTATTCGAAGCTGCTCGCCAAAGAGCGCAAAGGTGAGTATCTCGGCGGAACCGTGCAGGTTATTCCGCACGTTACCGACCTCATCAAAGACTTCGTCAAAGGCAATACGGATGGTGAAGATTTCATCCTTTGCGAAATTGGCGGCACCGTAGGTGACATTGAGGGGCTTCCATTCTTCGAGGCGATTCGCCAATTAGGCTACGAGCTTGGCCGCAACCGCGTATTGTTTATGCACGTGACGTTAGTGCCATACATCGCTGCTGCTAAAGAATTAAAAACCAAGCCAACGCAGCACTCCGTGAAGGAGTTGCGCTCGATTGGTATTCAGCCTGACATTCTCCTCTGCCGTGCGGATCGTGAAATTCCGCTCAGCGAGAAGCGCAAACTGGCGCTGTTTTGTAATGTGAAAGTCGAGAACGTTATCAGCGCGCTCGATGCGGAAACGATTTATCAAGTGCCGCATAACTTGCATTGTGAAGGTCTCGACAGACAGGTGATGAGCCATTTCGGTGTGAAGCCGAAGAAAGAACTTTCACTTGCGGCGTGGGATAAGATCGTCAAGCGCTACAAGCAGCCTGCGGGCGAAGTGAATGTAGCGCTCGTTGGTAAATACACCTCGATTGGCGATACCTACAAATCGCTGACAGAAGCACTGGATCACGCAGGTATAGAGCATAATGTGCGCGTTAATGTGCAGTGGATTAATTCGCGCGTATTCGAATCTGCGGATGCAGATAAGAAACTCAAAGACGTTGACGCTATCTTAGTCCCAGGTGGCTTTGGCGAAGACGGCGTGAAAGGCAAAATCGCTGCGGTGAAATATGCGCGTGAACGCAAGATTCCCTATTTTGGTATTTGCTACGGTATGCAAATCGCCACCATCGAGATTGCGCGCAACCTCCTTGGCATCAAAGACGCAACTTCCAGCGAATTTAATTCGCCCGCCAGCAAAGACAAGCGCGGCCCGCTTGTTGGCCTCATGAAAGAGTGGAAGCACGCAGGCAAAACCGAGAAGCGTAGCAAAGATTCCGACCTTGGCGGTACGATGCGTCTGGGTTCTTACCCATGCGTGATTCAAGCGAAGTCACTCGCGGCGAAGGTATATGGAACGACCAAAATTACTGAACGTCATCGTCATCGCTATGAAGTGAACATGCATTATGCTGCCGATTTAGCAAAGCATGGCGCGGTGTTTAGCGGCCTTTCGCCAGATGGTAAATTGCCAGAAATTCTGGAACTCAAAAATCATCCATTCTTTATCGCGGTGCAATTCCACCCCGAATTCAAATCGCGCCCATTCGATGCTCACCCTATCTTTGCAGCGTTCGTAAAAGCGGCAAAAGAGAATAAAGGCAAAGTGGGCAAACCCAAACTTGTGAAAAAGAAGGCAGCATGACGCACCACGTCAAAGCAGGCAACGTCACCTTCGGTAACGACTTGCCGTTCGTGCTGATTGCTGGCCCCTGCCAAATGGAATCACGCGACCACGCGCTCGATATGTCGGGTAAACTGGTGGAGCTCACCAAAAAGCTTGGCATTCCATTCGTCTATAAAACTAGCTACGACAAAGCGAATCGCACCAGCTTGAAAGGCGTGCGCGGCATGGGGTTGGATAAATCGCTGGCCGTATTTGAAGAAATCAAAAAGACGTTTGGCATTCCTGTTCTAACCGACGTGCACGAGATCGCGCATTGCGAGGCTGTCGCTCCCGTGGTGGATATTTTGCAAATCCCTGCATTTCTCTGTCGCCAGACGGACTTGCTGATTGCTGCCGCAAATACTGGTCGCGTGGTGAATGTGAAAAAAGGACAATTCCTCGCGCCGTGGGACATGAAGAATGTCGCGGCGAAAGTGGCGGACTCTGGCAATAAGAATATCTTGCTCACCGAGCGTGGTGTGTCGTTTGGTTACAATACGCTGGTGAATGACATGCGTGCGCTGCCCATCATGGCGCAGACGGGTTATCCCGTGATTATCGACGCGACTCATAGTGTGCAGCAACCAGGCGGGCAGGGTACTGCAAGCGGTGGTGACCGTACGATGGTTCCCACCATCGCACGTGCCTCGGTGGCGGTGGGCGTTGCGGGTGTGTTCATGGAAACGCACCAAGACCCCGACAACGCACCAAGCGATGGTCCGAACATGGTGAAGCTCGCAGACATGCCAACGCTTCTCGAACAACTGAAAGCCTATGATTCACTTACCAAGAGCTACCTATGACCGCTATTCAATCCATTCGTGCACGCGAAATTATCGACAGCCGTGGCAACCCAACCGTAGAGGTGGATGTGTTGCTTGAGTGCGGTGCATTTGGCCGCGCGGCGGTACCATCGGGCGCATCAACAGGCGAGCATGAAGCGATTGAACTGCGCGATGGTAACAAGAAGCGCTATTTGGGCAAAGGCGTACAAAAAGCCGTTGATAACGTGAATGGCGAGATTGCAGACGCGCTCATGGGCTTTGATGCCACCGAGCAAGTACATATAGACGAAACCTTGGTAACGCTTGATGGTTCAGGCAATAAAGGCCGCCTTGGTGCGAATGCAACGTTGGGCGTGTCACTGGCGGTTGCCAAAGCGGCTGCACAATCTTCGGGTCTTTCGCTTTATCGTTATGTGGGCGGCGCGCAGGCGACGATTCTGCCCGTGCCGATGATGAACATCATCAATGGTGGCGCGCACGCGGACAACCCGATCGATATCCAAGAATTCATGATTATGCCCGTTGGCGCAAAGTCGATGGCGGACGCGATTCGTTGGGGCGCGGAGATTTTTCATGCACTGAAAAAACAACTCAAAGACGCAGGCCATAATACAGGGGTAGGTGATGAAGGCGGCTTTGCCCCCAACCTCAAATCCGCCGAAGACGCGTTGAGTTTTATTTGTAAGGCGATTGAGTCAGCAGGCTACAAGCCAGGTGACGATATCGTGCTATCGCTTGATGCGGCGGCGTCTGAATTCCACAAAAAAGATAAGTATGAGTTGGTGGGCGAAGGCAAATCGCTCGATGCGGCGGGCATGGTAAAATACTATGAAAACCTCGTTAGCAAATTCCCAATCGTCTCCATTGAAGACGCGATGGGTGAGCATGATAAAGCAGGCTGGAAACTCGCTACCGAGTCACTCGCAAAGAAGATTCAATTAGTGGGTGACGATTTGTTCGTTACCAACCCAACCATTCTCGCCAAAGGTATTGAAGATGGTTTGGCGAATGCGCTGTTGGTAAAAGTAAACCAAATCGGCACGTTGACGGAAACGCTACGCGCCGTCGAGCTAGCACATCGCGCGGGGTATAAATCCATTATGTCGCACCGCTCTGGCGAAACGGAGGACGCAACCATTGCGCACCTCGCTGTTGCAACCAATTGCGGCCAGATCAAAACGGGCGCGCCATGCCGCTCTGACCGTACTGCGAAATATAATGAGCTGCTGCGTATCGCTGAAGAACTCAGCGCCACAGGCCGCTATGCAGGTAAAGCCGCTTTAGCCTGACACGATGCGTCAACCCCCCGCAGGGGTTAAACTAACCACTCCGTATCACTACCGAACGCAGATTAACTGCGTCGTCACGTATGGAGAAACTTATGAAGACCCGTCACGCGTTGATCCCATTATCATTGGCAGCATTATTCGCCATGCCTGCGCATGCTGAATATTGCCGTGAGTTCACCAAAGATGTTCTTGTCGGTGGGCGTTTGCAGCAAGCGTATGGCACATCCTGCATGCAGCCCGACGGCGCATGGCAAATCGTACAGCAGCCAACCATTCAAGCTGCACCCACGGTCACCTATGTGCAGCCCGTGAGTTACGTGCAGCCTGTTACCTATTACAATAGCTACTCGCGCCCGTACTATCCTCGCACATCATCCTTCAGCTTCATCTACAACTCAGGTGATCGTTGGGACCGCCACCGTGGTTACCGTAATCATGGGTATGGTTGGGGGCATCGCAAGCATGGCCACGGACATGGTCACTGGTAATATGTTTTGCACCTAGTTACAAAACTGCCACGCGAGGTAGCTTATTGAAAAATAAGCTACCTTTCGCTTATGCTATACGTGCGGATAATCACGAAAGGCTATTTTGTTCCACAAAGTTCGTGAACCACCACATAGCACTATAAAAATCGCTCCTAAGCTGTTATAAATTATAGGTATTTGACAGCAATAATAATTGTACAATCGTTCATAATAAACGATATGTGTATTACATTACAGGGGCTTACGTCTAATGAGGCGTGCGGCAGTACAGAAACTATCACCAATGCGGCTCATGCGGCCGCTATTGATTGTTTGCGCCGTATTTTATCTCGCCTATCACGTGATGCATGGTGAGCGCGGCCTGTTTGCGTTGATACGTGAAACGCATGAACACGAAGTGCTGCAAACACAACTGCAGGAAACGAAAATGAAGCGCGTGGCGATGGAACAGCGCGTGCGCCACATGCGCGATGATTCACTGGATCTCGATTTGCTCGACGAGCAAATGCGCCGCATGATGGGCATGATGCAGCCCGACGAAGTGGTGATTTTACTTCCAAAAAGCTAAGCGTTTCACGCGCGAGTATTCGCCCAAAATTTCTCAGCCGAGATTTATGACAAATCTGTGAAGTTTCACGCTATTTCGGCGTTGCAGCATCGAATAGTTTTGCGGTTTTTCCTGCCGTGGCGCACAGTGAAATTAATAATAATTAATTCTAAAAAATACGCAGGACATGTCTCGCAACGACAATAGCAATTCCAACGGCAGATTTGTAGCAACGCACGCAAGTGTGGTGGGTGCCATATCTAATTTCTGGATTGATGCGCTTTCTACTCAAACGCGCTTAGCTACCAGTATGATGCGCGCGGGCGCAGATGCAGTACAATCCTATAATCGTAGTGTACGTGAAGCATCCGAGGTCTATTGGGAATTAGCTACAAAAATTGCCGTCAATACCAACGCCCACTTCCTGCTTCAGTGGATGAAAAATGCCGAGGAAGTCCGAGAGCTCTGGAATATCGATTGGACAAGAGAATCAGTGGCGGCGATGAATGAACGTTATCCAGAATTCATGCAGTTCCGCAAGATGATCGATAGGCAGTTCCAAAGTTGGGATTACTCGCCAGCGAATAGCGCCTACGCGATGAGTCGCGAAGCGATGTTGGCCTACTTCCGTTTCTTACCACCACCCGTCGCAACGTGGATGAAGCATGAGTTGATGAACAATCCGCAGATTCAAGACATTGCGCATAGCAAGGGCATGATTGAGGCGATGGAGATCGTCGGCAGAACGCTGCCTGGACAAGGTGAGATTTTTGAATCGGATCTGAATCATCACTTTGTTACCGAGAATGCAGACGGCGAAATCGTGCCAGTGGATGATATGAAATTGATCGACGATATGTTCCCGCGCGCGACGAATGGTAATGGTCAGGCGTTCTTCCCGCGCATTATTCTCACGTCTAGTCATGCACGTGCAGAAAAGAACAGCGACATTACCGATATTACGCATGGCGTGCAGGCATTGGCGCGTGACAGTATTGGTAAGGGAAAACAGGAATTGGACATCGCGCATTTGGGAGATGGCGGATCGCTTGATTCCAGCAAAACACTCGTGCTGATGGCATGTGATACGGAGCAAAACCCGTTCTTAAATGGCGCCATGTTGCTGCGCAGGCTAGAAGAGCTACAGAGCATTAAGCATACAGGCGAATTACCAGAAGATAATTTTGAATATACCTCCGATGGAGCTAAGCGCATCGCTAAGCTGATGCTTCGCTGCATGGCACAAGACCCAGACGATGTGGATATGAACGACCTGCGACCACTTAAAGAAATCGGAGAGCCTATACAATTGCGTGCCCGTCCTGAGCTGATTGCACAGCATTTCCAACTCATTGGTTATAGTAAGGGCGGCAACGTAGTAAGTGACGCAATGCGTTATCTGATTCACGATTTAATGGCGCAGAGTGGTGGTGAATATCTCGTTCAAATGAATGGCCATGCGTTGTCTGAGCCAGAACATAAGGAAAAAGTGCGTGATCTCGTGCGTAATGTCGCGTGTATGTCCATCGCAGCACTCGAAGTGCAAATGGATAAATACTACAAAGAATGTGGCGTAAGACGCGCTTCATTCAACAATGAAAACGACATGATATCTGGTCATATGCCGTTTGATTCGACATGGGCCGACCGTAAGTGGACTATCAAAGGCACCAAAGAAAAAGCAGGACATGACCCCAAAGATGCGCTGGGCACTATTCACCCCCCAAAGCGTGGTTACGTACTGGATGATGCACAAGTGAGAAGGCGCGTATCCGAAGCCATGGCGCCGCTATATGGCAAGGCTGCTATGTCGAGCATTTCATACACAGATGAGCAATCACGCGCCGATGGCGCGATTGTTGTTGGCACCGCAGCAGGCACTTCAGACGAGTTATTTATAAACTATCAAGAGAAGATCGAAGATGCATTGCGTAAAGCGTTTGTGAAAGCGCGCTTCTCGCAAGAAGATGCGGATAAAGTACAGTTGCTAATTCCAGAAGTGGCAAATCGTCGCGCATTTGTATTGCAGGGGCCAGAGGGTTGGCGTGATGATCCAAAAGCGCTGCAAGCGCTTTATAATGGTCTTGCGCAACTTCGCAAAGAGCCCAATTCTGGATTGGTCGTTTCGGACGAGATTTTTGAAACGATTATCCCCAAACGTATAGCACATATGCAAACCCCAGAAAGGCTCGATAAATTGGCCAGCCCTGCGCTTCGCACTGCTTGGGAAAATTTTGAACTGGATACCACGCAGTTCCGCCAAAAATCCTAAGGCTATTTACTCTTCCTTAACTCTACGGTTACGTTTTCTTAATCCGCGCATGGTAGATTGGCAGTATGGATATATTGACCACACTCTATGTCGCTGCTGGGATGGGCTTCGCGATTGCCTTTATTCCACAAATCATCACCCTCTGGCGCGATAAGACGGGTGCGGCTTCCATCAATATCAGCACGTGGGGCATGTTTGCTGCCTGCAGCACCATCACCTTACTTTATGCCATTTTCAAGACAGACGACCCGTACTTCGTATTCTGCGCAAGCCTTGGCGTAATCGGCAATAGCGCCGTATTATTGCTGGCACTTAGCCGCCGTAATCGCGCGGCCGAGGCGTTAGATCTCTCTGAAGCCATCAAAATACCTGTAAAAAACTAAGTTTTTCAAGCTTCTACTTGTAAATCCTGCCTTGTTATGGCAGGTTTAGCCCCTATTTTGGAGAGCATAGGAGAAGCGTATTACCATCTTTTTACATCGGGGCGATTTGCCCAAAGACGTAACGTTTAACGGCGATATCGGTGTGGATTGTGAGGCTATGGGCCTCAATAATCATCGCGACCGCCTCTGCGTGGTGCAATTATCAGATGGCAATGGCGACGCGCACCTCGTGCAGTTCATGCCAGGCGAGTTCAACGCTCCCAATCTCTGCGCATTACTGACCGACCCCAAGCGTGTGAAAATTTTCCACTTTGGTCGTTTCGACATCGCGCTCATCAAACACTATCTCGGCGTGGTGACTGCTCCTGTTTATTGTACGAAAATCGCCTCGCGCCTCTGTCGCACCTATACGGACCGCCACGGTTTCAAGGACTTGTGCCGTGAGTTGCTCACCACCGAAGTATCGAAGCAGCAGCAATCCTCTGATTGGGGCGCTGAAGTGCTCACGCCTGAACAGCAAGAATATGCAGCGTCGGACGTATTGCATCTTCACAAGCTGCGCGAAAAACTGAACGTGATGTTGGAGCGCGAAGGCCGCACGAAGCTCGCTCAGGAGTGTTTTGCATTTCTGCCCAGCCGCGCCTTGTTGGATTTAGAGGGTTGGGCCGAGCAGGATATTTTTAGCCACGGCAGTAACTAACGCATGAATACCAAGCCGCACAGCAAGTCCCACCCGTTCATCGACGCCGCGCGTGATGTGTTGCGTTTGGAGATTGAGGGCATCGAAGCCATCTATGATTCGCTGGACGACGACTTTATCGCTATCATCGAATTGCTGGCGAAAGTCAAAGGCCGCGTGATTGTAAGCGGCATGGGAAAGTCTGGGCATATCGCCCGCAAAATTGCAGCGACGATGGCCTCAACGGGCACGCCTGCCTATTTCGTGCACCCATCCGAGGCAAGCCACGGCGATTTGGGAATGATTACCAAAGACGACGCGGTGATCTGCCTTTCCAATTCTGGCGAAACCTCAGAACTTCGCGATATGATTGCCTATACGCGCCGTTACGGCATCCCACTCATTGGGATCGCACGCCGCGAAGGTTCTGCACTAACCGAGGCTGCTGATATTGGCATCGTGCTACCTGAAATTCCTGAAGCATCGCCAACAGGCGCGCCAACCACCAGCACCACCATGACGCTGGCATATGGCGACGCAATCGCTATGGCGTTGCTCACCAAAAAAGGTTTCTCGCGTGATGATTTCGGTGCCTTGCACCCAGGTGGCAAACTCGGCAAAGCGTTCGTGCGTGTAGGTGATTTAATGCACGGAGCGGATGAACTTCCCACCACCAAAGACGACGCGCAAATGCGAGATGTCCTGCTAACCATGACAGCAAAGCGCTTTGGCTGCGCAGGGGTGGTGAATAATAAGGGCGAGATGATTGGTATCATTACCGACGGCGACTTACGCCGCCATATCGACAAAGATTTGATGAACGCAAAAGCCACTGAAGTGATGACTAAGAATCCAATCACTATCACGCGCAATATGCTCGCGGCAGAAGCGCTGGGCATCATGAATGATAAATCCATCACCTGCCTGTTCGTGCTAGAAGACGGTAAGCCCGTGGGGATTATTCATATCCATGACTGTTTGCGTGCAGGGGTGATGTAGCCGTGGTGCACGACCCGCAGCCACTACGCGTTGAAGATTTATTCGCGCGGCTGACGCGTTACACACGCTTTGTACTATTCAGTAAATGGTTTCTTGCTATCTTCGCGGTACTGGTGATCGCCTTCCTTATAGGTTGGCCACTGCTCACGCGTGACACAAGCGGCATGCGCGTATCCTTCGTGGTGACCGAAAACAAAGACGGTTCGCGCGCCATCTCGCCCATGATGAAAAATCCACGCTATCAAGGTGTCGATAAAAAAGGACAAAAATATACCGTAACGGCATTACAGGGTGTTCAGCGCACGCCTGTCATCATCGATTTGGAGCAGGTGCAGGCCGATATGTTCATGACCGACGAATCATGGCTTTCGCTAACGGCCGACAGGGCTGAATTCCATGATGATAGCAAGTTGCTCTACTTGCTCGGCAACGTGACGATGTTCCATGATGGTGGCTACAGCGTCGTCACGGAGCGTGCGGTGGTGGACACGAATACGTCACAAGCGGCTGGGGATATGGCAGTGAGTGGGCAAGGGCCGATGGGCAACTTGCTTGCCACGGGCTTTGAAATCAGGGATAACGGTAACATCATTAAATTTGGCGGCCAAGGCCGCGTGACCATGGAACTGGTAAAAGCGAAATGAAGCACTGGATTCGCGCAGTATGTATCGTGATGCTTGCCGCAAGCGCCCATGCGCAGCAGGCAGATACCAAAAAGCCTATGGAAGTCGTTTCCGATACGCTTGAAGTTTTGCAGAACGAACAAAAAGCAATCTTCGTTGGCAACGTGATTGCGACGCAGGGTAATATCAATATGCGCGCCGAACGTATGGTGGTGTTTTATCGCGAAACGCCTTCGGGCACGCAGCCAACTCCATCAGTGGGTGGTGCAAAAGGTATTTACCGCGTGGAAGCCTATGGCAACGTCATTTTCACAACGCCGACCGAAACGGGGCAGGGCGACCAAGCCATTTACAATGTGGACACCGAGACAGTGGACCTGATGGGCAATGTAACGATCACACGTGATAAGAACGTGCTCAAGGGTACAAGCCTCACCTATAATATGGCGACTGGTCGCAGCATCCTGAATAGTTCTTCGGGGCAAACAGGTGGCCGTGTGCGCGGGTTATTCGTGCCCAATCAGTCGGGAGCAAAATAATCATGAGCAGTTATGATGATGATGAGAATGATTGGATGAAGCGCTTAATGGCCAGCGCTAATAACGATCGTAGTAAAACACCCAATACGCCAATATCAACGCCATCTGCGCCAATCGCACCGCCTGCATCGCCATTTTCAACCGATCAGGATTTTGATGCACCAAAGCTTGTCAACAAAACCTCTGGCCTTGCGGTACGTAACTTAGGCAAGCAATACGCTAAGCGCCCAGTCGTGCGCAACGTGTCACTCGAATTGCAGCGCGGCGAGGCGGTCGGTCTTCTTGGCCCCAACGGTGCGGGTAAGACGACCTGTTTCTACATGATTACGGGCCTTGTAACGCCCGATTACGGTACGATTTACATGGACGGTGTGGATATCACCAGCCTGCCGATGTATCGCCGTGCCCGCTTGGGTATTGGTTATCTGCCTCAGGAGGCAAGCATCTTCCGTGGCATGACAGTAGAGCAAAATATCATGGCGGTTTTGGAAGTAAGTGAATCCAACCCAGAGCGACGCAATACACAGTGCGACGAATTATTGGCGGAATTCTCCATCACCCATTTGCGCCATTCACCAGCGATTGCACTTTCGGGTGGTGAACGTCGCCGTGCCGAGATTGCGCGCGCACTGGCTGGTCGACCAAGCTTTGTCCTGCTCGACGAACCTTTGGCGGGCATCGACCCTATCGCCATTGCAGAAGTGCGCGATATTGTGTCGCACCTTAAAGACCGTGGCATCGGCGTGCTTATCACCGACCACAACGTACGCGAAACCCTCGACATCATCGACCGTGCCTACATTATTCATGATGGTTCAGTGCTGATGGAAGGCTCGCCATCCGACATCGTGAATAACCACGAAGTGCGCCGCGTTTACTTGGGCGAGAAGTTTTCATTATAAAATTCAAGCGCTAAATTTTCACTTGGTCTATTTCTTGCATGGAAATAGCGAACGAATTTTGCTATCGTGCTCGCATGGTTTCATTAAAGCAAGAATTCCGCCAATCGCAATCGCTGGTCATGACCCAGCAACTGCAGCAATCTATCAAGCTGCTGCAACTTTCGGCGATGGAACTTCAAGAATTTATTGATGCGGAGTTGGAGAAAAACCCGCTCCTCTCGCGCGAGGAAAACGAAGCGCCCGAAGCAGCGCCCGCCGACGAGGAGGCTGCGGCAGCCGTTGTCGCCGACGACGGCGAGACAGATTATGAGCGCAAAGAGCTCGATGTTTCCGATAAGGATTATTCGGTCAACGAATCGCTGTATGATGAAGAATATGCGGGCGATTGGAATGACGAGGACCGCACGGATTTCAGCCGCTATTCTGCCGATACGCATGCGCAAGGTGGTGGTGCCTCCGCCCGCAATTTTGATGACGAAGACGGGCCGAATATCGAGGGCACGTTGTCATCCGAGAAAACACTAAGTGAACATTTGATGGAGCAAATCGCCATCGATATCATCGACCCGATTGAACGCGTACTGGCGATCGCACTTGTCGATGTTCTGGATGATTCGGGTTATTTACGCGAAGACACGAAATCATTGGCGGAGCAGCTTGGCGCCCATGCCAAGCAAATCGAAGCGGTGATTGCAAAGCTGCAAAAGCTTGACCCAGTCGGTGTATTCGCGCGCTCGCTTGCGGAATGCTTGAAGCTGCAATTGCGTGATATGAACCGCCTAGACCCCGTCATGGATAAATTCATCGATCATATCGAGTTGATGGGTAAGGGCGAGCTGGCTGCCCTCAAAAAAATCTGCGGTGTGGACGATGAAGATTTCGCGCAACTGCTTGCCGACGTAAGGTGCTGCAACCCCAAGCCTGCAAGCCGATTCGTCAAGGAAGAATCGCAGGTTGTCACCCCTGACGTATTAGTACGTCGTGCTAAAGGCGGGGGCTGGATAGTAGAATTAAATAGCGACGCGCTACCGCGTATTTTGGTGAACCGCACCTATGCTGGTGAAGTGAACAGCAAGAAAAACAAAGACGCTAAGAAATACCTCAACGAACAACTCGCGAACGCTAACTGGCTTATCAAAGCCCTCGACCAGCGCGCCCAAACCATCCTGAAGGTAGCCAAAGAAATTGTGAAACAGCAGGAAATGTTCCTGATTCACGGCATTCGCTTCTTAAAACCCCTCGTGCTCAAAGATATTGCCGAGGCCGTGGGGATGCACGAATCAACCATCAGCCGCGTGACAACCAGCAAATTTATCGCCACGCCGCGCGGTACGCTGGAAATGAAATATTTCTTCACATCCGCTATTAATAGCGGGGTGGGGGACAATGAGTTCTCGAGTAAGACCGTGCAATACTACATTAAAGAGCTGGTCGATGCCGAAGAGCCTAAAAAGATACTATCGGACGAAGATATTGTCGCAAAACTCAAGGATAGGAATATTGACGTTGCGCGTAGAACGGTGACGAAATATCGTGAGGCCATGCATATTCCCTCATCAGTGGTGAGAAGGCGGCAGAAAAATGGCGGGTGACGATAAGATAGTGGATCAGCGCATCGCGATGTTGGAAACGCAGCTTCAACTGCTGACCCGCGTGCTAGGCATTGACCACGAGCCCGAAGCCCCAGTCGTTACCCATCACGATAAAGAGCAGCTATTGCGTGCCATTGAAGAATTAGCGCCGCTCAAGCCCTTGCTAGATGATGAGCGCATCAATGACATTCTTATCAACGGCAATCGCGGTGTCTATGTCGAGCGCCGTGGGAAGCTCGAAAAATCCGATATTACCTTTCCGAGCGATGCCACGGTATTCAAGCTTGCTGAAGCGATTGTCAATCGCGTCGGCCGCCAAATTCATCCGCGCCGCCCATTGGTGGATGCGCGCTTGCCGGACGGCTCGCGCGTGAACATCATTGCGCCGCCACTTTCGGTGGATGGTACGATGATCTCGATTCGTAAGTTCAGCAAGAACACCATCACGCTGGACGATATGGTGCAGAACCAAAACCTCTCGCCGCAGCTTGCGGAATTCCTCAAAGTTGCTGGCAAATGCCGCCTCAATATCATCATGGCAGGTGGCACGGGCTCGGGTAAAACCACGCTGCTCAATGCCGTTTCCCAACATATTCTTGAGGACGAGCGTATCGTCACGATTGAGGACGCAGCCGAGCTTCGCCTTGCCCAGCCACATGTCGTGCGTCTTGAAACCAAGCCCGTTACGCTTGGTCGCTCGCGTGAGGAAGAGGTAACGATTCGTGACCTCGTTAGAAATGCGCTACGCATGCGCCCAGACCGCATTATTGTGGGTGAGGTGCGCGGGGCCGAAGCTTTCGATATGATGCAGGCGATGAATACGGGTCATGAAGGCTCGCTCACCACGATTCACGCCAACCACCCGCGTGATGCTCTGTCGCGTATCGAAAACATGGTGAATATGGCGAACTTGAACTTGCCGCCTGCGGCGATTCGCAGCCAAATTGCTTCGGCGATTCACCTGGTCGTTCAAATCAGCCGCCAGCGCGATGGCCACCGCCGTGTGACCTATGTTTCCGAAGTGGTGGGCATGGAAAGCGATGTGGTGACCATGCAGGACTTATTCGTATTCCAGAATAAGGGCGAAGATAAAAACGGCATGCTTCAGGGTGACTTCCGTTGGAGCGGTATCATGCCGCGCTTCATTCGCCGTGTCGCATATTATGGTGAGTCCGAGCGCTTGGCCAAGGTGTTGGGCGTACGTCTGCCTAATCTCTAACCATCTATAATCCTAAGAATTTTCCTTATTCTATTGGAAATCCCCTAATTAAATGCTATATGTAAATGTACTCCTCCGTGCATTCTGCGCGATGAAAGAGCAAGCAAACTAGAAAACAAAAACATCAGGAGAAAAGTGATGCAATTGCAGATTTCAGGTCGTCATGTTGATTTGGGTGAATCGTTCCGTGCGCACGCGGAAAAACGACTGAACGACTCCGTCTCAAAATATCTTGATCGTGTACCAAACGTGGATGTGGTGGTTGGCAAAGAAGCACACCAGTACCGCGTGGATATTCATGGCAATACAGGCACGCATTCGGGCATCGTGGTGAAAAGCCAAGCATTTGCACCGGATGTTTATGCAGCATTTGACGCAGCCGCCGAGAAGATCAGCAAACAACTTCGTCGCTATAAGCGCCGTCTGAAAGGCCACCACCATGGTGACCGCAAGGATACGAACATCTTCAACGCGCGTAAATATGTGTTGCAGACCGAGCGCCACGAGGAGCTAGAAGAGCAGGGCGCACCTCTAGTAATCGCTGAGAAATCAACGCCTGTTGAAACACTCACGGTAAGCGAAGCGGTCATGAAAATGGATCTTGCCCACTTGCCAGCCTTGCTGTTCTTCAATGCAGCGAATGGTCGTATCAACGTAGTATATCGCCGTGAAGACGGTAATATTAGCTGGGTTGATCCTGAAGGTATGGCGGCCTAACGCATGCAATCCTTGGCAGACATACTCACCAAGGATTCGATTCTGTTGGATTATAACGCCAATAGTCTGGAGCAGGCATTGCAAGCAATTGCTACGCTTGCTTCAGAAATGAGTGGCCTACGCCCGCAAACCATCATCGAGAAATTGTCGGAGCGCATCGCGCAAGGTGTGGGCGTGGGTGGTGGTGTTGCCATTCCCCATGCGAGATTTGAGGGGTTACACCGCACCATAGGGTTTTATGTTAGGCTGCGCGTACCACTGCAATTAGCAGGTCAACCCGTTGATACCATGTTCATCATGCTTGCCCCTGAATATGCAGACGCAGAGCATTTAAAGGCGTTGGCGCACGTTGCGCGCTTGCTGCGCACACCTGAATCACGCGACCGCCTGAATCGTGCCGACAGCAAAGAATCGGTCTTTGATCTGCTTGCGGCGGCATGAGCGACTATCTTCACGGCACGGCAATTATTTGGAAGGAAGCAGGCATTCTGCTGCTTGGTGCATCTGGTTGCGGTAAATCCTCTCTCGCGGCGGAACTCATTGCGCGCGGTGCAGTGCTAATTGGTGACGATCAGGTGAAGCTGGTGAGCGAGGCAGGGCAGATGATCGCAGAAGCGCCCAAAGCACTCGAGGGTGTGTTAGAACTGCGTGATTTGGCGCTGATACGCCTGCCTCATATCGTCCGTCACCCCATCCATTTGGTAGTGCATATTACGCCTCATGGCGCATCTCCAGCCCCGCATGACGCGTTGAAATCGATACCCTCCATAACGCTACCGCCCCATCGCGGCGACAGTGCCGCAAAGCTCATGCTCTACGAGGAAGCGTTGCAGGAAGGGCGCGTGCTGCCAGAGGATTGGAAACCCAGCGCATAAAACGTCTAAAGCCCTTGCAAACCCTGTGGTTCAGGGCTAAACCCACCCTCTATGATTGGTATCGTTATCGTCACCCATGGCAATCTGGCGAAAGAATTTATCGCCATTGCGGAACATGTGGTTGGCAAACAGCAACATATCATTCCCGTCTGTATTGGCGCGGAGGACGACATGGAGCAACGGCGTCAGGAAATCCTGACGGCCATTAAGCATGTTGACCAAGGCAAAGGCGTGGTTGTTCTTACCGATATGTTCGGGGGCACGCCCAGCAACCTAGCCATCTCATCGATGGTGCAAGGGCAGGTGGAAGTGATTGCGGGGATTAACCTGCCAATGCTGATTAAACTAATCTCCGTGCGTCTAAGCTTGCCGCTTATGACTGCCGTGCTAACTGCGCAAGAAGCAGGGCGTAAGTATATTAATGTGGCCTCAAACCTTCTCAAGAAGCAGAGCGCATGAGCATCGCCGCGCGCGTCACGATCCAAAATCGCAAGGGCTTGCATGCCCGCGCTGCTGCTAAGGTTGTCAAAACTGCTACGCAGTACGATGCGCAAATCCGTGTCACCCGTATTCTGCGTGAAGGCGAAACCGTGGATGTTCCAACCGTGGGTGCAACGTCGATTCTGGGGTTGCTGATGCTGGCGGGAGAGACAGGCGTGCAGCTTGATTTAGCGGCAGATGGCCCGCAAGCCCAAGAGGCAATCGACGCGTTGGTAAACCTCGTAAATCGTAAATTCGACGAGAGTGAGTGAAGGGTTCTGTGTTATTCGAGCGCCAGTAGGCGCGAGTCAGCCATGAGCCAGCGAAGCTGCGCGAAGGACTAGTCAGCATGACGATGTGCGTAGCATCAACAAATACTATCCACATTTATTTTAAATGCTCATAAAGAAACCTATTGGCAACAGGTTGAAGTTTCGTGCAAAACAAAATGTCAATTGCCTGCGCAAAAATATAGTTATTTTCTTGACTCTAGTTTTGCTTGCCATATGAAGGCCAGTTTGCTTTTATACCACCTGTAGCCACGGTGCTGCAAACTACGTCCAAGATCGGCGCTGAGCCGGCTCTCTCAAACCAGAGATCACAACGAAGGATGTTCGGTATGTCACTATTCACTCACTTAACTACGCTTGAAGATAAGCACACCAAGATTGAAGGTATGTTGGCCAACGAGACGTTGCGTCCCATGCCTGACTTCTCGGTGATACAAACCCTCAAGAAGCAGAAGCTGCTTCTGAAAGAGGAGATGGAGCGGATTCGCCGTGTTCAGGAAGCCCCACGTCAGCAACAAGGCGACGTGGCCTGAGCAGCGAATGGGTGCGCGCTGCGGTGCGTGCCCAACCAATACCGACGTGAGGTAAGACTCGCTCGGTTTTAGCGGGGGGCGTTCGGAGGCTCCCCATATGAAGAGGCCCTGTTAACCACATATGCTGGTTCGGGGCCTCTGTCATTTTGGAGCAATGGAATCCCGTGATTCGAGCGCCAGTAGGCGCGAGTCAGCCATGAGCCCGCGAAGCGGCGCGCAGTGCCGAGCAGTAGGCGAGGTCACGGAGCATCAAAAAGCTTAGGCGTAGCCTTAGGCCGCTTCTTCGTATTCCGCGTCCATACCCAATGCGCGCTTGTAGAGATCAAGCATATATTCGGCTTCCGCACGGTCATTCGACTTCATCTTACGCAGCTTGAGAATCTGGCGCATGGTTTTGGTATCAAAGCCGTTCGACTTTGCCTCGGCCATCACATCACGTATATCGCTGGCGAGGCCTGTTTTTTCCTCTTCTAAACGCTCAACGCGTTCAATGTAGCTTTTCAGTTTCGTGGACTCAATGCCGCCAGTAGTGGGGGACTTCGCCATAGCTTGCCTCTTAGGTTTGTTGTTTTTGGAGGCAAAACATAAGATTTTCAGGGGGTAGGGGGCAAGTTTAGGCTTGCCTTTATCCACAGTTGTGCATAAAACGGCGCTCCAAATCAAGCGAGGAAGGGGGTAAATCCCAATGGTAGAAGTTACAGTACGTGACAATAATATTGACCAGGCTCTGCGTGTTCTGAAGAAGAAAATGCAGCGCGAGGGCATCTATCGTGAGATGAAAATGCGCAAGCATTACGAAAAACCTTCCGAGAAACGCGTTCGTGAGATGGGTGAGGCAGTGCGCCGCGCTCGTAAACTCGCCCGTAAGAAATCCGAGTTGTTCGACTAGACCTTGGATTCAGCAGGTTACATACCGAAAAAGGCGCCTTAGCGGGCGCCTTTTTTTGTAAATTGGTAAGGGTTCATTAACTATTAATGGCTATTCTTCTAAAGTACACAAGGAGAATACAATGGTTGTTGACGCATATTGGCATGATAAGCCCATACCCACTCCAGACGCTTCGTATATTACGAGCATACAAAACGCCCTCAAAACATTAGGCTTTTTGCCAGATAATTTTACCGCGACTGGTGAGATGGACGATGCAACGCGTGCAGCCATTCAACAATTGCAAGGCGGGGAAAGCGGTTTAGGCAGCAATGGCGACCTAACCTAAGGGGTTGCGGAGTTGCTCAATGCCCGTATGGAAGAATATAACCAACAAGTGACGAATTCGTATCAGCAGATCAATCAATATAAAGCATCACTGGCGAATGACGCGCAGTTAGAGAGCGCTGTATTAGGTAATTTAGATGATGACCGTGTCGAAGCATTGCTAGCTAGCCAACAGATTAACGGTTTGGATTTATCGGATGGTGTAGATACAAGCGATTTGGTCGCTATACAGGCATTCCTCGGCAATCCTGATAATGCCGCCAAAATACAGGCCGTGCGCAATGGCATGGACTCTATTATTGAGCCAGAAAACAACAACTTCATTGATGCACCTGTAGTGGCTCCCAGCACGCCAACCACTGCCGAGATACGAGACAGGGCAAACGCGATTGATCTTTAGCCTATAAGTCCTTCAGCGCTTTGACGAGATGCTCCGTTGCAGCCTTTGCATCGCCGAACAGCATCATGGTGTTATCCTTGTAGAACAGCTCGTTTTGAATGCCTGCATAACCCGCAGCCATCGAGCGTTTATTGAAAATCACATTACGCGCATCGGCCACATTTAAAATTGGCATGCCATAAATCGGGCTTTTTGGATCAGACTTAGCGGCGGGGTTGGTCACGTCATTCGCGCCGATGACATAGACGACATCAGTGGTGCTGAAGTCGTTGTTGATTTCCTCAAGCTCTACTACGTTATCATACGGCACGTTCGCTTCCGCGAGCAGCACGTTCATGTGCCCTGGCATACGCCCTGCTACGGGGTGAATCGCGTAGCGCACCTTCACACCCTTATGCTCCAGTGTTTCGGCAAGCTCACGCACAGCGTGCTGTGCTTGCGCAACCGCCATGCCGTAACCTGGAACAATGATAACACTGTCAGCGTTTGAGAGCAGGAACGCGGCATCCTCAGGACTTCCAGTTTTCACTGGGCGTTCGTCCTTGCTGGAAGGCGCGTCGCCGCCTGTCGTCGCTGCTGAACCAAAGCCACCAAAGATAACGTTGAAGATGGAGCGGTTCATCGCCTTACACATGATGTAGGAGAGAATCGCGCCGCTCGCACCGATGAGCGCGCCCGCAATGATGAGCAGAGGGTTGCCCAGCGTGAAACCAATGCCTGCCGCCGCCCAGCCCGAGTATGAGTTGAGCATCGAAACGACCACGGGCATGTCCGCCCCACCAATGGGGATGATGAGCAATACGCCCAGCGCAAATGCCAGCAGTGTTATCAGAATGAAGAGCTGCTTAGACTCAGTGCCGCAGAAAATAATGAGCAGCACAAGCGAAGCCGCGCCAAGCACAGCGTTGATATGGTGCTGCATCGGGAAGCGAATGGGCGAGCCAGACATGAGGCCTTGCAGCTTGGCAAAGGCAATCACCGAGCCTGAAAACGTAATCGCGCCGATGATCGAGCCGAGCGACATTTCAATCAAACTGCCGAAATGGATGCTGCCTGTCGTGCCAATGCCGTACGCCTCTGGCGACCAAAGCGCCGCCGTCGCAATCAATACCGCCGCCAAACCAACGAGCGAGTGGAAGGCTGCAACGAGTTGTGGCATGGCCGTCATCGCGATGCGCTTGGCGATAACCACACCAATCGTGCCGCCAATGGCGATACCAAGTATGGTCAGCATGTATGAGGTGACGGCAGGTAAGGTGAGGGTGGTGATGACTGCAATAACCATCCCCGCGATGCCGTAGAGGTTGCCTTGGCGCGCGCTAGCAGGTGACGACAAGCCGCGCAGTGCCATGATGAAGCACACGGCGGCAACTAAATAAGCGAGTGTAGCAAGCGATGACATGGCTATTTCTTCTCTTTCTTCTTGAACATCTCAAGCATGCGCTGAGTTACGACGAATCCACCAAAGATATTGATGGAAGCAAGCACGACAGCGATAAAACCAAGCACGTGTGAAGTGCCGAATCCATCGGGTCCTAATGCGACAATCGCACCGACAATAATAATACCAGAAATCGCGTTCGTCACACTCATGAGTGGTGTGTGCAGTGCAGGCGTTACGCGCCACACCACGTAATACCCCACGAAACACGCCAGCACGAATACGCTAAGTCCGAAAATGAATGGGTCTACGCCTGCACCATGTGCGGCTGCCTGCACTTGTAGCGTCGCAAGCTCGCTGGCGAGCTCCTGTGCCTTCTCCGTAGCGGTGGTTAAATCGCTCATATTAAGCTCCCTTCACCATCGGATGCACAAGTTGCCCATCCTTCGCAATTAAGGTTCCTTTGATTAATTCATCATCCCAATTCACGCTGAATTGTTTTTCCTTGTTCACCATGAGTGTTGAGATGAAATTAAACAGGTTACGCGCAAAAAGTGGCGTTGCGTCGCTCGCCGCGCGGCTTGGCAAATTCGTATGACCAATCAAGGTCACGCCATGTGCTACGGTCACTTCATCGCGCTTGGTGAGCTTGCAGTTGCCGCCCGAAGCAGCCGCCAAGTCCACAATCACACTACCATGCTTCATGTCCTTCACCATCGCTTCGGTAATCAGTTCTGGCGCAGGCTTGCCTGGAATGAGTGCGGTGGAAATAACAATATCATGCGTTTTGAGTGTGTCGTGAATCAGCTGCGCTTGTTTCTTTTTATATTCATCGCTCATTTCTTTCGCATAGCCGCCCGCAGTCTCGCCACCTTCTTCGGCGGGGACTTCGACAAATTTCGCGCCGAGTGATTGCACTTGCTCTTTCACCGCAGGCCGCACGTCAAACGCGCTGACGACTGCACCAAGGCGCTTCGCCGTCGCAATCGCTTGCAAGCCCGCAACGCCCGCACCCAAGACCAACACTTTCGCGGGTGGCACGGTTCCTGCCGCCGTCATCATCATCGGCACGACTTTGCTGGTGGTAGTGACGGCTTCAATCACCGCACGGTAGCCTGCAAGGTTCGATTGCGAGGAAAGAATATCCATCGACTGCGCACGCGAAATACGTGGTAGCAACTCCATCGCATACGCGTGAATGTTCTGCTTTAGAATCGGCGCGAAGTCCGTTCCTTTATCCAGTGGCGCCAACATCCCAATCAAATGTGCACCAGTGGGGATAGCAGCAATCTGCTCCGCGCTTGGCATGTTGATGCTCAGCACAATATCCGCGCCTGCATAGGCTTCTTTTGCCGAAGCAACGATGGTTGCGCCGGCGGATTTGAATTGCTCATCCGAAATGGAGGATCCTAATCCCGCGCCTGTTTCAATGGCCACCTGCGCGCCAAGTGCAACGAGCTTTTTGACTTCCGCAGGTGCAAGGGCACAGCGCGATTCAAGTGGGTGGGTTTCTTTTGCTATAGCGATTTTCATGCGATACCTATCTGTTGCCGCTATGGTGCGTAGTTTACGAGCCAAGACAAGCATTATTTTAGGGTGGTTGACCCACGGGGCTTAGCGGGGTATGGTGCGCAGCCTATGGCAAAAAAGCTTAAAATGAAAAACACGAAATCTGCGCCAAGCGTAGGAATCATCATGGGTTCCCAGTCCGACTGGGCGACGATGAAGCACGCAGCCGATATCCTAAAAGAGCTCGGTGTTTCCAATGAACAAAAAATTGTTTCCGCACATCGTACGCCAAAGCGCCTTTATGATTACGCAACGGGCGCGAAAGAGCGTGGCCTAAAAATCATCATCGCGGGGGCAGGGGGTGCGGCACATCTTCCTGGCATGACCGCCGCAATGACGGCACTGCCTGTATTAGGTGTTCCCGTACTCAGCAAATCGCTGGATGGTATGGACGCGCTATTATCCATCGCTCAAATGCCTAAAGGCATTCCCGTTGGCACACTCGCAATTGGTGAGCATGGTGCAGCCAATGCGGCACTGCTTGCAGCATCCATTCTCGCATTGGAAGATAAAGAACTTGCTAAACGTCTCGCCAAATGGCGCGAGAAGCAAACCAAATCCGTGGCGTTGGAGCCTAAGTAATGAACGAGATTGTGCCACCCGGATCAACTATCGGAATCGTTGGTGGTGGACAGTTGGGGCGCATGTTGGCGCGCGCTGCCAGCCGCATGGGCTATAAAACCCATATTTTTACCCCTGAAAAAGATTCGCCTGCATCGCATGTCGCATTTGCAACGACGATTGGTGCCTATCAAGACGCGAATGCGCTGCGCGCCTTTGGCGAAGCGGTAGATGTAGTGACCTTCGAATTCGAGAACGTGCCGAGCGAAACGCTCATCATGCTCGAAAAAATTGTAGCCGTGCGCCCGAACCCGAATGTGCTCTTCACCACGCGTCACCGCCTGCGTGAGAAAGAATTTATCCGTGCGCAAGGCATTCAGACTGCGCCATTTGCGCCCGTGCGTAATGAAAAAGAGTTAGCAGAAGCCATCAAGACCATCGGCACGCCGAGCGTGCTCAAAACCTGTGAGCTTGGCTATGACGGTAAAGGCCAAGCCGTCATTAAAGATGCCTCACAAGCCAAAGCTGCCTGGGAAAGTCTCGGCAAGAGCGAATGCGTGCTTGAGGGCTTCATCAACTTTTCGGCGGAGGCTTCCATCATCGTGGCGCGCTCAACGAGTGGCGAGGCGCGTTGCTATCCACTGGTCGAGAATATCCACCGCGACCATATTTTGCATAAGACCATCGCACCTGCATCGTTCATCGACGATCACCAAGAACAGGCCGTGAAGATTGCAAAAACCCTCGCCGAGAAACTCGACTTGTTCGGATTGCTCGCCGTGGAGTTATTCGTAACCAAAGACGGATTGTTGGTAAATGAATTGGCGCCACGCCCGCACAACTCAGGCCATTGGACAATTGAAGGCGCGCCAACCTCGCAGTTCGAGCAGCATATCCGCGCGATTTGCGGTTGGGCATTGGGTGACACGACAGCCCGCAGTAAGTGCGAAATGATAAACCTGCTAGGCGACGAATGGCAGCAATGGCAGGAATACGCCAAGCAGCCTGAAGCTCACGTGCATCTCTACGGTAAAACCGAATCTCGTGCTGGCCGCAAAATGGGTCACGTGACGATTGTAAAACGCGCCAATGACTAAGAAGCCGTGGGAACAAAAGCCCGAGAAGAAGGGCAAGTCCACCAAACTCACGCCTGAACAAATTGCAGCAGCGCGCCAACGCGCCGAAGAGAATGGCAGGCGCTACCCGAATTTGATTGATAATATGTGGGCCGCCAAACTGGCGAAGGTAACGAAGGACTTACCGTAACGTCGCGCCAATGCCCATCGCAGCGGTGATGATAGCTTGCGAGGTTTTCTCGATTTCTGCATCGGTCAGTGTGCGGTCGTCCGCCTGAAGTGTTACCGAAACCGCAATCGACTTTTTACCTTCGGGCAATTTATTGCCTTCATACACATCGAAAATCGCAGTGTCGCGAATTAGGGCTTTGTCTGCACCATTAATTGCTTTCAATATATCTGCTGCGGCCACGCCGCCATCCACCATGAAGGCGAAATCACGCGTCACGGGTTGGAAGTCTGAAACGGTGAGGGCTTTGCGCTTCGCGGCTTTTGGCAACGGAATCGCATCCACATGCAGTTCAAACGCCATGACTTTCACGTCACAATCGAGTGCCTTGAGTGTTGCTGGGTGCAACTCACCAAACGTGGCGAGTATGTTTTTACCCATCGCAATCGCGCCCGCACGACCAGGGTGATACCATGCGGGTACATCACGCGTAACGGTAAGTTTCGAAGCATCATAACCCGCCGCTTCGAGCAGTGCGAATACATCGCCCTTTACATCCAACACATCAGCGTTGGGAGAACCGAGATGCGAGAATCCATGCTTCAAGCCTGCACGCACGCCAGCGACGACATTTTTCTGACCAGTCGGCGTAATATTCTGGAAGGTCGCGCCTGCTTCAAAAATCGCAATACTATTTTGGCCGCGCGCGGCGTTGCGCTTCACCGCATCAATCAAATGCGGCAGCAAATTCGGGCGCATGATGGAAAGGTCGGCGCTAATCGGGTTCAACAAGCGCAGTTCTTCTGCTTGGCCACCAAATGCTTTCGCCTGCGCATCAGAAATGAAACCCCAGCTATGGGTTTCGTGAAGGCCACGCGAAGCTGCTGCACGACGCAGCGTCGAAAGACGTTGCTGTGCTTGGTTCACTGCAGGTTTGGAAACGCTGGTAGATTTAGGCAGCGAAACAGCAGGAATATTGTCGTATCCATGAATGCGCAGCACTTCCTCGGCGAGGTCGGCGAGCATCGTCACATCATGACGCCATGTAGGAACAGTGACGTTACCGCCATGAATTTCAAAACCGAGTGACGAAAGAATTTTCACCATCTCTGCTTCGGTAATGTTTGTACCGCCTAATGCGTTGATGGCTTTTGCATCGAACGGAATGGGCGCAACATGCGCAGGCAACGCGCCTACGAAGTTACTTTCTTCGGCTTTTCCACCAGCCAGTGCCAAAATCATGCTCGCAGCGCCGATATCACCTGGCTCAAGCCCTTTGCTTGGCACGCCGCGTTCGAAACGTGAACGCGCATCCGAATCAATTTGCAGTGCGCGGCCAGATTTCGCAATGCGCAGTGGATTGAATAATGCAATCTCGAGCAACACATCGGTCGTGTTCTCATCAACGGCGGTGGACTTGCCGCCCATAATGCCACCCAAACCAATCACGCCCGAATCATCAGCGATGACGCAACACTGCGTGTTGAGGCGGTATGTTTTATCATTTAGTGCCTCAAACGTTTCGCCTTCTACAGCACGCCTCACCCGCAGGGTGCCTTTGAGTTTTTTAAGGTCATAAACATGCGCAGGGCGGCCATAAACGAGTGTCAGGTAATTGGTGATGTCCACCAACACCGAAATCGGGCGCATGCCAGCGGCAGTGAGTGTGTGTTGCAACCACGCGGGTGATTGGCCGTTTTTTACACCACGAATAATGCGGCCGCGGAACGCAGGGCAGCCCTCTGTATCTTCAATCGTAATCGGATAAGTCTCGCCGCCCGCGCTGAATGCTTCAGGCTGTTGGGTTACGAATTTGCCAATGCCTGTCGCCGCGATATCGCGTGCAATACCCATCACACCCATGCAATCGCCACGGTTGGCGGTGATGTTGAGGTCAATGATAGGGTCGTTCAAACCAAGTACATCTACGATGGACGCGCCGATTGGTGCATCCAGCGGCAGCTCAATAATACCCGCACTATCGCCACCCAAGCCCAACTCATCGGCTGAACACAACATACCCTGAGATTCGACATCGCGCACTTTGGCTTTTTTGATTTCAAAATTGCCGTTCGGAATCGTCACGCCCACATTCGCCAGTGCAACTTTAATACCCGCACGCGCATTCGGCGCACCGCAAACAATTTGCAGCTCGCTTGTCGCGGTCTTCACTTTGCATACTTGTAATTTGTCTGCATTGGGATGTTTCTCCGCAGAAATAATCTCTGCAACAACAAATGGGGTCAAGGCTTCAGCCTTGTCCTCGATGCCTTCAAGCTCCAGACCAATCATGGTCGCGGTTTTGCAAATTTGCTCGAGCGATGCGTCAGTCTCAAGGAAGCGTTTCAATGTGGAATAGGCGAACTTCATGCGACAACTCCCTTCACGAGTGAAGGAATATCCAGCGGCTTGAAGCCGTAATGTTTCAGCCAGCGCATGTCGCCCGCGAAGAAGGTGCGCAGATCAGGAATATTATATTTCAGCATCGCAAGGCGCTCGATACCGAAGCCGAAGGCGAAGCCTTGCCACTCAGCAGGGTCAAGGCCGCAGTTTTTCAGCACGTTCGGGTGCACCATGCCGCAGCCAAGAATTTCCAGCCAATCATTGCCTTCGCCAATCACCAGCGCGTCCTTACCGCGCTTGCAGCCAATATCAACTTCAGCCGAAGGTTCCGTGAACGGGAAGAAGCTCGGGCGGAATTGCATCGGCACTTTCTCAAGACCAAAGAATGCTGCCAACACATCATGCAGCAGCCCTTTCAGGTGCCCCATGTGAATGCCTTTGTCGATCACGAGGCCTTCGATTTGGTGGAACATCGGCGTATGGGTCATGTCCGAATCTGAGCGATAGGTGCTGCCTGGTGCGATGATACGAATTGGTGGTTTCTCATTCACCATGGTGCGGATTTGCACGGGCGATGTATGGGTACGCAGCACGGGGTGCTCGCCGCCATTACCTTGCAGATAGAACGTGTCATGCATCTGGCGGGCAGGGTGCGACTCAGGAATATTCAGCGCTGTGAAGTTATGGAAATCGTCTTCCACCTCGGGGCCTTCGGCTACGCTGAAACCAAAATCTGCAAATATCGCAGTCAGCTCTTCAATCACTTGGGTGATGGGATGAATGGTGCCTGTCGTTGCAGGTAGTGGCGGCAATGAAACGTCCATCGTTTCGCTGGCGAGTTTTGCATTAAGCTCGGCAATCGCAAGCTCGGCCTCTTTCGCTTCAATCGCTTCCGTCACGATGCGTGTGGCAGCAGTGCGATCCGCACCGATTTCTTTTTTGCCCTCAGGCGACGCATCTTTAATCGAGCGAAAATATTCGTGGCCGCTCAGTGAGCCGCTCTTACCTAAGTAAGCAACTTTCACATCTTGCAACGCCTTGGATGAAGCAGCCGTTTTCGCAGCAGCAACAGCTTGCTCAACAAGAGTACGAATATCCGAATTTTTGATGTCAGAGGTCATGCGGGAATGAGTAGAAGAAAAAAGGGGCGCTGGAAAGCGCCCCTTTTACATTTAGGCTTTGAGCGCCGCACTTGCCTGTTCAGCGAGTGCTTTAAACATCGCGGCGTCTTTTACCGCGATATCGGCGAGAACCTTACGGTCGAGCAATACACCAGCTTTGTTCAAGCCGTTGATGAATTGCGAGTACACCAAACCGTGCTCACGTGCTGCAGCGTTGATACGCTGAATCCACAGAGCGCGGAAGTTGCGCTTGCGTGCGCGACGGTCGCGGTACTGGTACTGCAGACCTTTTTCCACTTTGCTTGCCGCTGCGCGGAAGCAATTTTTTGAACGGCCACGATAGCCCTTCGCCATTTTGAGAACTTTTTTGTGACGCGCTCTTGCGGTCACACCACGTTTAACATGTGCCATGATGCTGCTCCTTAACCGTAGGGGAGGAATTTTTTAACGATACGTGCATCCGACTCGTTCAGAATCGTGGTGCCACGTTGATCGCGAATGAATCGCTTCGAACGACGACGCATCATGTGACGTTTACCAGCTTGGTTAGCTTTAACCTTGCCAGTTGCGGTGAACGAGAAACGTTTCTTCGCTCCGCTTTTGGACTTTAGTTTCGGCATTTGACTCTCCTTAGTTATGGGCTCCAATGCCCGTTTACTGGCTCCCAAGGCATGCCATTAGCCTGGAACCAACCCCGTGAGGGGAAGGGGTGTATAAACAGGTTTGAGGAGTGGCGCAAGCCCATTTTCGCTTAATAAGGTGGTTTAGAGGCGGGATTCTTCACAAAACCTTAATATAAGCACTTAAACGGGTGGGTTATAGTATATCCAAATGGAGGCTTCTAATGGCGCAGGATAAAAAGCAAATGGACACTGAAAAATACCACGGTACAGGCAATATTGCTAGTGCCTTTGGGGCGAGCACTGTATGGGGTCTAGTGGCAGCTATTCCGTCTGCTATCATTGGCTCTTTTGGCGGCTTTAAGATGCACAATGCTGTGAAAAGAGCAGGTAATGATATTGATAATGCTATTGATACTGCGGGTGGTTTTACTAAGCTCAAAGGTTTTAAAACACTTGCAATTGCTGCCGTTATTCCTGCTGTTGCTAGTGTAGTAGGCCTTGTGCGTGGCTGGAATACTCCAGACTATGGCGATAGAAAAGCAAGCTCTAGGTACAGAAATAGGTGGGCATCCTAAACGCTTTACCGACGGTCTGAGATCGCATGCCGAGCATGGCAGCCACCTAGAAGCCGCAAAGTCTAGCAAAGAAGCGGCTGCAAGCGCCGAGCACGGCGTTTAATCACCCCTACTTCTGATAATAATCCACAAAAATCGGACATACCCATGTCCAGTTACCCTTGCACACCCCCTCCTATATCCCATATAATAGGTCAAGTATTAGCCTAGCTGATACGTCAACAATGTATGGAGACCCACATGGAAGTTTGGAATCGTTCATCCGCACAGAGCCAGTCAATGGCGCGCGATGAGGGCCTACGTAGCTATATGCTACGTGTATATAACTATATGACTAGCGGCGTACTGCTAACGGGCGTTATCGCCTATTTCGCCAGCCAGTCCGAGACATTTTTGGGCATGATGATTTCCCAAGGCGCGGATGGCCGTTATGGCATGTCTGGCCTAGGTTGGATTGTAGCTCTCGCACCAGTGGGAATGGCGTTTTTCCTTGCCTTCCGTGCCCATAAGATGACCGCATCGCAGGTGCAAACGACCTTCTGGGCCTATGCAACGCTGATGGGCTTGTCACTCTTCTCGATCTTCCTTGTGTACACGGGCGCAAGCATCCTGAAGGTGTTTTTCATCACGGCGGGTACATTTGGCCTGCTCAGCATGTATGGCTACACCACCAAGAAAGACCTCACGAGCTGGGGTACGTTCTTGAGCGTGGGCGTATTGGCCGTATTTGTGGTATCGCTGGCTAACGTATTTTTCTTTAAAGCCAGTGGCTTAGACCTTGCGCTTTCCTACGTAGGTGTGTTCTTGGCACTCGGTTTGACTGCTTATGACACGCAGAAAGTAAAAGAGATTTACTACATGACGGCAGGTAACGAAGAAGCGGTAAAGAAAGCGTCGGCACTGGGTGCATTGTCGCTCTACTTCGACTTCATCTACCTGTTCATCAACCTGCTACGTATTATGGGCGATCGCCGCTAATCGTGGGGTAGAAAAGGATGTGGAAAAGGGGCTTTTTAGCCCCTTTTCTTTTTGACGTTCTACGCAAAAACGCATAATATCATCACAACAATGCAAGAGACCGCAGGAAGCGGTACGGCAAGGGGACTAGATGGTGTAGGAAAGTATCCTCGCGCGTGGTGTCTGGAATCAATAACTCAATCAGCTCGCTTTTAGCGGCAGGTTATTCGCAGCTTGGTCAAGCAGCGTCTATTCAACAAATTCGTGCGGATGAAATCGCCAATAAAGCGCGACTTCAGGCGGCTGAGGCCGAGCGCATTCAGCAAACGGTCACGCCCGTATCGCGTGATGGCCGCTCGCCCTATCAAGGTGCATTTATCGGCCTTGAGCAACGCCAACAAACACTCAAAGACCTCGCCAAACCCAAGGCAGATATATTACCCAGCGATGAGTTGCAGCTTTTCGGTATCGGTGAAGACGCTGAAACGCCAACACCAGCAACTACGTCGCAAACCATTTTTGAGCAAGCAAGTGACGGCGTGTTTTATGCAGTGAATGACAATGCATCAGGCCGTAGCGGGCAGGCAGAAGCCGCCGCAAGGCGGAATCAGTCTACACGCCAACAGCAGGTGGCTGACCTTTATCAGCGTAACTTCAATGCGCAGTTTGAAGCGCCGCCAACCTACGCAATCGCAGCATAGCTATTCGCGAATTTCAATTTTCGCATCGCCAAGCTTAATGGTCGTGGTGTTCTTCTCTTGCTGGTAAATGTAGAAGCCAACACCCAATACGATAACGAGAGCAACGATGATGATATTCTTATTCATGGGAATCTCCTGTGATAGTTGCATCAAACACTCTTTCACCTATTTGTCAAAACAGACTGTTTATAATGAAGTCACTTGCGCACTATATTAAATACAGTATCTGGAAGGCATGATGAGCACCGTAAACTGGGTAGGGCTTGCAACCCTCTATAAGCGCGAGACATGGCGATTCCTGAAGGTATGGAATCAAACCATCACCGCGCCCGTGGTAACTACACTGCTGTTTCTTGCTATACTCACACTCGCTATGGGTGCGCATGAGCGCCTTATCCATGGTGTGCATTATGATATGTTTATTGCGCCAGGCCTCATCATGATGGCGGTAGTGCAAAACGCCTTTGCCAATACCTCTTCATCGCTCATGCTGATGAAATTCCAAGGCATCATTAATGACCTGCTGATGCCGCCACTCTCAGCAATTGAAATTACCGCAGGCATGGTTATGGGCGGTGTTTCGCGTGGTTTGATGGTCGCCGTAACAGTCAGCGTGGCTATGTGGTTTTTTGTGCCGTACAGCATTTCGCATTGGTGGGCGGTGGTTTTCTTTATCGTTGCCTCCTCACTCATGCTGGCGTTGCTTGGCCTGATTGCTGGTATCTTTGCCAATACCTTCGATCAGACATCTGCCATCACGAATTACATCATCACGCCGCTTTCCTTCCTTTCGGGCACATTCTATTCGATTCAGGATTTGCCGCCGTTTTTCCAAGCAATCAGCCACGCCAACCCATTCTTTTACATGATTGATGGCTTCCGTTACGCAGTGATTGGCTACAGCGACAGTTCACCGATTCTTGGCGTGAAAGTGCTAATTGCTACCAATCTCGTGCTTCTGTGCGTTGCTTATTCCATGATTAAGCGTGGCTATCGCTTGAAAAGCTAGCGCTTTTGGCGTATTCGCTCATCCCCTATGACCATTACACCCTACATGCCAGTTTATCGGCGTTCGAACGTGCGTATTACGCATGGTGAAGGCGCGTATCTGATCGGTGATGATGGGAAGCATTACCTCGACTTTGCGGCGGGCATCGCGGTGAATGCTTTTGGCCACTCGCACCCACGTTTGGTAGAGGTACTACAAAATCAGGCGGCACGCTTATGGCACTGCTCCAATCAATTCATGACGCCCGAGCTTGAAACCTTCTCAGCTAATTTGGTGAAAGCCACCTTTGCAGATTCCGTATTCTTTTGCTCCTCAGGCACCGAAGCGGTGGAGGCGGGCATCAAATTCATGCGCCGCTATCACTACGAAAACGGGCAAGGCTATCGTCACCGCATCATCACCTTCGAAGGTGGATTCCATGGCCGCACATACGGCGGTATCTCCGCAGGCGGTAACGACTATGCGCGTGTTGGTTTTGGACAATTGCTCGGCGGGTTTGACCGCGTGGCATTTAGCGACATTGCAGCAGTAAAAAATGCACTTGGTAAAAATACGGCGGGTATTTTGCTTGAGCCAATTCAAGGTGAGGGCGGCGTGCGCGTATTCGATATCGACTTCCTCAAAGCCGTTCGCGCGCTGTGCGATGCTGAGGGAATTCTGCTAATGTGCGACGAAGTGCAGTGTGGCTATGGTCGCCCTGGCACGTTATTCGCGTTTGAGCGCGCGGGTATTACACCGGATATCTGCACCTCGGCAAAGGGTATTGGTGCAGGCTTCCCTCTTGGTGCGGTGTTGATTAGCGAGAAGGTCGCAAAAGCCATTCCCGCAGGCAGCCATGGTGGAACCTATAATAACAACCCGCTAGCAATGGCCGTTGGTAACGAAGTGCTGGCGATGATGCAGGAGAAAAACTTCCTCCCTCATGTAAAAACTATCAGCGAAGAATTGATGAATGGTCTAAAAGGCCTTCAGCAGAAATATGCAGTGATTAAAGACGTACGCGGTGTTGGTTTAATGATTGGTCTCGAGCCAGTGGGCGATGCGCGCGCACTCGCCGCACAATTGTTGGAGCATGGATTAACCACCGCACCAACGGTGACGAATGTGATTCGCCTCGTACCACCATTGAATATTGAAATCGGCCATGTGCAGGAAGCACTCGGCATCATCGAAAAAGTTTTGAAGAAAGGCTAGCCCATGCGTCATTTTCTGGATTGGCGGTCACTCAGTGCCGCAGAACTCAATGCACTGCTTGCTGAAGCCAAGCGTCGTAAATCCGTGCGCGGCAATGAAGAGCGCAATCTGCGCGGCAAATCCCTCGCCATGATTTTTGAGAAAAACTCGACGCGCACGCGTGTTTCTTTCGAAACAGCCATGAACGAGCTAGGCGGGCACGCACTGATTTTGCAAAAGGATGATTTGCAGTTGGGCAGGGGCGAAACCGTTGCCGATACAGCGCGCGTTCTCTCACGCTATGTGCATGCGATTATGCTGCGTGCCCATGGCCACAACACCATCATGGAGTTGGCGCAATACGCAACCGTGCCCGTGATTAATGGCCTCACCAATCTGCTGCACCCCTGCCAATTACTGGCGGATGTGATGACGGTCGAAGAGCGCCTCGGCAGTATTTCAGGCAAAACGATTGCATGGGTGGGCGACGGCAACAATATGGCCAATAGCTGGATAACCGCCGCCGATAAATTGGGCTTCACGCTGAAACTTGCTTGCCCAAAAACCCTGCAGCCAAGCGCAGAGATTTTGGCAGATGCTAAAAAGAATGACGCGAAAATCATGTTGGTCAATAAGCCCGAAGAGGCCGTCGAAGGCGCAGACGTAGTCGTCACCGACACGTGGATCTCCATGGGCGACGATGACACGCTCACTCGCCGTCAAGCGTTCGAAGGCTACCAAATCAATGACGCAATGATGGCGCGTGCAAGAAAAGACGCAATCTTCCTGCATTGCTTGCCTGCGCACCGTGGTGAGGAAGTGACTGACAGCGTTCTCGATGGCCCGCAGAGTGCCGTGTGGGACGAAGCCGAAAACCGCCTGCACGTACAGAAGGCAGTATTGCTTTGGTGCTTCGAAGAGATTTAGGCTGCTATCTGAAGTGGCACGTTCTTCGCGCCGAGCAGCTCGGTAATCGTCGCAATCAATTGCGTGGCATTTAACCCAGCTTCATCATATTGCTTCACGGGTGCGTTCTGGCGTTGGAACATATCAGGCAGTGCCAAGCTGCGTAGCTTGCATTTACCACTATCCAGCCAGCCTTTGTTGGTTGCCGTGGTGAGCACATGCGAACCGAAACCACCTTGCGAACCTTCTTCAATCGTAATCACCCATTCGTGATTTTTAATGAGATTCTGAATCATCGCTTCGTCGAGCGGTTTAGCAAAACGCGCATCCGCAATCGTGATGTTGATGCCATGCTGCGCGAGATGGTCGGCAGCTTTTTTGCATTCACTTAGTCGTGCCCCAAAGTTGAGTAGGGCGACCTTCGCACCTTCGCGAATCATGCGTCCCTTGCCGATTTCAAGCGGTGTACCACGTGCGGGCAGGGTAACGCCTGTGCCTTCGCCACGCGGGTAACGCACGGCACTTGGGCCATTATTATACGCCGCGCAGGTGGCGACCATATGCATCAATTCCGCCTCATCACTCGCTGCCATCACCACAAAATTTGGCAGGGCAGTGAGATAGGCAACGTCGAACGAACCCGCATGGGTTTCACCGTCTGCACCCACAAGGCCAGCGCGGTCGATAGCGAAACGCACGGGCAGATTTTGTACGGCCACATCATGCACGACTTGGTCATAGGCGCGTTGCAGGAAGGTCGAATAAATCGTGGCGAATGGCTTGTACCCTTCGGCGGCTAAGCCTGCCGCAAAGGTCACGGCATGTTGTTCAGCGATGCCCACATCGAACGTACGTTCGGGGAATTTCTGGCTGAATGCATCAATGCCCGTTCCGGAAGGCATAGCGGCGGTGATGCCAATCACGGTGTCATCCGCCTCGGCCTCGGCAATCAGTGCTTTGGCATAAACGCTGGTATAGCTTGGCGCATTTGCCACGGCTTTCATTTGCGTTCCTGTGCGAACATCAAATTTCGTGACACCATGATATTTATCATCGGAATCTTCGGCTGGCGCGTATCCATAGCCCTTTTGTGTCACTACGTGAATCAACACTGGGCCTGATTTTTTCTCGTCGCGCACGTTTTTGAGCACAGGTAATAAATGGTCAAGATTATGGCCATCCACTGGCCCAACATAATAAAAGCCTAGTGCTTCAAACAACGTGCCGCCCGTTGCATAGGTACGGATGTGCGCCTCGGTCGATTTGGCGGCGCGCTGAAGTGGTTCAGGGAATTTGCTCGCCACCATTTTGCCGATATGGCGCAGCGAGCGGTACGATTTCGATGAGATCAGGCGCGACAGATAGGCACTAAGCGCACCAGTTGGTGGCGCAATCGACATGTCATTGTCGTTGAGAATCACGATCAAACGCGAACCCAATGCGCCCGCATTATTCATTGCTTCATAGGCCATGCCAGCGCTCATGGCGCCATCACCAATCACGCAGACGATTTCATGGTCTTGTTTTGCAAAGTCGCGCGCCACTGCCATGCCAAGCCCCGCAGAAATCGAGGTAGAGCTGTGGCCTGCGCCGAACACATCATATTCCGATTCATCGCGCTTACAAAAACCCGACAAACCACCGCCTTGGCGAATGGTGCGGATTTTATCACGACGCCCCGTGAGAATTTTATGCGGATAGGCTTGATGCCCTACATCCCAGATAATTTTGTCGTTTGGCGTATTGAATACGTGATGAAGCGCCACCGTCAATTCCACCACACCCAAGCCTGCACCTAAATGGCCGCCTGTTTGTGCCACGGCATCGACCATTTCGTCGCGCAGTTCTTTGGCAAGCTGCTTTAATTCGTCAAGCGAAAGCCCCCGCGTATCAGCAGGGTATTGCACGCGGTCGAGCAGGGGTGTAAGTGGTTTGGGGTTCATGATTCAGGGTAATACGGCAGAAATGCAGGGGTTTCAAGTATTATGCAGCTTTTATGCGATGGAAAAACACTAACGGCAGATGGGCGTAAAACCCGCGCTGCTGTTGGCCGTAGCGGGCTTACCAGCCATAAGCGGGAAGGGGATTTGGCTACCCCCATCGGGCGGTTTGCGCTGCGTGCCTGCTATTACCGACCCGACCGTATAAGCCCGCCACCCCTTACGCAGTTGCCGCTTATCGCGCTTTCGCCCAATGATGGCTGGTGCGATGATCCTAAGCACGAGCTTTACAATAAACCCGTAAAGCTGCCCTTTGATGCAAGCCATGAGAAACTCTGGCGCGACGACCATGCCTATGACCTCATCGTGCCCTTAGGCTATAATGACGACCCGATTATTGCAGGCAATGGCAGTGCGATTTTCTGGCATCTCGCGCAGCCCGACTGGCGCGGAACGGAAGGCTGCGTAGCCATCGAGCGTGACGCAATGTTGGAAATACTACGTTTCTGTGACCAAAACAGCGTGATGGTGATTGAACCTTAAATAAAAGACGTTATGTATCCCTCATGGACTATGAAGCAGAGATAAAGCGCCTCAAAACCGAAATGAATGCGGTGATTCTGGCGCATTACTATCAGGAAGATGATATTCAAGACATCGCCGATTTCATTGGCGATTCGCTTCAGCTTGCACAAGAAGCACAAAAAACCACGGCGGACGTGATTGTATTTTGTGGCGTAAAATTCATGGCAGAGGGCGCGAAAATCCTCAACCCCGACAAGCTGGTGTTGTTGCCAGATTTGAAAGCAGGCTGCTCGCTCGAGATTTCATGTCCACCAGACAGATTCGCAGCGTTCAAGGCCAAATACCCCGACCATATTGTTGTCACCTATATTAACTGCTCTGCTGAAATTAAAGCGCTGAGCGATATCATCGTGACATCCAGCAATGCTGAGAAAATCATCAATCAACTGCCGAAGGATCAGAAAATCATCTTCGCGCCAGATAAGTTCCTCGGCAGCTATCTCAATAAAAAAACAGGCCGCAACATGGTGCTGTGGGACGGAAGTTGCATGGTGCATGAGCGCTTTTCGGAGCGTGAGCTCATCAAGCTCAAGACTCATCACCCCAAAGCGCATGTGATTGCACACCCAGAGTGCCCTGAGGCATTGCTCAATCACGCCGATTTTATTGGCTCCACTTCGGCGCTACTCAAATTCACACAGGCGCGCATAGGCGAAGAATTTCTGGTGATGACCGAGGCGGGTATCATCCATCAAATGGAAAAGAACGCGCAGGGTAGTAAATTTTACCCCGTTCCCTCGGCGCTCGATGGTGGCGCGTGCGTGGCATGTAATACCTGTGAGTTTATGAAGATGAATACGATCGAAAAACTCTATGCCTGCATGCGCGATAAGTCGCCATCCCTCGAAATGACGGCGGCGCAAATTACGGCCGCGAAAAAGCCGTTATTAAGGATGTTGGAGATGAGTGTTTAAGCCTAACTATTGGGATACATAACCAATAATTTCTCTTTGGCTTGTTTAGCCAATTCTGGCGGGCATGCGCCCTTTTCCTTAGCCATCATATCTGATGTTGCTCCCTGCATGATTCCATGAAGTAAGCCAATATACGCCATTTGTTTGTCACTCCAAATCAGTTTAGCGCGCTCCTGTTTCATAAATTTCAGATAGCTAAGGTTTTGCCAATCTAATCCGCACCACTCCGCTATGCCTGTATTTGCACCAGCAATAGTTACTCTTTTAGCATCTTCAGGAGGAATCACGGGAGATTTCTTTTCTTCGTCAGTTTCTGGTGGGACAAACGAGCCATCTGATAATTTTGCATTAGGGAGAATATCCCTTGCTAACTGCATAATTTTTGTAAGCTGCACATCACTTCCTGCAAAAGATTGCGAACTAAAACTAATAAGGCACACAAGCACCAGAATTCTGAACATGCAATCGTACTCCTGTTTTTAATACACTCTCGCCTCTGGCTCGAAATAAGGTGCTTCAGGGGTTTCGGGCTTGCGCACCTCGCGCGTATTGTAATGCGAAGCGCCTTTTACCTCAACGCCCACTAAACTATGCTTTAGCCAGTGCACATCATCACGCGCAGGGTAATCTTCGCGGTAATGCGCGCCGCGACTTTCCTTGCGCTCCAGCGCTGCGCGCATAGTTGCAATCGCTTGCAGTAACAGATTTTTCGTTTCAAGCGCGCCGACCAACTCGTTATTCCACACAAGGGATTTATCCTTGAGTCCGAGCGATTCGTGGCAACGCTGTGCTAGGGTCTGTAGCTGCTTTGCGCCCACCACCATAATATCTTCAGTGCGGAAAATAGGAGCGCATGTGCTCATGGTTTCTTGAATTTGTTTGCGCATGGAGCTGGCAGGTAAATGCCCATTCATAGTGATGATGCTATCGAACCATTTTAGCGCGGCGTCGATCGTTGTTTTTTTAAGAGTTGGCAGTGCTGCGCCGGGGGTAAGGTGCTCATTCGCCCACACGCCCGCATCCTTGCCGAACACCATTAAGTCGAGCAGGGAATTACAGCCTAAGCGATTCGCGCCATGAATCGAATTACACGCAGCTTCACCAATTGCCATTAAGCCTTTTACGCGCTCGCCTTGCGCATTCATCACCTGATTTTCAACATTAGTCGGAATGCCGCCCATCGTGTAATGCACGGTTGGAACAACGGGTATCAGGTCTTTGCGCGGGTCGAGCTTGAGCACCATTTTCACTAGCGAATCAATATAGGGTAATTTCGTTTCCCATGTCTCTTCGCTCAGATGTCGCATGTCGATATGTAGATGGTCACGTTTCGTGCCACATCCTCGCCCTTCTTGAATCTCACGCAGCATGGAGCGTGCAATGACGTCGCGGCTAGCGAGGTCTTTCGTTTGCGGAGCGTAGCGATTCATGAAGCGTTCGCCATTCGCATTCACAAGGAATGCGCCTTCGCCGCGCGCGCCTTCGGTAATCAGAATGCCTGTGCCGTAAAGCCCCGTAGGGTGGAACTGCACGAATTCCATATCCATCAAAGGCAGGCCTGCGCGCAAGACCATCGCATTGCCATCACCTGTGCAGGTATGTGCTGCGGTGGTCGAGTTATAGACCTGCCCATAACCACCAGTCGCCAAGATAGTAAGCTGTGCTTGGAACGCATGGAACGTGCCCGTAGCCATATCCCATGCAACAATGCCCTGACAAACGCCGTTTTCCATCAATAGATCGAGCGCAAAAAATTCGCTAAAGAAGGTAACAGGTTGAGATTTAGCCTTGTGAATCAGCGTTTGCATGATGGCTTGGCCTGTGCGGTCTTCCGCCGCGCACGCGCGATAAGCAGGACCTTTGCCATATTCCACTGTTTGTCCACCATAAGGGCGTTGATAGATATTGCCATTTTCATCACGCGTGAAAGGAACGCCCCAATCTGCCAATTCGCGAATTGCCTCGGGCGCTTTTTCGCATAAGCGGGCAATGGCATCTTGGTCGCCGAGCCAGTCAGAACCGCGCACCGTATCATACATATGCCAACGCCAGTCATCTGTGCCGCGATTACCTAATGCCGCCGAAATGCCGCCCTGCGCCGCCATGGTATGGCTGCGTTGCGGCTGTACTTTAGAAACAACAGCAACACGCAGATTGCCAGTGCTTGCGGCAATTGCCGCACGCAAGCCAGCGCCGCCCGAGCCGATAATCAGCACATCAAACGCGTGGTGGATGACAGGATAGCTATTGGCAGCCATGGTTTTCTCACGTATCACTACTGACCATCAAATAGTATTCATGAGGGGCAGATGCAACGGACATTCGATATTCAGGCATTTTTGATGAGTGCATTGCAAGAAGATATCGGCAGTGGCGATATCACCAGTGCGGTGGTTATCCCTGAGCAAGCCTCTGGAAACTATGGTTTTCGTGCCCGTGAAGACTTAGTCGTGGCAGGCAGCATTTTCGTGCCCATGCTTTTCAGCTTGCTCGATGAGCGCTGTAAAGTTGAGCTTAAAGTTGCTGAAGGTGACTTGATTGAAGCAGGCGCAACCATCGCCACGATTGAAGGGCCAGTGCGCGCCATTCTAGCGGGTGAGCGCGTGGCGCTTAATATCTTGCAGCATCTTTCAGGTATCGCACTCATTACACGCGCTTATGTGAATGCGGTGGCGGGAACAGGTGCAAAGATTGTCGATACGCGTAAGACATTACCAGGCTGGCGCGAGTTACAGAAATATGCCGTGCGCTGCGGCGGTGGCCATAATCACCGTATGGGACTTTACGACGCGGTGCTCATCAAAGATAACCACCTCGCCATTGCGGGTAGCGTCGAAGCTGCCGTCAAAACAGCAAAACAGAACGTACCATTTTCAAGTCGTGTGGAAGTAGAGTGCGACACGCTCAAACAAGTGGAAGAAGCCGTAGCCGCCGGTGCTGATATTGTGCTGCTCGATAACATGGATAATGCAACCTTAAGCAAGGCAGTCGCGATTGCTAAGCCAAAGAATGTAATGACCGAGGCATCGGGCAATGTATCGCTCGAAACGGTTCAAGCCATCGCCAAAACAGGGGTGGATGTGATATCGGTAGGCCGCCTCACGCATTCTGTACGCGCTGTGGATATCGGCTTGGATGCTGCATAGCGGAATAAATTGAGTGTTTTGCTTGCCTTAACGCTGTTCATGACTAGACTGCGCGCCATGCCTTCAAATCTTGAGAAGAAATGTATCGAAAAAGGCCTGAAAATGACAGGTCAACGCCGCACTATTGCGCGTGCGCTTAGCGATTCTCATGACCACCCCGATGTTGAGCTGCTCTATCAACGCGCCGTGAAATTGGACGCGAATATCAGTATTGCCACCGTTTACCGCACGGTGAAGCTGCTGGAAGAATCAGGAATTATCGAGCGCCATGATTTTGGTGATGGTCGCTCACGTTACGAAGAAATGTCGGAAGAACATCACGACCACCTGATTGATTTGAAATCAGGGCAGGTGATTGAGTTCAGCAATGAAGAAATCGAGAAACTACAGGTACGCATAGCAAAAGAGCTGGGCTACAAGCTGGTAGATCACCGCTTGGAGCTTTACTGCGTACCACTGGAAAGCAAATAATCTATGACCTTTGACCCTGTCTTTGAACCCATTGTGCAAGGTAACCTTGTGGTGCGTCTTGCTGAAAGTGAAGCAGAAGTTCATGCTGCGCAGCGCTTGCGTTATCGCGTGTTCTGCGAAGAAATGGGTGCGAGTGCCAATCAAGAAGTGCGCACACAAAAGCGTGACTTCGATCAATACGATCCGGCCTGCCACCATGTGCTAGTGCTGGATAATTCGCGCAGTGGTGACGAGAAAATCGTGGGAACATACCGCCTACTGACGCGCACTAACATGAAGCAGATCGGTAATTTTTACACGCAAGGCGAATATAATATCGACAAGCTGATCGACCATCAGGGCGAAATTATGGAGCTTGGGCGTAGCTGCGTGGAAATTCCCTATCGTACTCGCCCCGTCATTCAGTTGCTATGGAAGGGTATTGGCGCGTTCGTAACAGCAAAAGATGTTAAGCTATTATTCGGTTGTGCAAGTTTTGCGGGTACGGACCCTAAAGCCCACCAGCTTGCACTGGCGTACCTGCATCATTTTCATCTCGCGCCAGAGGATATTCGTCCGCGCGCACTTGACCAGTATTACACCAACATCAATCTCATGGCGAAAGAGGCGATTGATCCGCGCAGTGCGCTCAATCAACTGCCAACGCTTATCAAAGGCTATCTTCGTCTTGGCGGGTATATTGGTGACGGTGCCGTAGTCGATTACGCATTCAACACAACTGACGTATCCATCGTGGTGCGTATGGATAGTATCGGTGAAAAATACGCCAACAAATATCAGGCCGGGGCGTAAGTGAAAGAAATCCAATCACCGTATAAGTTGCGTATCATACTGCGTGCGACACTCCTTTTTGTATGGACCATTTTCTGGCTTATCCCCGTATTTGTGATGTGGTTGCTGCGTAGCCAGTCGATTCGCCGTTGGTTGGTGCATATGCATCTCAAAGGTGTCGTAAGTATTCTTTCACTAAAAGTAAAAGTGGTGGGCGAGCTGTCAACCAAGCGTCCGCTTTTGTTGGTAGCCAATCACGCAAGCTATGCAGATATATTTATCATAGGCAGCAAGCTGCCTGTTTCTTTCACTCCCAAACGTGAAATCCGTTCTTGGCCTGTCATTGGTTTTATGGCCGTGCTAGCCGATTGCGTATTCGTGGAGCGTAAGCCCAGCCAAATGCAAGAGGCGCGCGAAGAGATGCTCGAAAAGCTCGATATGGGCAAAGTGGTGTGTATTTTCCCTGAAGGTACTACGAATGATGGCCTCAATGTGAAGCCATTCAAAAGCGGCTTCTTTAGCTTGGCTGAAAATTATAATCTGCCCGTGCAGCCTGTGACCATCAGCTACACGCACATCAATGACCAACTCATTCCCGACACGCTGCGTGACCACGTGGCATGGGTAGGGGAGGCGACGTTTTTTGGCCATTTCTTGCGGTTGATGGGCTACCAGTCCATCACCGCGACGATGCATTTTCACCCACCGCAATTGCTGGAAGATTTCGAAGACCGCAAGGCACTTAGCGGTGCGTGTCAGGTGATGGTTCAAACCCAACATGCAAAGACCTTGGCCGATGCTCGTTGAGATTACCGAGAAAGAATACGGCGTAAAAATTGATTTGCGTTACGCTACGTCAGATAATTTTACAGGCGAACCCGTTTACCGCGCCGACGCAAAGTGCCTACTGCACCCTGAAGCTGCCGAGAAATTGAAAGTGGCTATTGCATTGGCGAAGGCACAAGGTTTGGGATTTATTGTGTTCGACGCGTATCGCCCCACCGAGGCACAGTGGAAACTCTGGAACCATACGCCTGACCCAAGTTTTCTGGCCGACCCTAACAAAGGTTCTCCCCATTCACGTGGTACGGCGATTGATTTGAATTTGACCAAGGACGGCGTGGAGCTCGACATGGGTACGGCGTTTGACGCCTTCACGCCACTATCCCACCATGGAAACATGGAAATCTCAGCCGAGGCGCAGAAAAACCGCCTATTGCTCATGGGCATCATGACGACCGCAGGCTATGACTTCTACCGCAATGAATGGTGGCATTATCAATTGTTTAACAGCCGTAATTACGAGCTATATAGCGATGCGCAGGCTGGCAATTTAGTCATGCCCAGATAGATAAAATACCCTTCAAATCCATTCTATTATTCAATCTTTGTTAAATATCCCCTGATATGCTATAAGCATAGACCAATGGGGTATGCATGATTGACGCATCGAAAATTGCACTGACGGGTTTGAACGCTGCGGAGCGCCGCTTGTCGGTGAGCGCTCATAACACGGCAAATGCGACCACGCCGAATTTTACATCACAGCGCGTGGTGCAGTCTTCGGTGGTGGAAGGTGGCGTGCGTACCGATGTGGTGAATGTTGAGAGCGAAGGCGTATCGCTGGAAGAAGAAGCGATTGAGCAGAACCTCTCAACCTATACCTATAAGGCGAACCTTAAGGTTCTAAAAGTTCAACAAGAACTCGACCAAGCTCTCCTCGACATCAACGCCTAAGCAACGGGCTCTACTGCAATCACTTCGGGAATATAATGTTTCAGCATGTTCTCGATGCCGTTTTTCAGCGTGGCCGTTGAGCTTGGGCAGCCCGAGCACGCGCCATGCATTTCGAGGTGCACGATACCTTCTTTGAACGAATGGAACACGATATCGCCACCATCTTGTGCAACGGCGGGGCGCACGCGTGTTTCGATCAGTTCCTTGATTTGCTCGACAATCTCTTGCTCGTCTGCCGAATAGGTGATGTCGCTTTTAGCTTTTTCTTTCACTTCCACCATCAGTGGGTTGCCGGATTGGTAATGCTCCACCATCGTGGTCAAAATCTGTGGCTTCAACACATCCCACGACGACGCTTCCGTTTTAGTCACGGTCACGAAATCCGAGCCATAAAAAACTGCGCGAATATCGGCCAATACAAACAGCGCCGAAGCTAATGGCGATGTCGCTGCATTTTCACGATTGGTGAAAAACGCCGTTTTGTCGCCCAGAACGTCCTGCCCAGGCAGGAATTTCATGGTGTTGGGATTTGGTGTTGCTTCCGTTTGAATAAACATTGTAAACCTCGCTGGAGGCTATATAGAGCCAAGAAAGACCAAGCACAAGGATAGGATAATGAACGCCAAGATACAGTCTGTTATTGAAACCGCGTGGGAAAAGCGCGCTGAGATCAACACCAATACGGGCGGCGACGTGCGCGACGCAGTCGAGAAGGTCTTGAAATCCGTCGATTCGGGCGAGCTGCGCGTGGCAGAAAAGGTCAATGGCGTGTGGCAGGTGCACCAATGGGTGAAGCAGGCGATTTTGCTCAGCTTCCGCCTCAACGCCAATGAATTAATGGGCAATGGCCACTGGGACAAAGTGCCCCTGAAAACCAGCGCATGGAGCGAGATTCAGTTTGAGTCCGCAGGCTTCCGTGCCGTTCCGGGTTCGGTGGTGCGCCGTGGCGCATTCGTCGATAAAAACGTCGTGCTCATGCCGAGCTTCATCAATATCGGTGCCTATGTAGGCGAGGGCACCATGGTCGATACATGGGTAACGATTGGTAGCTGCGCACAGATTGGTAAGCATTGCCATATCAGCGGCGGCGTTGGCATTGGCGGCGTGCTGGAGCCACTACAAGCAAACCCCGTTATCATCGAGGACAATTGCTTCATCGGTGCGCGTAGCGAAGTCGCTGAAGGTGTCATCGTCGAAGAAGGTTCGGTTATTTCGATGGGCGTATTCTTGGGCGCTTCGACCAAAATTGTTGACCGCGCAACGGGTGAAATCACCTATGGCCGCGTGCCTGCCTATTCGGTGGTTGTGCCCGGCACCTTGCCTGGCAAAACACCTGCTGACCCACATCTCGCTGCAGCGATTATCGTGAAGCGTGTGGATGAGAAGACCCGCAGCAAAACCAGCATCAACGAGCTTCTGCGTGCGTGACGTCGTTGAACTCACCAAGGCGCTCATTGCGTGCCCATCTGTTACGCCGCATACGGCTGGCGTGTATGAGGTGATTGAAGAATATTTAAAGCCGTTGGGCTTTAAGGTCATGCGCCATACCTTCCACGAAGACGGTACGGATTCTGTCGAGAACCTTTATCTGCGTTATGGCACATCTGCGCCGAATTTCTGTTTTGCTGGCCATACCGATGTCGTGCCCGTGGGTGATGAAGCGGCGTGGACAACGCCACCATTCCACCCCGAAGTGAAAGACGGCGAATTGATTGGTCGTGGTGCGGAGGACATGAAAGGTGCTATCGCGGCATTCATGATTGGTGCAGCAAATTTCATGAAGAAAAACCCGAACCCCAAAGGCTCCATCTCGCTGCTGATTACGCAAGACGAAGAAGGCTTTGCCATTAACGGCACGAAGAAAATGCTGAAGTGGCTGGAAGAGAAGGGCGAGAAGCTGGATGTATGTGTGGTGGGTGAGCCCACGAACCCTGATGTGCTTGGCGAAATGGTGAAAATTGGCCGCCGTGGCAGTGTGAGCTTCACCCTCACGGTGCGCGGCAAACAAGGCCACGTGGCCTACCCAGACCGTGCCGATAACCCCATTCCGCGTATGCTGAATATGCTTCAGGCGCTTGAAAATACGCCGCTAGATAAGGGCACCGAATATTTCCAGCCAAGTAATCTGGAGATTGTCAGTATTGATGTCGGCAATACGACCTACAATGTGATTCCCGCGAATGTCTCTGCAAAATTCAACGTGCGTTTCAACGACACGCACAGCTCGCAATCGGTGGAAGACTGGGTGCGTAAACAATGCGCCGCTTTCGGTGAATTTGAAATCATCAAACGCGTGACGGGTGAGGCATTCCACACCGAACACAAAGCATTGACGGATGTTGTCGTGCAGGCGGTAGAAGAAATAACGGGCAAAACGCCCGTGCTTTCAACAACAGGTGGCACGTCAGATGCGCGTTTCATTAAAGACTATTGCTCTGTCGTGGAGTTCGGCACCACTGGCCGCACCGCCCACATGGTCGATGAGCGGGTGGAAGTCAAAACCCTCGAAGGCCTCGCCAAAGTCTATCAGCGTATGCTGGAACTTTACTTCGCCTAATACTCAACCTTCATGAAATACAATCCGCAAGCAGGTGCGGTGACGGCGGCGGCGCGGCGGTCTTTGGCATCGCGGATTTTTTCAACATCGGCGACGTGCAGTTTGCCAACTCCCACATAGGCGAGTGTGCCCACCATAATGCGCACCTGATTATGCAAGAATGACTGTGCCGAGCAGCGAATAAAGACATTCTCGCCGTCTTTCTCGATTTCTAATGTATCCAACGTTTTGACGGAGAATTGCGACTGGCATTCGCTGGAGCGGAAGCTGTTAAAATCATGCTTGCCGATTAGAAACTGCGCTGCTTCGCGCATCGCATCAATATTCAACGGGCGAAAAATATCCCACGCACGATTAATATCCAGCGCCGCGCGCGAGGGGCGATTGATAATGCGATATTCATAATGCCTGCGCTTAGCGTCGAACCGCGCATGGAAGTCGTCATGCACCAGCTCGGCAGTTTTCACGACGATAGGTTGCGGGATGAGAATGGCATTGATGCCCTTGGCAATCGCATACGGGTCGCGCTCATCCGGTGCGTCGATATGGGCGATTTGGCCTTTGGCATGTACCCCCGCATCGGTTCGCCCGCTACATTGCGCTTCGATGGGTCTATCATAAAAATGGCTCAAAGCCGCCTGTAGCGCGCCTTGAATGGTGGGCGTATTTTCTTGGATTTGCCAACCCGAATAGGCTGTGCCATCATACTCAATCGTTAATTTATATCTCGGCATAGAAGGCGCTTATGACACAACTGATTCCCGCAAGCAAAGGCGTTCATCTCACCAAAGAAAAATATGCGCAGATGTATGAGCAATCCGTGCGCGACCCTGAGGGCTTTTGGGGCGATATCGGCCGAGAATTCGAATGGGTAAAGCCCTTCTCGAAAGTCAAAAACACCAATTTCGCGGGTGATGTAAGCATCAAATGGTTCGAAGGCGGTAAGCTGAATATTACGGCCAATTGCATCGACAGGCACTTGGCAACACGCGGCAACAAAACCGCGATTCTGTGGGAAGGTGACGACCCAACACAGAGTAAAACAATAACCTATAACGAGCTACACGCTGAGGTGTGCAAACTCGCCAACGCCATGAAATCGCTAGGCGTGAAAAAGGGCGATCGCGTCACCATTTATATGCCCATGGTGCCTGAGGCGGCCTATGCCATGCTGGCCTGCGCGCGCATCGGCGCGGTGCATTCGGTAATATTTGGGGGCTTCTCGCCCGATTCGATTCGTAGCCGCATCGAAGATTGCCAGAGTGATTTTGTAATTACCGCCAATGAAGGCCGTCGTGGTGGCAAGGCTGTACCCCTCAAAACAAATGTCGATGCGGCGATTGATGGTTTGAATGTGCGCCACGTGTTGGTGCTGAAGGTCACGGAAACTGCCGTGCCCATAAACGCCCCGCGTGATGTGTTGTGGGAGGCGGTAGTGCCACACCAAACCACGGATTGCTCGCCTGAACCAATGGATGCGGAAGATCCATTGTTTATTCTCTACACCTCTGGCTCTACCGGCAAGCCCAAAGGCCTGCTGCACACCACGGCGGGTTATATGGTGTTCGCCGCCACCACGCACAAATACGTCTTCGATATCGTGGAAGAGGATGTCTATTGGTGCACCGCCGATGTGGGTTGGGTGACAGGCCATAGCTATATTGTTTACGGCCCACTGGCCAACGGTTCCACAACGCTGATGTTCGAGGGCGTGCCTACCTATCCCGATGCATCACGCATGTGGCAAGTGGTCGATAAGCATAAGGTCACGAAGTTTTACACTGCGCCTACGGCCATTCGCGCGCTTGAACGCTTGGGCGATTCTTTTGTGAAATGCACGAGCCGTGCGACGCTTAAAATCATGGGAAGTGTCGGCGAACCCATCAACCCTGCCGCATGGTTATGGTATTACGATGTGGTCGGCGAAAAACGCGCACCGATTATGGATACATGGTGGCAAACCGAAACGGGCGGCCACATGATAACACCACTGCCCGGTGTGACGGACATGAAGCCCGGTTCCGCAACCTTGCCGTTCTTCGGCGTGAAACCCGTGGTCTATGATGCGCAGGGAGCGTTACTCGAAGGTGAATGCGAAGGCATGTTATGCGTTGCCGATTCATGGCCGGGTCAAGCACGTACGATTTACGGCGACCATAAACGCTTCATCGAAACCTATTTCAGCACCGTAAAAGGCAACTACTTCACGTCCGACGGCTGTAAGCGCGACGCCGATGGCTATTACTGGATAACAGGCCGCGTCGATGACGTGATTAATGTGAGCGGCCATCGCCTTGGCACCGCAGAGATCGAGTCTGCACTTGTAGCACATGCGCAGGTGAGCGAAGCGGCAGTGGTTGGCTATCCGCATGATATTAAGGGGCAGGGTATTTACGCCTATGTCACGCTGAATGCGGGTCTGGAAGCGAGCGATGCGTTGAACGCCGAGTTAAAGCAGTGGGTACGCAAACAGATCGGTGGGCTGGCGGTGCCAGACTTTATTCACGTTACGCCAGGCTTACCCAAAACCCGTTCCGGTAAGATCATGCGCCGCATTTTGCGCAAAATCGCCGAGAATGATTATGGAAATCTGGGGGACACCACCACACTGCTGGATCCAGATATCGTGCAACAACTGATTGACTCGCGGCTAAATCGCTAATTGCTGCGCTGCACTATAACGCCATGAAATCCCTATGAATTTGCTTGAGATTCGCGTGCAACTCGCTACAAGGGCAACTCTTGCACAAAATGAGGAAAAATCATGGCTAAAGCTGCCGCTAAAAAGAAAGCAAAACCCATTGCCGCAAAAGCAAAGAAAATGGTGAAAGCTGCTCCCAAGAAGCAGGCGAAACTTGCACCTAAGAAAGCACCTGCTTCGGTAACGAAGTCAGACAAAGTGTCGCTTCCAAAAGAAAAACTCATCGCCATGTATCGCGAGATGCTGCTCATCCGCCGCTTCGAAGAGAAGGCCGGCCAGCTTTACGGTATGGGGCTGATTGGTGGCTTCTGCCATCTCTATATCGGCCAAGAGGCAGTCGTAACGGGTATTCAGGGCGCTGCAAAACCAACCGACGCCGTCGTCACCACGTACCGCGACCACGCGCACATGATTGCCTGTGGTATGGAACCACGCGGCATTATGGCCGAGCTGACAGGCCGCATCGGTGGCTTCTCGAAAGGTAAGGGCGGGTCAATGCACATGTTCTCCGTCGAGAAGAATTTCTTCGGCGGTCACGGCATCGTCGGCGCGAACGTGCCGCTTGGTACAGGCATGGCCTTCGCGCAAAAATACAGAGGCACAAAGGATATTACCTTCACCTATTTCGGTGACGGCGCAAGTAACCAAGGCCAAGTCTATGAGTCATTCAACATGGCGTCGCTTTGGAATTTGCCAGTCATCTACATCATCGAGAACAACGAATACGCGATGGGTACGAGCACCCAGCGCCACGCAGCCGATACCGAGCTTTATAAGCGCGGTGAAGCCTTCGGTATTCCAGGCATCAAAGTAAATGGGATGGACGTGCTGGAAGTTTACGCAGCAGCAAAGAAAGTCATCGAGCACGTGCGCAGCGGCAAGGGCCCCTATTTGATGGAAGTGAAAACCTATCGCTATCGCGGCCATTCCATGTCCGACCCCGCAAAATATCGCACGAAAGAAGAAGTCGAAAAATATAAAGAGCAGCGCGATGCGCTTAATAATTTCCGCGAATATTTGAGCAAAAACAAAATCGCCAGCGAAGCCGACTTCAAAAAAATCGAAGACGAGGTGAAAGCCATCGTGAATGACGCTGCTGAGTTCGCCAAAGAATCACCAGAGCCGGATGCCACCGAGCTTTGGACAGACGTGTTGAGTAAGGAGTAACGCCATGGTCATGACAACAGTAAGAGATGCACTGCGTGATGCGATGGCCGAAGAAATGCGCCGCGACAAAGACGTATTCGTGATGGGCGAAGAAGTCGCCGAATATCAGGGCGCCTACAAAGTAACGCAGGGTTTGCTCGCGGAATTTGGTGATAAGCGCGTGGTCGATACACCCATTACCGAGCACGGTTTTGCTGGCCTCGCTGTTGGTGCGGCGTTCATGGGCCTTAAGCCTGTAGTCGAATTCATGACATGGAATTTCGGCATGCAAGCGATTGACCAAATCATCAACTCTGCCGCTAAGACACTTTATATGTCGGGTGGTCAGGTGAAATCGCCAATCGTGTTCCGTGGGCCTAACGGTGCAGCGTCACGCGTGGCCGCACAGCACTCGCAGTGTTACGCAAGCTGGTATGCGCATTGCCCGGGACTCAAAGTGGTAGCGCCTTATGACGCAGCCGATGCAAAAGGCTTGCTGAAATCGGCGATTCGTGACCCGAACCCCGTTATCTTCTTGGAAAACGAAATCACCTATGGCTGGCAATTTGAAGTGCCAGAGGGCGAGCATCTCGTGCCCATCGGCAAGGCAGCCGTGAAGCGCCAAGGTAAGGACGTGACTATCGTCGCTTTCTCCATCTGCGTGAAATATGCACTCGAAGCTGCTGAGCGTTTAGCTGCCGAAGGCATCAGCGCAGAAGTCATCGATTTGCGTACCCTGCGCCCACTCGACAAACAAACCATCATCGACTCTGTTCGTAAAACCCACCGCCTGATTTCGGTGGAAGAAGGTTGGCCAGTTGCGGGTATCGGTTCTGAAATCGCTGCGATTGCCATGGAAGAACTGTTCGACGATCTGGATGCACCGATGGTGCGCGTCACGGGTAAGGACGTGCCATTGCCATACGCGGCGAACCTTGAAAAACTCGCGCTTCCTTCGACCGAAGATGTGGTCGTGGCCGCACGTGAATTAATTAACCCAACCGCTTTTGCCGCATAGGAGACGTTATGAGACATGTAGTGTTCGCCGTCGCTGCCTTGCTTGCTACCACCACCGCTAACGCACAGGAATTATCGCCCGTTCGCGCCATTAGCGTGACAGGGCAGGCGGAACGTAAAATTGTTCCTGATGAGGCGCATCTTCAAGTAAATCTCAATGCGCAAGAAATGAAATTGGCGGACGCTAAAAAAGCACATGATGCCAAACTCAATAAGCTGATAGCCATTGCGCGTGGTGCAGGTATCCCTGAGAATAAATTGCGCACTGACTCATCTAATACCCAGCCTATTTACACCTACGAGAGCAACCCAACGACGGGCCAGAGCACACGCCTTTTCAAAGGCTACCGCGTGCAGACGAATGTGGATGTCACAATCACGGATACCACCAAGCTCGCCGATTTGATGGACCAAATCACTGGTGCAGGTTTCGAGCAAGGCGCGAATACAGAGTGGGGCAATCTGCTTAATCTTTACTACACCATTTCCAATCCCGACGCGATTCGTGACGACATCATGATTGAAGCGATTGCCAATGCAAAATCGAAGGCACTACGTATGGCAACCGCCGCAGGTGCCGAGCTGGCGCGCGTCCACCAGATTATTGAGAACGGCACGCCACAATTTGCACGCTACCCCATGCCAATGATGGCCATGGCTAAGGGCGGCATTGCAATGGACGCTGCAGAATCCGTAGCGCCACCTGCAGGCGAGCAACAACTAAATGCGACAGTCACCGTCGTCTATGAATTGAAGTAAGAAGGAACTGATCATGCCAATTGAAATTTTAATGCCCGCACTTTCACCCACCATGACCGAGGGTAACCTCGCTAAGTGGAATAAAAAAGAAGGTGATAAGGTAAAAGCTGGTGATGTGATTGCCGAAATCGAAACCGACAAGGCGACCATGGAAGTAGAAGCCGTGGACGAGGGCACGATTGGAAAAATCGTGATTGCGGCAGGCACTGAAGGCGTAAAGGTGAATGATGTCATTGCACTTTTGCTGGAAGACGGCGAAGACAAGAAAGCACTTGATGCTTGGAAGCCAAAAGCAGCTCCCAAAAAAGAAGAACCAAAGGCGGCGGCAGCGCCAGCTTCTGCAGCACCAACGGCAGCTCCTACTGCTGCACCATCGGCACCTGTGCTTGCGCCACGCGCACCTGCAGCGCCTGTGGTGGCACAACGCAATACGGGTGAGCGTGTGGTTGCTTCACCGCTCGCGAAACGCATTGCAAAACAGCGCGGCATTAATCTCTCCAACGTGATTGGTACGGGCCCGCATGGTCGCGTCACCAAAATCGACGTGGATAGCGCCGTAAGTGGCGGCGGCGGTAAAATCGTTCGCAACCCAACGGAATTCGTGCAGATTCCGAACAACAACATGCGCAAGGTGATTGCCAAGCGTTTGCAAGAATCGAAACAAACCGTTCCGCATTTCTATCTCACGGTAGAAGTGGAAATCGACGCGTTGCTCGAAGCACGCCAACAGCTTAACGACCATGCAACCGCACAAAGCAAAGACGGCAAGCCTGCTTACAAGCTTTCGGTGAATGACATGGTGATTCGCGCATCAGCGCTCGCGCTGCGCGACATGCCTGCTTGCAACGTAAGCTGGTATGATGACGCGATTGTGCAGTATCAGAACGTCGATATCTCGGTGGCCGTGGCGACTGATGGCGGCTTGATTACCCCAATTATTCGCAATGCGGATCAGAAATCCTTGCCACAAATTTCGGCGGAAATGAAAGATCTCGCCAAGCGTGCGCGCGACAACAAACTGAAGCCCGAAGAATTCCAAGGCGGCGGTTTCTCAGTCTCGAACCTTGGCATGTATGGCATCAAGACATTCCAAGCCATCATCAATCCACCCCAAGCCTGTATCTTGGCGGTTGGCGCTGGCGAAGAAGTGGTGCGCGTGCGTGAAGGTTCAGTCGTTGCTGTGAACGTGATGAGCTTGACCTTGTCAGTTGATCACCGCGCGGTGGATGGTGCGCTGGGCGCGCAATATCTGCAAGCGTTGAAGCGCTACATTGAACAACCCGTGCTAATGTTTGTCTAATGGCACTCTTTATCTGCAAGCATTGCGGATATGAGGGGGAAGCCAAACGACAAGTGCGCGGTACGCGCGGCGTTGAGATTATGATGTGGACGGTGTTTACTCCGATTGCACCATTCTACACCATCTGGCGACGTGTAGGCGGCAACAGTAAGCAATGCCCGAACTGTGAGCGACAAGGGTTCGTGAAGAGTTCGAGTGATGAAGGCTACATAGTGAAGAAGAAAATTGAAAAAGAATTGGGTGATGTGGTGATAAAGCCTGCAGCCACGCAGTTCGAGGCCTTCGGCAAGCAGTCGTCGCAGGTTGAGGAAATGAAAAAACGTCAGATTGACCCTGACCAGTTTTAGGAGTGACTATGAGTGAGCAATTCGATGTGGTGGTAATTGGTGGTGGCCCAGGTGGTTATGTCGCGGCGATACGCGCGTCACAGCTTGGCATGAAAGCCGCAGTGGTCGAGCGCGATAAGCTCGGCGGTATTTGTCTCAACTGGGGATGTATCCCAACCAAAGCATTGCTGCGCTCGTCGGAAATCTATCACAATATGCAGCATGCTGAAGCCTATGGTCTGAGTGTGAAAGGCATCAGCTTTGACTTGCAAAAAATCGTGGCGCGTTCGCGCGAAGTGTCATCGACCATGAATAAAGGTATCGGCTTCTTGATGAAGAAACACAAAGTCACCGTGTTCGAAGGTTCGGGCGCATTGGCTGGCCGTGGCAAAGTAAGCGTGAAGAACGGCGACAAAAAAGTGGCGGATATCGAAGCGAAACACATCATCATCGCAACGGGCGCACGTGCGCGTGTGATTCCAGGGTTGGAGCCAGACGGCAAACTGGTCTGGACCTACCGCGAAGCCATGGTGCCAGACGTGATGCCAAAATCACTAGTAGTGGTGGGCTCTGGCGCAATCGGCATCGAGTTCGCGAGCTTCTATAAAACCCTCGGCGCTGATGTAACGGTTGTCGAGGTGCAAGACCGCATCATGCCAGTGGAGGACGAGGAAATCTCCAAAATGGCGCAGAAGATGATGGAAGCGGAAGGCATGAAATTCCGTACCGGCGCGAACGTAAAAGGCCTGAAAAAAGGCAAGGATAACGTGACCGTGACCATCGAAGGTAAGGATGGCAAAAAGGAAGACATCACCGTTGATCGCGTCATCATGGCGGTGGGAATTGTGGCGAACACCGAGAACCTCGGCCTTGAAGGCACAAAGGTAAAGCTGGAGCGCGGTAACATCATCATCGACGAATTCTGCCGCACGCATGAGTCTGGCGTCTACGCGATTGGTGACGTAGCGGGCGCACCATGGCTTGCACATAAAGCGTCACACGAGGGCGTGATTTGCGTGGAAGCGATTGCAGGTCTGCATCCGCACCCAATGAAGCGCGAGAATATTCCAGGCTGTACCTATTGCCGCCCACAAGTGGCAAGCGTTGGCCTCACCGAGAAAGCCGCGAAAGAAAAAGGCTACGAGCTGAAAGTCGGCAAATTCCCGTTCATGGGTAACGGTAAAGCCGTTGCGCTGGGCGAGGCGGAAGGCCTCATCAAAACCGTGTTCGACGCGAAAACGGGCGAGCTGCTCGGCGCGCATTTGATTGGCGCAGAAGTGACCGAGCTGATTCATGGCTACGTGCTTGGCAAAACCAACGAGCTGACCGAGGCAGAATTCATGCACACCGTCTACGCACACCCAACGCTGAGCGAGATGATGCATGAGTCAGTACTGGCAGCATACTCAAGAGCGTTGCATATCTAGCAATTTTCTGCTATATACTAGGGTAACAGCCCGTCTTAGAGGTCTTACGAGATCACCTATATGGCAAGCGGACAAGGTTCCGTATGAAGCGCGCGCCGCTGTTCTACCGCTCTGTGTATGACGAACAAGCCCTCGACGACTGCTTCTCTGATTTAATTCACGCCAAACTCTCCGACCAAGATAAAATCGAGGTTGGCTGCCTCATCCAATATTTCATGATCCTCAAAGCGTACGGGTTATTCGAGCTTCCCGTTGATTTTACCAAGCACCGCCAAGGCGAGGGGCCAGACTTCAGCATTTGCAGTAGTGAAGGGCTATTCGGCGTAGAAATGACCAAAGTCACCACGCAGGATTATCAGGTCTGGCTGAAGCGCCGTATGAATTACCGCGCCATTAAAGACATGAATGATTACCTCGAGCATAAGCCCGAACAGCGCGTGGGCGAGCTGGCGCAGCTACGTGTGTTGCGCAAGAATTTCAAAATCGCCAATTACCACGCCAGCGTGAAAGATATGTTCGCCTGTGACTTGGTGCTGGAGGAAGATGGTGATTGTTCACTGGATATTGATGTGCAGATGGAAGTGCTGCAGCGCTATATTATGCCTATCAAGAACCAAAAATTCCGACGCATTTCGATGATTTCAGGTTCGGTGCTGTTTTATGCTATCAACACGCCAGAGGCCGCAATTCTCGAAGCACCAGAGTCGATTCCAACATGGCTACGCCCGCAGAAGCTGATGCTGGAAACCCCGCCAACAGAGTTGTGGCATTAAGCAACTCGCCAGCTTTTCACTTTGGCTTTGAATTTCTCAAACTGCATGACGTTATCAATGCGGCGACGCAGGAAGGCTTCTGTTTCCTCAAGGTCGGGTGAATCATCATTCAGCCACACGTAAAGCGTGCTCATATAGACTTTGGAGAGGATGATGCGTTTGGAATAATGATTCCAATCCGTCGCTGTATCACCACTTAGGTGCCACATTTCGTCCATCGTGCGGTAAAGGGCACGAACGCCCGCCGCCGCATGCCACGGCAGCGCATACATGGCTAGGCCACGGCGTACTGCCTCGCGGTGGGTAAGGTTTTGTTTGAGGCGCACCAGCACGCAGGTGGTAATGCGCTCACGCACTTTCATGCTGGCGAGGTTATAATCACGCTTTAGTGTTTCGCTCATACGCGCATCACCGCGCTGGGTGAAATATTCTAGCGCTTCAAATACACCGCTTGGGAAGGCGCGCGAAACATCCGCTTTATGAAGTCCTGCCTTCTGCGCAGCGCGTTCCAAAACTGAATCAGTCCAGCCGTCAAAGGCGACGTCGGGCAGGGCAGCATCGAGAATGCGGTCTTGAAGTGAGGTCATGGCCTAAGTTTAGGCCTAGCCTAGACCATGCGCAAGTGGGTTTTCTTGGCAGAAAGGCCAGTAATGACGCGCTCGGCAGGTAAATACATGCTAACGACTGTGCCTTGGCCGCGCATCGACTCAATCGATACTTTGCCATGGTGACGTGCAATCAGTTCCTTCGCCAAAGAAAGCCCAAGGCCAATACCATTACCTTCGACTTTGAAATACGCCGCATCTGACTGCAGCGCGGCGCGGATGGTTTTGAGCTGTTCATCAGGCATACCTTTACCGAAGTCACGCACGGCAATCACCAACCCGTCTTGACCTTGCGGGCGGGCGCTGAGGTGAATCTCGCCACCATTCAATGAGTGTTTCACGGCGTTAGATAGGAAGTTTGAAAGTGCGCATAAGAGCTGTCTGCGATCGGCATGAAGCGTAATGCTGTGCGGAATATCGAGCTTGAGGGAAATGTCGCGCGTGAATGCCTCATGCGAGAAGATTTCGCGCACTTCCGAAAGTAATTCATTGAGCGAGAAGGGTTCTTCTTTCATCGCCATGCCGCCTGAATCGAGCGAAGCGATTTCTAGCAAGTCATTCACCTTGCTTAAAAGCTGCTGCCCAGAATCATGAATATTCGTAACGTACTCGCGGTAATTAGGGTGGCCAACATCGCCAAATATTTGATTACGCATCATCTCCGAAAAGCCCATGATAGCATTGAGCGGCGTGCGCAGCTCATGGCTCATGCTCGACAGAAATGCCTGACGGCCACGATTCGCTTCTTCCAATTGCTGCTCTGCTTTGCGCAGGCTTTCTTCCATACGATCCATTTGGGTGATGTACCAATTCACATCATCCATCTCTTCGGGCGTATAGGGTTCATCCACCACAGGTGCGGGCGCTTTTGCAGGCGCTGCTTTTGCATCCGTTTTTGCGATAGTAGGCTGGGCAATGCCCGTTGCCACGCGGGTGAGGCTCGATGCGTCAATACGGCCAAACGCAACGCGCTGCGACGCTTTGCGCTGCTTCGCTGCTAATTCATAAACATCACGCCAATACATCCACCACATGCCGCAACGCTAAACGATGTGCATTGCGTGATGTTATCAAAAAGGTGAAAATCCTCACCGATACTACTGAGAAAGCATCGCTTTGTGGCTTTTACGCCGCGAGTAGCGGGTCCAATTTTCCATCTTTGTCCAGCGCGTAGAGATCATCAAATCCACCGACATGCGTATCGCCAATGAAAATTTGTGGAACCGTGCGACGGCCACCAGCCTTCGCCACCATCTCTTCACGCACCTTATCATCCTCGGCGTTGATTTCGGTGTAGGTCTGGCCTTTGCGCTTTAGCAAGTCTTTCGCGCGCACGCAGTATGGGCAGTAAGTGGTGGTGTAAATAACGACATTAGCCATAAAACCTCTCTTTAAGGATATCTAGGTTATTCCTTAACGATTTCAATCCAGACTTCGTTGCGGCGCAGGAAAGACACTGTCCACGGAGGATTGTAAAAGTGGTAACTTGCTGGGCTAATAGGGGTGAGTTTTTCGTGTTTCACCCATGCTTCAAGCTTTGCCTGTTGTTTGAGTAAATAGCTGTCACGAGTCGGACCAGAAAAGCGAATCACCGCAAAACGCTGCGGTTTCGTCATGCTGACTTGAACGCGCTCATCGACGGGTTTTGGCAAGCTCTCCAACGTATATTTGGAAGGCATGGTAAACCTTACGCGCCACACATTGTCCTCACCTTCGAATGACTGGCTAACGGGTGTCGTCATCGCGATTTTCTCGGAAGATTGTGAGACAGGCGTTGTCATCGCAATGCTGCTTTTGCTGATATTATTACCGAAAATAAAATCAGCGATAATGCGGAAGCCTTCACTAATCGCTTCGTCGCGCGGGCCTTTGGTGACGGCTTCTGCTACCAGTGCGGGTGCATAGTCACGTATCTCGAAGGGCTTTTCACTACGCACAACGTCAAAGCGTGGTTCTTCGTAAGTTCCCATCACATCTCCGCAAGCAACGAGGGTGGAAAGCATCAGTGCGATTGCACCAACGGTGTAAACTATGGTGCGTTTTTTCATGTTAAAAATCTAAGTCCTTATAATGTTCAGGTGGTGCAAAGCCGTGGATTTTGTCGTCCAGCAAGTCGCGGAATGATGGGCGCGATTTGATAAGCACATACCATTCTTTTACGGCGGGCTTATAATCCCAATCAATTTCACCTAGATAATCCAAGCAGCTCAAATACGCGGCGGCTGTCATATCCGCCATGGTCAGATATTCACCCGCCAGCCAGTTACGCCCCATCAACAAGTGTGCGATATAATCGAGGTGAAAGCGCAAATTGCTTTTTCCTGCACGAATGGCTTCGGAGGAAGGTTCACCATAACCAAGTAAACGCTTAAAGACTTTCTCAAAGATAATATTCTGCGCTACTTCGCGCTCGAACTTTGCATCAAACCACTCGACGATGCGGCGCACTTCAGCACGCTCTTCAGGCGTGTTGCCATAAAATTGTACTTCGGGGAACTTTTCGTCCAGATATTCGCAAATCGCGTAAGCACCGACGATAGGCTGCAATACTTTCTCAACAATCAATACAGGGACTTCGCCTGCTGGGTTGAGCGCGAAGAACTCAACACGGCGAAGCCAGACATCTTCCTGCTTGAGTTGGAAGTTGATGGCTTTTTCACGCAGCATCAGCCGTATTTTACGGCATGCAGGTGAAAGCGGTGTGTGGTAGAGAACGTGCATTAATCCTTCTTCGTTTCTGTTGTAAGTAGTGCCGCGAGTACGCCAAGCGGCACCAAAACTTTAATCCATGTGCTTACGCCCGAGCCAAATGCAATCAGCGCCACCGCTTCGATGATGGTAAGCGGAATCAGCACCATCGCGAGGACGCGCACACTGGCATCATAGTTCAAGGAGCGCTTCATAAAGGTCGCAAGAACTAGCCCTGCCACGGCGAGTGGTATCAGCAAGAAGAGGCGAATAATAACAAAAACAGGCATCAGCACTAGCCACGTCATGGCGCCCATCAGTAGGTAGAATTTCCAGATATGCGCATGGATCACTACCATGGCATCGCTTACGAAACCATTCGCGTTTGCGCGGTTAATGGTGAATGGCTGCGGCATATTGTTGAAGAATTCAGCAAGCGGGCGAATTTTAGTTTCGTTATCACCCTCGGCACTATCATCCTTAGCGATCACTTCTTTAGCTGTGATTAAAATCGGCGTTGTCATATTCGCATAGGTTGTCGCGCCCGATGTATCGACTGTAATGGCCTCTTCACGAATCCTTTCACCAAAGATTTCCACATCAATGATAATCGCGTGTGGGCCAGTAATGCTTGTGCTGAGCGTATTGTCCGTCACGGTGCTTTCAGGCCATTGGTCAGCAACTTGGCGCAGCGCGTCTTCCAACACGGAAGGCTTGCCGTCCTCACGCCCCTGCACCAATTCCGTATGCAGAATGCGCGTACCCGCCACCAAACCAATCGCTAGCAGCAGTGCAAACACGCCAATCGTATAACGCATCGCCCAGCCTTTCCATTGACCGTAAACCTCTTTGTAAAGGTCAAAGTCATAAAAACTGCGCAGGATAGTTGTCAGAAATACGTTCATATTATCTCGCGTTGAAACGCTCTAATAAGGTGGGAAGTACAGATTCAATTGCTGTTGGTGCAATGCCTAAATCTTTGAGCTGCAATGCGTCCGCACTGGCGACATTATCGGTTTTCAATAACCGTACTTGGTCGCGCGTGATTTGAGGCGGTAGGGGGAGCAGTTCACTCACCCAGCCCATCAACGAAGCAATAGGCGCAGGGATGCTGATTAGGCATTTCTTGCGACCCGTCAGCGAGAGCATGAGTTTCAACAATTCCTTCATGCTGTAGGTTTTGGGGCCTGCCAACTCGAAGGTTTTGCCAGCAACATCGCTCGTGGCGGCTGTGAAAATAGCAGTGGCTACATTTTCTACCGTAACGGGTTGGAATCGCGTATGTCCGCCAGCAATAAGGGGCAGGGCAGGCGCGATCAAGCTCATGCGGCCAAAACGTTGGAAAAATCCGTCCTCTGGCCCGATGATAAGTGAAGGGCGCAGAATCGTCGCATTCGGAAATTTAGCGCGAACTGCCTCTTCACCTGCCAGTTTGGTATGGCCATAGCGTGAGTCTGGGTTAGGGCTAAGCGCCGAGATCTGAATGAATTTCTTGGCGCCTGCCTTTTTAGCATGCTCAGCAATGAGCTGCGCGCCTTTCACGTTAATGGCCTCAAACTTCTGGTTGCCTGATTGATACAGGATGCTGACGAGGTTAATCACCACGTCCGAGCCAGCAAATTTGCCTTCTAGGGCTTCAGGTTTGGTAATATCGACGCGCTGAAGCACGATTTGCCCCACAGTTCCTGCGGTTTTCAGGAATTCGGCAGCGATAATGTCGCGGCATAGAATATTGACGCGCCAGCCAGCGTCCGCAAACCGTTTAACGGTATGGCGGCCAACAAACCCTGAGCCGCCGACAATAGTAACAATCGGTGAAGACATGAGAGAACCTCTTTGAAGTGCATGGCATAGCAAGCCGCAGCGAAAATGCAAGTTTGACAGTGACTTTGCACGTTGCTATACCGCGCACTTCCTGAAGTGCCCAGGTGGCGGAATTGGTAGACGCACTAGCTTCAGGTGCTAGCGCCGCGAGGCGTGCTGGTTCGAGTCCAGTCCTGGGCACCAATACATAAAAAGAAAAGCCTTTGAAAAACAGGTTTTTACTGTTTATAGTATTCGCTCTATGAGCAAACGCATCCTGATTGTTGAAGATAATGATCTGAACTTAAAGCTTTTTCGCGATCTTTTAGGTGCGAATGGCTATGAGACAGTCGAAACGCGTGAAGGGCTAGAGGCAATCTCGCTCACCCGCAATATGATGCCCGATTTGATTTTGATGGATATTCAGTTGCCAGAAATCTCGGGCCTCGACATCACCAAAAAAATCAAGGCAGATGCGCAAATCCAGCATATCCCAGTCGTCGCCGTTACGGCCTTCGCCATGAAAGACGACGAAGAAAAAATCATGCAAGCTGGCTGCGAGGCGTATCTTTCCAAGCCCATCGCGATTGACCAGTTCCTCGCTACGATTCGTCGCCTACTCGAAGGGGTTGAAGCATGACGGGCCTGATTCTGGTGGTGGACGATGTGCCCGCGAATATCAAGCTGCTCGAAGCAAAGCTTAGTAACGAATATTATGACGTTATCACCGCCAAAGACGGCTATGAATGCATTCAGCAAACCAAAGACAAAAAGCCTGATCTGATCCTGCTTGATGTGATGATGCCAGGCATGGACGGGTTCGAAACCTGTCGCCAGATGAAAAAAGACCCAGAAATTTCTCACATTCCTGTGGTGATGGTAACGGCGCTCTCCGACCAATCGGCGCGCGTGGAGGGTCTTGAATCTGGTGCGGACGATTTCGTAACGAAGCCAATTAACGATACGGCGCTCTTTGCGCGTGTACGCTCGCTCGTACGCATCAAAGTACTCATCGACGAGCTGCGGTTGCGCGATAAATCAGGCACGCAGCTAGGTATGTCGCCTGAGCAATATGGTGCAAATTTTGATGTTTCTGGCTCACACATCATGGTGATTGATGATGATATTGTGCAGTCCAAGCGCACGAATGATAAGCTGACGAATGCGGGCTATAAGGTCAAAATGTTCACGGATCATAAAGAAGGTCTGGAGCACGCGAAGACCGCGCCGCTCGATTTGATTCTCATCTCCATGCAGCTTGCGGATATTGACGGGCTTCGTCTCGCCACGCAATTCAAAGCAATCGAGGCAGTGCGCCATGTGCCCATCATCATGATGGTGGATGAGGAAGAGCAGCACCTAATGCTCAAAGGCTTGGATTTAGGGGTGAACGACTATCTGGTGTCGCCCGTAGATTATAATGAAATGTTCGCGCGCGTTAAAACGCAAATACGCCGCAAAAAATATCAGGAAGCACTGAAATCCAATTATCAAGAATCCGTCTCCATGGCGGTGACAGACGGTTTGACCAAGCTCTATAATCGCCACTATCTCGACACACACTTGAAAAACCTCGTGCGTCAGGCAGGTGAAACGAGGCGCCCTCTTTCTGTTGTGATTATGGATATGGATCACTTCAAGCAAGTGAATGACACGTTCGGCCATGACGTGGGCGATGAAGTGCTCATTCAACTTTCGGAAATCATCGTTCGAACGATTCGTTCGGCCGATTTGGCGGCGCGCTACGGCGGCGAAGAGTTCGTAATCCTCATGCCAGAAACAGATTCAGCGCGTGGCTATGAAGCGTCCGAGCGTTTGCGCAAAGCGGTCGAAAATACGCCATTCAAAATTTCCGCACCGCAAGAATTTTTGAGTAAAACGATCAGTATTGGCTACGCGACGATGGAGCCAAGCGATACGCCAGAAACGCTCCTCAAGCGTGCTGACCTTGCGTTGTACGAAGCGAAGAACGGTGGCCGTAATATGGTGCGTCCACTACCGCGCGACAGTTATGCATTGCCGCCAAGCCGCGTCGCAGCGCGTGAACAAATTGCAAATGAATTACCATCTTTGCAATCTTCTAATTTGAAAGTTGCAGTCGCTCCCGAAAAGAAGGGTGAAGACGACTTTCTAAGCGCGCCTAGCTCGCTACCTTACGCACAAAAATCAGATTTCTAATTTAGCCAGCACTGGCGCATGGTCGGATGGTTTTTCCTGCTTACGCGGCTCTTCATCAATCCAGGCATCCTGCAATACATCCACGGCGTAAGGTGAGAGCAGCAAGTGATCAATACGCATACCATTGCCGCGCTCATAACCACCGCCGCGATAATCCCACCAGCTAAATTGCTTGGTATCGGGGTGCTTCATGCGAAACGCGTCATAAAGTCCGAGATTCATAAGGGCGCGTAACTGTTCGCGCTCCGCAGGGTGATAGCACACCGAGCCGTCTTGCGATTTGTGGTCAAGCACATCAATAGGGAAGGGCGCAACGTTAAAGTCACCACCTAATATGGCGACTTCATGATGTTTTAATGTCTGCTGCCAATGCGCACGCAAGCGCTCATAAAATTTGAGTTTGTAAGCGAATTTGTCGGAGCCCACTTCCTGACCATTCGGCACATAGGCTGAAGCAACACGTATCGCTTTGCCCTTTAAGCTCACCACCGCTTCAATGTAACGCGCTTGCTCGTCAGCATCGTCACCAGGTAATCGCGTGATGACATCATCGATGGGGAATTTCGAAAAAATCGCCACGCCATTATAAGTTTTCTGGCCATGGATAGCGAGGTTATAGCCCTTATCTTCAAATTCCATACGCGGGAACGCGTCCGTCTCGCACTTTAATTCTTGTACCAGCACAATGTCCGGCTTCGCCGCATCCAGCCACGCCAGCACGTTGGGCAACCGCGCCTTAATGGAGTTAACGTTGAAGGTGGTGATAATTAATTTGGACATAGCCAGACTATAGCTGATGGGATCGTCGATAATCAAAACATCTTCATTAAACCTTCACATAAAACTGCTCTATTATAAACTGGCAATGGTTTAAACAACTGAGGACAGAATAATGCATGGCATTAAAGAGTTGTGTCGCAGGCTCAGAAAGCATGGAAATTTAAGCGTGCTGATGAATGAAGAAAGTTCAGGAATCTTGGCTATTTTTGTTACCGACGAGGGACGAAAAGAACTGCTCGATCAAGGCGTTGGGTCAAAAAGAATCGTTCATGCAGGCAAAGATAGTGACTCACTGCGATGGTCGGTTGAACTCGACTCTTTGTTGAGTCATTTTGAAAGCGAGCGCGAGCTTAATAAAGCTTTAGATGTCACAGGTTCTAGGAAATCTTCAGGACGTGCTGGAAAAGGCTAAGTACTAAACGCTGAAGCTATTGCCGCAGCCGCATTTAGCCGTAGCGTTGGGATTTTTGATTTCAAAGGCTGCCGAACCGAGTGATTCAACATAATCGAGCGTTGATTCTTTGAGCAGCTCCAGCGATGTCGTATCCACTACCACGGTGCCGAACTGCATGTCGTCGTCATTCAGTTGCGTATCGAAATCGAGCATATACTGAAACCCAGAGCAGCCACCGCCCTTAACGGAAACACGCAGGCGCGAGCCTTCAGGCTCACCCACAAGTATCTTGTTGATACGCGCTTTAGCCGACTCGGAAATGTTGAATTGCAACGCTGTCATACAGAGTAATGTAATGTAGCCTTGCCAGAACTGCAATGGTTGCCTGTGACACACAGCTTTGCTAAGCAGGAAACATGAAAAAAGCACCCGACGACGGCCTTGCGCCCTATGCAACTCACCCCGCCGATACGCGTGGACGTTTAATCGCCGAAAAAGAATGCACCATGCGCACGCCGCACCAGCGTGATCGTGACCGTATCATTCACTCTGTGGCATTCCGCAGGCTGGAATATAAGACGCAAGTCTTCGTGAATCACGAGGGTGACCATTACCGCAATCGCCTCACGCACTCGCTTGAGGTGTCGCAATTGGCGCGCACCTTGGCGCGCAACCTTAAGCTCAATGAAGATTTGGCCGAGGCGTTGGCCTTAGCGCATGATTTGGGGCATACGCCGTTTGGTCACGCAGGCGAAGAGGGGTTAAACGAAGCCATGCGTGATAATGGCGGCTTTGATCATAACGCGCAGACGATACGCATTTTAACGCAGCTTGAGCAGCGCTACGCGGATTTTGACGGTCTCAACCTCACATGGGAAACGCTGGAGGGTATCGCCAAACATAATGGCCCATTGGTGGGAACGCCGAACGCCAAGCCCATACCGCGTGCGCTCAAACAATATGCCGAACAACAAGACTTGGAGCTGCACAGCTACGCCAGCGCCGAAGCACAAGTCGCCACGATTGCCGACGACATCGCCTATAATAACCACGACTTGGACGACGGGCTGCGTGCGGGCTTCTTCCGCTTAGAGGATTTGATTGGTCTGCCACTGCTGGGCGACATCATCGAGGAAGTGCGGATGCAGCATCCAATGCTCTCTAACCAGCGTCAATCGCATGAGGTGATTCGTCGCCTGATTAGCCGCATGGTGGCCGACGTGTTAACCACCACCAAATTGCGCATCAACCAGCACCGCATCGCCAGCGCTGATAATGTCCGCCAGCTTGGTATGCCGCTCGTCAGCTTCTCTCAGGAGATGGATGAGGTTAACCGCTCCATAAAATCCTATCTTTTCAAGCACATGTATCGACATTTTAAAGTAAATCGCATGTCGTCAAAGGCAAAAAGAGTCATCAAGGAACTCTTCCAATTCTTCCATAATGAGCCCAATTGCCTCCCCACGGTCTGGTATGCGCAGACAGACGGGCCTCGCACCCAGCGCACGGCGGAGATTGTTGCCGATTTTATCGCTGGCATGACCGACCGTTTTGCCCTAGAGGAACACGCGCGTATTTTTGACCCGAATGCAAAGAGTTAAATGAATATTTTTAATCAATATCGTGACGCGGTGGTGCAAGCCGTTACCAGCGTCTTCCCGAACGTGGATCTAACCAAGCTCACGCTTGAGCCGCCGCGCGACGCGTCGCATGGGGATTTGGCAACGAACGCCGCGATGATTTTGCCAGGACAAACAGGTAAGAAGCCTCGCGAAATTGCTGATGCAATCAAGCCAGAACTTGAAAAAATCAAAGGCGTGCTGAAGGTGGATATCGCAGGCCCAGGTTTCATCAACATGACGCTGGATGTCTCTGCATGGCGCAATGTTTTGCCTATTATTCTAGAACAAGGAACAGCCTTCGGTGACTCACAGGTTGGCAAGCATTTTGGCAAAGTGAATGTCGAATATGTGTCGGCGAATCCTACGGGCCCACTCCATATCGGTCATGCGCGCGGTGCAGTCTATGGCGATGCGTTGGCGCGCTTGCTGCTCAAAGCGGGCTATGACGTTACCAAAGAATATTACATCAACGATGCGGGCGGGCAGGTCGAAGTGCTCGCGAAATCGGCATTCCTGCGTTACCGCGAGGCTTGCGGCGAAACGATTGGTGAGATTCCTGAGGGGCTATACCCCGGTGAATATCTAAAAGCGGCGGGTGAAACTATAAAAACGCAACTCGGTGCCGATGTGAAAGAGGGCGACCCGCGTATCAAGCAAATCGCCATCGAAGAAATGATGAAGCTCATCAAGCATGACCTTGCTGACCTTGGCATTTTTCATGACGTCTTCACGTCTGAAGCTAAACTTCACGCCGACAAAATGGTCGATAAGGCAATCGATAAACTCAAGGCTGGCGGCCATATTTATCGCGGTGTGCTGGAAGCGCCAAAAGGCGAAACCCCTGACGATTGGGAACCCGAAGAGCAGTTATTATTCCGCGCCACCGAGTTTGGCGATGACTCCGACCGCACGGTCGAAAAAGCCAATGGCGCACGCACCTATTTCGCGGGCGACTTGGGGCTAACGCTTGATAAAATTAATCGCGGCTTCACCACGCTGATTTATATGTTTGGTGCTGACCATGGCGGTTATGTAAAACGTATGGAAGCGATGACCGCCGCGCTTTCCGATAAAACAGCCAGCGTGGATATCAAGCTGTGCCAATTGGTGCATCTATTCAAGAATGGCGAGCCTGTGCGCATGAGTAAGCGTGCTGGCAACTTCGTTACCGTGCGCGATGTGCTCGACGAAGTGGGAAAAGACATTCTGCGTTTCGTGATGCTGATGCGCAAAACCAATCAAGACATGGAATTTGATTTCGACAAAGTGAAAGAACAGTCGAAAGAAAACCCAGTATTTTATGTGCAATACGCGCATGCTCGCTGCAAATCACTGTTGCGTATGGCGGCCGAGCAAGCGCCTGATGCATTGAATGCCGCGCCTGATTTTAGCGTACTCACGCATCCTGCAGAGATGGCGCTCATCAAGAAACTGGCCGAGTGGCCGCGTCAGGTCGAGCAAGCTGCCGCCGCGCATGAGCCGCACCGCATTATTTACTACCTACAAGAATTGGCGAGTGCGTTCCACGGCTTGTGGAATGTCGGTTCAACGGATGCGGAAATTCGCTTTATCCTGCCTGATGCGCCGCAACAAACAACGGCGCGATTGGCACTTGCGCGCGCAATGGCGAATGTTGTAGCTTCTGGCCTTGCCGTATGCGGCGTCCAACCAGTCGAGGAGCTACGAGGATGAAGCCCGATTTCGAAGAATTCGATGATTACGCTGAAAGCGATTCGCCACGCTCACGTGCAATGTCATGGGTAGTTTTGGGCATAGCGCTTTCAGGTTTTGTCGCCCTAGCATGGTACGCGTATCAATCAGGTAGTGAATCTGTTCAGGACGGCCAGATGGTGGTTATCAAGGCCGACACTTCGGCGATTAAAGAAAAACCTGCCGATGCAGGCGGCGAACAATTCCCACATCAAGACAAAACGATTTACGACACTATTTCACCTTACCGCGCAGACAATGAAGCGAAGGTTGAAAAGTTATTGCCAGAAGCGGAAGAGCCCGTTGCTGTAAAGCTTGAAGCAAAGAACCAAGATACAAAAACATGGGTGAATGATAAGCTAAAGCGTGAAAGTGACGCGGAAGAGCGTATCAACGCGCAGCTTGAAAAGAAAACAGCTGAGAAGAAGCCTGAAGAACCAGTAAAGGCGCCAATTCAAGCAGAAGCGCCAAAGGTCGTGGCTGAAAAAGTTGTGGAAACAAAGGTGGAACCAAAAACGGAAGCACCAAAAGCAGAAGCAAAAGCAATTGTAGAAGAAGCACCCCCTGTGGTGGAGGCTGCAAAGCCAGCGCCATCAACCGTGCCAGTGCCAGCATCAACGCCTGCACCAGAAGCTAGCGGCAGTGGCTATAAGGTTCAGCTAGGTGCTTATGGTTCCGAAGCAGAAGCTAAGCAAAACTGGGCGCGCATCAGCAGTAAGCATGCCGCGATTTTGAGTGGTGTTCCACACGTCATTCAACGCGCGGAAGTTGGCGGCAGAATTGTCTATCGTTTGCGCACCTCTGGCTATGCAACGCCCGTAGCGGCTAAGCAGGCCTGCGCCAAATTGTCTGCGGCGGGCCAAGCCTGCTATTTTGCGGGCAAGTAATGAACGCAAAAGCCTTTATTTGCGGTGTCAAAGGCCATTATCTCTCTGCGCTTGAGCATGAGTTTCTGCTGCGTGAACAGCCTTACGGTGTAATTTTATTCGCGCGTAATTGCGATAATCCTGCGCAAGTCAAAACGCTTTGCGCTGAAATCATGAATTGCCTGAAACACCCCTTCGCGTCGATTCTCATTGACCAAGAGGGGGGCAGGGTAGCGCGTCTGCGCCCACCGCACTGGCGCAAATACCCACCCGCCGCGCATTTTAAATGTGCCAACGAAGTGAAATTGAATGCACGCGTCATCGCGGAAGAGCTAGCGAGTGTAGGCATCACCACTAACTGCGCACCCTTGGCGGATGTGCCTATTGCCGACGCTCATGACATTATCGGTGATCGCGCCTTCGGAACCACGCCTGAGCAAGTCACGCGCCTTGCCCGCGCCCAAGCAGATGGGTTGATGGAAGGTGGCATTTTGCCCATTCTCAAACATATCCCTGGCCATGGCCGCGCGCGTGCCGATAGCCATGAGGAATTGCCCGTGGTGGACGTTTCGTTAGAAGTGCTGGAAGCCTCCGACTTCGTGCCATTCCGCGCCCTGCGTGACATCCCGCTTGGTATGACGGCGCATATTCTCTACACGGCGCTTGATGCAAAGACCGTTGCTACACAGTCGAAAAAGGTTATCGACTATATCCGTACCAAAATAGGATTCGACGGGCTGCTGATGAGCGACGATTTGTCGATGAAAGCCCTCACTGGAACCTATGCTGAGCGCACCAAAGCGACCTTTGCCGCAGGGTGCGACCTCGCGCTTCACTGCAATGGCGACATGGCGCAGATGCGTGACGTTGCTGCACAAAGCCTAGAGCTGGCGGGTGACGCGCTCCGCCGCGCTCAGCGCGCCAAATCCATGATGCCGTTAGCGCGCACATTGAGTGAAGCCGAGCTTAAGGATTGGGCTAAATCCGTAGCGTGACAGCCGCTCATAAGCGTGCTAAACCCAAGCCTCCAATGGAGGATATATGGGATTAGGTTTTACAGAATTACTGGTGATTTTAGTCATCGTATTAGTGTTATTCGGCGCAGGCAGATTGACGCGCTCAATGGGCGATCTTGGCAAAGGCTTGCGTGCCTTCAAAGACGGCCTCAAAGAAGAAGACACGACAAAGAAAGAATAGCCCATGTTTGACGTAGGCTTCACCGAACTGCTGCTGATTGCAGTAGTCACGCTGATTTTCGTGGGCCCAAAAGACCTGCCAAAAGTGGCGCGCTACATCATTTCCTTTGTACGCGAACTGAAAGGCGTTGCTGCCAAAGTACGTGCGCAGGTCGACGAAGTGGTGGAGCAATCAGGCGCGAATGAAATCAAAATGGCGACACGCACGATTATTGATCTCGAAGGTAAACCGCAAATCGCCTATGATCTCGAAGAGTTGAAGAGCGATGTCATCAAGCACTAAAGCGCCACTCATGGTGCACCTCATCGAGCTGCGCGACCGCATGATTCGCGTATTTGCTGTCTGGGGTCTTACCACGGCACTATGTTATTTTTACGCGGGGCATATTTATAATTTCCTCGTCGAGCCACTCGCTACCGCATTCGCGGGGGACGAAAATCGCCGCCTCATCTACACCAGCCTCACCGAGACCTTCGTAACCTATATTCGCCTCGCCATTTATGGCGGGTTTTTCATTGGCTTCCCTTACATTGCCACGCAGATTTACCTGTTCATCGCCCCAGGCCTGTATAAGCGCGAGAAGGCGGTGATTTTGCCGTATCTCGTCGGTGCGCCCATCCTGTTCCTTCTGGGCGCGGCGCTGGCTTACTACTTCGTGATGCCTGTGGCATGGGGCTTTTTCCTCTCGTTCGAGCTACCGCGTGGTGAAGCAGCCATTCCACTGATGCTCGAGGCAAAAGTCAGTGAATATGTGACCTTAGTGGTGCATGTGACGGTGGCATTTGGCCTTGCCTTTCAGTTGCCTGTGCTGCTCACACTGCTGGTACGTATGGGCATGATGAAAACCGATACATTGGTGAATGGCCGCCGCTTTGCTGTGGTGATTTTGCTAGTCATCGCGGCAATCCTCACGCCGCCCGACGTTTTAAGCCAGCTCATGCTTTTCATCCCGCTCTATGTTCTGTACGAATGTTCCATTGTCGTTTGCCGCGCGATAGAGAAGCGGCGCGAGGTGGAATTAGAACATGCATGATATAAAATTTATTCGCGAAAATCCTGATGCCTTCACGCGTGCGCTGAAGCGCCGCCCAGCGATTGAAAATCCCGAAGGCTTGACCGCCAAATTGCTGGAGCTCGACACGCAGCGCCGCAAGGAAATCACTGAACTTCAGGAATTGCAGGCCAAGCGTAACGACGTGGCCAAGCAAATCCCCATGGCGAAAAAAGAGGGCAAAGACGTTGCCCCGCTTATCGAAGAAGGCAACCGCATTAAGCAACGTATTGCGGAGCTTGAGGCCACCCATAGTGAAGGCGGCGAGCTGGAAGACGCGCTGATGCGCATTCCCAATTTGTTGGCGGACGATGTGCCCAATGGTGCCGACGAAAACGCCAACCAAGAAATTCGCATTTGGGGCAAGAAGCCTGAAGTGGCTAATGCCAAAGAGCATTTTGACTTAGGCGAAGCCTTGGGGATGATGGATTTCGAGACCGCGACCAAAATCTCTGGTTCACGTTTCGTATTGCTCAGTGGCCACCTCGCGCGCCTAGAGCGCGCCTTGGCCAACTTCATGCTCGACATCCACACCCATGAATTCGGCTATACCGAGTGCAACCCGCCGCTTTTGGTAAAAGATAAGGCTTTGTATGGGACTGGGCAGCTTCCTAAATTTGAAGAAGATTTGTTTTCTGCTCAGTCTGTAAGTCATGATGTTGTTGGAGAATTGACGCAAAATTTTGTTGAAAAATTTAGTGTTATCAATCCCTCTGATCCTAAAAATATTGAAAAAATCAGAAACTCAATAAAGGTGGTTTTGACGTTTGGTCGTGGTGCGGCAGCAGCGAATAGGAAGTGGCTCATTCCTACCGCCGAAGTGTCGCTCACCAATATCGTGGCGGATTCGATTATCGAAGAATCCTATCTGCCACGCCGCTACACGGCGTGGACGCCGTGTTTTAGGTCAGAGGCGGGAAGCGCAGGGAAAGACACGCGCGGTATGATTCGCCAGCACCAATTCAGCAAAGTGGAGTTGGTAAGCATCACCAAGCCCGAGGATTCCGTAGCCGAACATGAGCGCATGACCAATGCGGCAGAAACCATATTACAAAAGCTCGGCCTGCATTACCGTGTGATGTTGCTCTGCGCGGGCGATACGGGCTTTGGTGCGCGCAAGACCTATGACATCGAGGTCTGGTTGCCGGGGCAAAATCGCTTCCGTGAGATTTCGAGCTGCTCGAATTGCGGTGACTTCCAAGCACGCCGCATGAAAGCTAGATATCGCAAATCGGGTGAGAAATCACCGGTGCTGGTTCACACGCTCAATGGCTCTGGCCTTGCAGTTGGCCGCACGCTGGTGGCGATACTCGAAAATTATCAGCAGCCTGATGGCAGCATCAAAGTGCCAGACGCACTCGTGACCTATATGGGCGGGCTCACGAAAATCGAGGCGGCGTAATGGATTTGAAAAACACACGTATTCTCATCAGCAATGACGATGGGGTTGAGGCCGAGGGCATCGCGCTGCTGGAACGCATTGCCAAAACGCTGAGCGACGATGTGTGGGTGGTTGCCCCCTCGCACGAGCAAAGCGGGGCGGGGCACTCGCTAAGTTTGCACGCGCCACTGCGCATTAAGCAAGTGGGCGACCGCCGATTTTCCGTAAGCGGTACACCGACGGACGCGGTATTGTTGGGCGTGATGGAAGTGCTGAAAGACAAGCGCCCAGGGCTGATGCTCTCAGGCATTAACCGTGGTTCTAATCTTGCCGAGGATGTAACCTATAGCGGCACCGTGAGCGCAGCTATGGAAGCAACGCTGATTGATATTCCCGCCATTGCGCTTTCGAATGCGATTACCGAAGAGGGCGCGAATTGGGAAACGCCCGAGAAATACACCGCGCAGATTATTCAATCGCTCGTGAAAATGAAATGGCCTTCAGGCACGTTGATGAACGTGAATTTCCCGCCAATACCAGCAGCGCAAGTGAAGGGTATTAAGGCATGTCCGCAAGGTCGCCGTAAGTTGGACGATAATCTGCATCGCCGCACTGACCCTCATGGAAGGCCGTATATTTGGATAGGCGGCCAACGAACCGAGGCGTTTGATGACCAGCCTTCGTCGGACTTTTTGCAGATGCGCCATAACTATATCACCGTCACCCCACTCAACATGGATATGACGGATTATAAAGCACTCGAGCACATGCATACGCTTGTGGAGGGTGCATGATTCGCAGCACACGCACCATCGCCCATCACGATGATCAGGTGCTCGCTGCTGAGAAAATCCGACTGCTGATGAAACTGCGCAGAAATGGTATCACCGACACGCGCACCCTTGCTGCGATTGAACATACGCCACGTGAAGAATTCATGAGCGAAGCGCAACGCCACCATGCGTATGACGACAGCGCCGTGAGTATCGAGATGGAGCAAACTATCAGCCAGCCCACCGTCGTAGCGTGGATGACGCAATCGCTCGACGTGCAGGACAAACATGTGGTGCTGGAGATTGGCACAGGCTCTGGCTATCAGGCGGCTATCTTGTCGCACCTCTGCCGCCGCGTGCATACGATTGAGCGCCACAAACCGCTGTATGAAGTGGCGCAAGCGCGCTTTGATGTATTGAAATTACGCAATATCACCTGTCATTTGGGGGATGGCAGCAAGGGTTGGCCACATGCCGCGCCGTATGATCGCATCATCGTCACCTGTGCTTCGGACGAAATGCCGAATACGTTACTGATGCAATTGGCCGAAGGCGGGGTGATGATTGTACCGGTGGGCCCGCATGTTGCAGACCAGCAACTCTATAAAATCACGCGCCAAGGCGCTGAATTCCTGGCTGAAAAGCTATTTCCGGTGCGATTCGTACCGCTCGTTGCTGAATAATTATTCACAATTCTCATGATTGAATGTTCATTAAGATTGTGCTAAATGTCCATTCAGGATATCCACAGAGTTATCAACAGCATTAAAAGCTGAAAAAAGAGAACCCAGTCGCGTCGGCAGGCAGTTAAAAACAAAAAGATGCATGGGGGATGTATGCGGCTATCAACGCTCGCGGCCTTGATGATTTTAACGACCATCATGTTGTCGGCCTGTTCGCAACAAAATTTTGCGCAGGTGATTGATAATAGTGGCCAGTATTATGGCCAAGACTCGATGCCAAAATATTCAAGCTGGAATCCTGCGCCCGAAAATCCGCAGACCGCTTTCAAATACCAGAACTCAGACGCATATTCAGTAGAAGCTGAGGTGGGCTCGGTAAGCAGTCACGATTTAGCGCCGCCAACAGAGAAGGTAACCACTACCTCTCTGGCAGAGGCAACGCCTGCACCAGCAATTACGCCAACGTTATCGCCAAAAACATCGAGCATCACGACGACGGCTATGGGTGAATGGCAGTGGCCTGTTCAAGGTAAAACTAGCAGTGCTTCTGAAGGTATCGTCATTGCGGCGGGTGAGGGTTCGCCCATTCGCGCTGCAGGCGAGGGCACAGTAGCTTATGTAGGCAACCAGCCTGATGATTTCGGTAACATCGTTATTATTCGCCACGCTAATGGCGCGATGACGTCCTATGCGCATGCGCGTGAAATACTAGTAAGCAACGGTGATTACATTAAGCAAGGCGACTTGCTGGGTTACGTTGGTAAAACAGGCAATGTAACAAGCCCACAATTACACTTCGGTATGCGCGTTGCCGATGCATCGGTAAATCCGCTCGATTATTTGCCGCAAAGTCTCGCTAGCAGATAACTTGCATTTTACTGCGCATGTTCGCATAGTGCGGCCATGAATCTTTCACTTGTCTGGTTGCGCCGTGATTTGCGGCTTCACGACCATGTGCCGCTTTCATTGGCGCTGCAGGCATCGCACCCTGTGCAGCCAATATTCATTTTTGATACGGATATATTGGCGCGGTTCAATAATCCACGCGACAGGCGCTTAAGTTTTATCGCCCGCACGCTACACCATATGCATACGCAACTCGTGAAGCGCGGCGGTGGTTTGTTAGTGCTGCATGGCAAGCCGCAAGAAATTATTCCCAAACTCGCGAGCGTCCTTAAGGCAGATGCTATTTATAGCGCCGAGGATTTTGAGCCAGCCACCATCGCGAGGGATGCGGCAGTGAAAGCCTCTCTCACCACAACGCGGTTTGTTCAAGCCGTCGATCATCTCATCCATGCGCCCTACAAAATCCTTAAAGATGATGGCACGCCATTCAAAGTATTCACGCCCTATTACAAGCAATGGCAAAAACATCTCTCACCCGCCGATAGCGCGGAAGCTTTAGTGAATGACAAGAAACGCTATGCAGATATCGCAAAAAGCACCACGCTTGCCAAGCAAGCAGGGCTTAATATCGTGCCGATGGAAACGGTTGCCGCCATGCTCACGGCAATCGGATATTCAGAAGTTGAAGATGCGCTCTGGAATGTCGATAACGCGCAGGATCGCTTAAAGACCTTTATTGCTCAGCGCCTCAAAGCCTATGGCTCTGCACGTGACTTCATGGCGACGATTGGCACTAGCCAACTATCACCATACTTGCGGTTTGGGTTGGTTTCGGTGCGCGAGTGCTTGCGTGCGGCGCAGGCAGCAGGTGTGGGCGAAAAATGGATTAGTGAACTTGCTTGGCGCGAATTCTACGCGATGATTTTGTTCCACTGGCCTAACGTGGTGCGCGAAGAATTCCAAGCCCAGTACCGAGTGATTGGGTGGAATCAGGCTGGCGCGCTGTGGGACGCCTTCACGCGAGGTATGACGGGTTACCCTATCGTCGATGCTGCGGTGCGTGAGCTGCTGCAAACGGGGTGGATGCATAATCGTGCCCGTATGATTGTGGCGAGCTTCCTTACCAAAGATTTGTTGATAGATTGGCGCTTGGGCGAAGAATTTTTCGCGCAGCATTTGATGGATTATGAATTGGCCAGTAATAATGGTGGTTGGCAATGGGCAGCCAGCACGGGGACGGATGCCGCGCCTTATTTCCGCATTTTTAATCCCGTGCTTCAAAGTAAAAAGTTTGATGGGGCAGGCAAGTATATTCGCCATTACGTGCCCGAGCTAAAGTCGCTAAGCGATAAAGAGATCCATGCGCCGTGGGAATTAGGTTTGATGGCACCAAAAAGCTACCCCGCGCCTATCGTGAATCATGCCGAAGCCAAGGATAAGGCCGTTGCCGTGTTTCGTGCGCTCGGCCACAAGATGGGTGGATAAGCTGCTGATTAATATAGCTATAGCGCTCTAAGCTTCAACAAATCTTCATAAATCCTTCTCACCAATTGTGATAAATTGGGTGATGAGTAAAAATCCTACATTGGAAGAATTCTTAGCTCAGGCCTTACCGAAGGATGCAGACAAGCCGCACGCCTTAGCGGTGGGTGAGCATCACGATCAAGTCGAGAATCTGCGATATTTCACCCAGCAACTAGACACACTGAAAGCTCAAAATAATCTCGGTGCGATTGGCCTTGAGAAGCCACCATTTATGGAGGTTATCTTGTGGGCGTACGCGGATGGAGTGGTCGACGAAGCATACGTAAAGCGTATGTTTCAAGCGTATGGTGAAGCTGAATACTCCGAGGCCATGAAAGAAAAAGCGGGCTTGGCGATTGAGGCAATCAAAAGAGATATACCGTTATTTTGTTTTGATACGCGAGATACATTTGCACAATTTGCTGCCCAAAAAGGCGCTCTGGAAGCATATCGAGAGGAGCTATCTAAAGATCCCGACCTAAGAGATAAGTTAATCAATGAAGAGGACGCGAGCTTTATAAATCGCTCCCAGCGTGTTCAGGTTGGGTTTTTGATTTCAGAGATACGAGCGCTGCTCAAAGACAAAGAGCACCCCGAATATCGCGCGCGCCTAAATGACCTTGAAGCAGTGCTGCTAGCTCAGCGAACCATGAGGGGAGAAAGTAAACTGCTTGGATATGATGCGGTTGGCGCCGCTTTAATCGCAGAACGAACGCCCCAAGGTAAAAATGCACTCACCATTTCTGGTCTGGATCACATCATGGGTTTGGCAAGCAGAAAGGATGGAGTAGAGGGCACTTTAGCGCAGCATTTGAATACGAATTTTGAGGCCACCACCGCTCTTGCGGGGAATAGTAAAGAGGTGCGCAAAGTGTTGCTGGATTATGTGCGTAATCCAATTTTTACTCACCCACATAATGCTCACCCTTTTCATCTGCCCAATATCATGCTGGTGGACGAAGACAGAGTCATTACCGAAATACCAGAGTCCGCAGAAAGCGATACAATTGAAGAGATATTGATAGATGATCAGGCCAGCTATTACATCGATAATCCGCTGTTAAAGGACGCGCCATTCCCTATGGATGCAAACATTGCAGAAGTCAGAAAATCAACTAGGTACATGAGCGAATCGCACATACAAACAGCGCTTGGCAAGCTACACAGAAATGAGCCTTGGGCTGAGTTGATTGCGAAGGGTCGTGGTGCGGAACAAGACGCTGAGCGCGGCTAGAATAGTGAGTGCTTGAGAACCGTATTGCCAGCTTCGCCAGGCGGCACGAAATCAATTACCAAGATATTTGCCGTTACATTGCCCTTATTCTCGCCATAGTGCCATAGCTTGACTGGCTCTACTACGAAACTACCTGCTTTGATGGTTTCGCTGCGCTTTGTATCCGCATCCACGAGGTCAACCTCGCCCGAAAGCACAAAGAATACGCGTTGATGTGCATGCATGTGTAACGGGAAAACGCTGCGTGCCATAATGTCGTACGTGCTGGCACGAATCTCTGGGTTCTTGGTGACGTTAATAGGCTGGTCTGACCATGTTTTAGCGAAACGCTCATGTTTGCCTGCGGGGTAGGGGACTGTGCCGCCGTTGCTTAGCTCAATATTACTTTTGGTGCCAACAGGCACGGTATCAATCAAGAGCAGTTCGGCAGGCTTGTCTCCAATGTTGACGCCATAGTGCCATTCATCGCGCATCTCGATGACGAGATCGCCTGCTTTGTAAGTTCGGTTTATTTTTCGTGCAACATCCACCAAATCCAGCGTGCCCGAAACGAGGTAGCCAATACGTTGATAGGGATGCTTATGCTTGGGTAGGCTTTGCCCAACCCCGATCGTAACGCGGCTCACCACAAATTCTGGCTGTTCGGTAAGTTCGATGGGCATGCCAGTCACGGTTTGGGTGGTCTGCGCAATGTCTGAAATGATGGAGTTTGGCCCCTGCGCTGACAACGCCGCAGGGCTGAACATAATAATACACGCGATTTGACAAAGGCGGTTCATCACATTTTTATAGGGGAATTCATATAAAAAGCCAAGGTTTTCCTAGGGGTTGTATCACTTCTGATGCATGGATTGCGTGTACTAAGCGTACGCGGCGTGAATCGCTGGTTGACAGAGGGGTTAAAATCCGTAGATTGCGCCCCTCAAATACGAGGAAGTTATGGCAAAGAAAGCAACAATTTTGGTGAAACTCGAGTCGACTGCTGACACGGGCTATTTTTACGTTCGTAAGCGTAACCCACGCAAACAGACCGAAAAACTAAAGTTCAAGAAGTACGATCCAATCGCGCGTAAGCACGTTGAATTCAACGAAACCAAACTGAAGTAGTTCTCATGTATTATTCTATCTGGCTTGCTCTTACTGTCGCACCAGTGGGCGCATTTGCTCAGGCCGCTTCGCCTATGGGTTCAAGCCCATTCGCAAGCCTGATGCCGCTTATCCTGATTTTTGTTATTTTCTACTTCCTGCTCATTCGCCCACAGCAGAAGCGTTACAAACAACATCAAGCGATGCTTGAAGCCCTCAAAAAGGGTGATCAAGTAGTCACTGGTGGCGGCATCGTTGGTAAAGTCATCCGCGTTGAAGATGATAAGGCAGTGATCGAAATTGCAAACGGTATCGAAGTAACCGCCGTAAAAGCGACCCTGCAAACCGTTATCGTCAAGCCAGAGCCAGGCAAGCCTGCGCATCAAGAAAAGAAAAAGACCGAAAAAAACGATAATATTTTGCCATCAAAAGACCAAGTGGCAAACGATAACTAATTGTTATTTATCGACTTTTTTCCTTCATTAAGCTGTAGCATTTCCATGGTATGCTCTTGGAATGAAAGAGCGCCCTGCTAATCCCAAGGTTTCCTATTGCACCACCGTGCGCGGAGAAACCTATGAAGCGATGTTGAAAGAAACGCTTCCCAAGAATCTTGCACTTGAACAAGACAATCCAAATGTAGAATTTATCGTCGTCGATTATGGCGGCACACCAGATATTGGCCAGTGGATTCAAAGCACATTCCCAGACGAGATTGTGTCGGGCAAATTGCAGTATGTGCGTTTTGAGGCGCCGCATTTTGAGATGGCGCATTCAAAGAACATGGCGCATCGCATGGCAAGCGGCGATATTCTATGTAACTTGGATTGCGATAATTTTTTAGCGGAAGGCCATACAGATTGGTTGGTTAAAACGCTGACCGAAAATCCCAGAACAGTGGTGACATCGGTCACCGCCACCATGTTGGAATCTATCATTCAAAAGCTGGATGCAGCGCGCATCAAAATTCAGCGCAAACTGGATCCTGAAGCCGAACCAAAATCATGGCTTGGTGGGCGTGTGGCGATGTGGAAAGAAGATTTTATAAAAATTGGCGGGTATGATGAGCGCTATTCCGCATGGTGCCCCGATGATGTGAATATCGCCATGCGCGCCGTTGAAACAGGGCTTAGGCCTAAGTTTCTGCCGTCACGATTCCATGGCGAAACCATTACGCATAGCCATGAAACACGGGTTGAAAATCTTTCTGCCGAAGATCGCGAACACTCTGCCGCATTACTACAAAAGAACGTTGAAGAGATTGGACCCACATGGGAACAGCGATTCAAAAACTTTGGTAAGGAGCTAGAGCTAAGACGCCGCAAGCCCGCCCCATATGCCAATCTTGAAGGAAATGTTGGGTGCGGGGATGTAGTAAATTCTGATGATGTGACTACTACTATTGCACCTCTTATCTATGAAGAGCGCGGACTAACACAAGAGCATGTTGATCAGATCCATAGTCAGCAAAAATACAGGGCGCATGCTGAGCGCCCCATCGGTATTCGTACATAACATCATTGACCCTTTGTCTGATTGCACCTAAAAGCCTTGCATCATCTTTTGCGAGTCTTAGCTATGCTTCAATTCCCGCGCTGGAAAGCGCTCCTTGTTCTGCTGTTGTGCGTCTATGCCGCTATTGTGGCATTCCCCAATCTTTTGGACGAGTCTAAGCGCAACACGCTGCCTGACTTCCTACCACATCAAGCCGCACCTCTTGGCTTGGATCTACGCGGCGGCTCGCACTTGTTGCTACAGCTCGATTTCAATCGTTACCTGCGCGAACATATGATGAATCTGCGCGACCAGCTTCGCAATACGTTGCGCAAGGAGCGTGTGGGTTATCTGAATCTCAAGGCAACAAAAGACAGTGTCAGCCTGTCGATTCGTGAAGAAACTCTTGGCGAAGATGTGGTTCTCAAAGATCTCTATCGTCGCGTTGATCCTGATTTCACGATCACCGAAAAAGATGGCGTGACCACGCTCACTTATGACGAAGTGGCGCTGCGCGCTATGCGTGCGCATTTGCTTGCGCAGTCTATCGAGATTGTGAATCGTCGCGTGAACGAAACGGGTACGAAAGAGCCTATCATCCAGCGCCAAGGTGCTGATCGCATCATCGTACAAGTGCCAGGCTTGCAGGACCCATCACAGCTTAAAGCGCTGCTTGGTAAAACAGCGAAAATGAACTTCCACTTGGTCAATGAGGAAGTAAGCGAGCAGCAAATTCTCAGTGGCGCTATGCCATCGGGCACTAAATTGTTGGGTAGTGATCGCGCTGGTGAACAAGCGCGTGTGCCCGTATTAAGTGAAGTAGCGCTAAGCGGCGAATTGCTGATTAACGCGAATGCTACCTTCCAAGACGGTATGCCAGTCGTGGATTTCACCTTTAATTCTCAAGGTGCACGCATTTTTGGTGAAATCACCCAAGCGAATGTGGGCCGCCGCTTCGCCGTTGTTCTGGACAATAAAGTAATTACCGCCCCCGTGATTCGTAGTTCGATTTTAGGTGGTCGCGGTATTATTGAGGGGAACTTCACGGTCGAGTCTGCCAATGAGCTAGCCATGCTACTGCGTGCGGGCGCGTTGCCAGCGCCACTCAATATCATCGAAGAACGCACCGTTGGGCCAAGCCTTGGTCAAGACTCGATCGATGCAGGCACGCTCGCCGCAACCGTAGGCACGGTGCTGGTGATTGTCTTTATGCTGCTTTCATATGGGCTTTTTGGTGTGTTCGCGAATGTCGCCTTGATGATGAATCTGGTGCTGATTATGGCCGCTATGTCGCTGCTGCAAGCCACGCTTACGTTGCCAGGGATCGCAGGCATCGTGCTGACGATGGGTATGGCGGTGGATGCCAACGTACTCATTTACGAACGTATCCGCGATGAGATTCGTATTGGCCGAACGCCCGCAGCCTCTATCGAATACGGCTTCAAGGCAGCTTTCGTCACCATTTTTGATTCGAACCTCACCACCTTAATTGCCGCCGCACTGCTTTACTATTTTGGTTCAGGTTCAGTGAAGGGCTTCGCGGTAACGCTGACCATCGGTATTTTGTGCTCGATGTTCACATCCATCATGCTCACTCGCTTGATAATTTATAACTGGGCACGCTGGGCAAGACCGAAAAAGCTGCCCATCTAATGCGCGACATCATGCCACCAACGGCTGCCCACCTGCTGAAGGTTGATTCCTACGGGGATCAGGGCTTTAGCATTAATGGTGTGATGCATGTTGATTCACTCTTATTGTTTCCCGAGCGTGTCGTCGTTTGGGAGAAGCTTGCCATACCCGCATGGACAATCGAGGATTTCAGTGAAGTCTTAAGCACCATTCCGCCGATTGAAGTTCTGCTACTAGGTACGGGCAAAACGCACCAGTTTGTTCACCCTGACCTCAAGAAGGCATTCAAGGCTAAGGGCATTGGCGTGGATAGCATGGACACAGGCGCGGCGTGCCGCACCTATAATATCCTGCTGTCTGAAAGCCGCAGAGTGGCGGCAATCTTGCTTAAAGCGCTATAAATCAATTGATTAATTTATATGGATTGATTAACTAAAGTTTAATGTTTCCTGTGGCATAATCCTGATGAACACATCAATCATTTGGGGGAACCATGGCAGACCTTGATAACAAACAACCTTATGTAAGACCAGATGCATACCTAACACCTGGTGAAGCAGGCGTGGGAACAAATATAGGCCTTCCCCCACAACATTTTGCAGAACTTGATACACGTTTGCGCGATTTGGTTACAACGTTTGCTCGTAGTGGTACCCAAAACAGTACGGTTGAGAGTAGTGGTCGTCAATTAATAGGCATTATCTTAAACCAGGCGAACGACATAGATACTCAGCGTGATGATGATACTCGTATCGAACGAGCCAGCCTTTTGCTTATGCTTCAAGACCCCTCCGCTGCCACTCGGCTTACTGAAATAAATGGTGCGAGTAACGAAATATTCAACGCGCTTAGGCCACAGCTTCGTGAAGCGATTTTACGTGAGCCGGATGATCTGATTAGCCGTGAGCGCTTGGAAGGAATTCTGCAGGATACCCTGCGCCAAGGTATTGGTAACATGGACCGTAACAAAGATGAACGCATCAGCGCTGCAGAACTTTCCAGTGTAGCCCCCAATGGGCCGCTGGTTTCATTGGTGCGCGAATATGAAGAAGGGCGCGGCGGTCGCTAATAATAAATAGAAAAGATTGGAATTAAAAGGCCACCTTTCGGTGGCCTTTTTTATTTAGGCGGCCTTCTTCGCTTTAGCAGCTTCAAAGTTCGCTGCTGCGAAATCCCAGTTTGCAAGCTTATCGAGGAACGTCGCGATGAAGTCAGGGCGACGGTTCTGATAATCAATATAATACGCATGCTCCCACACATCGATGGTGAGCAGGGCAATTTGTCCTTTAGTCATTGGCGTTTCGGCATTGGCGGTCTTTACCACTTTCAATTTACCGTCCGTATCGAGCACCAGCCACGCCCAGCCTGAACCAAATTGGGTCGCGCCTGCGTTCTTGAATTCTTCGACGAACGTATCGTAGGAGCCGAAGTCTTTCTCAATCGCTGCAGCGAGCGCGCCTGATGGTTTGCCGCCACCTGCAGGCTTCATGCTGTTCCAGAAGAAGGTGTGGTTCCATACTTGTGCCGAGTTATTAAAAATCCCCGCTTTCGAAGCATCGCCCGCCGAAGCCATGATGATTTCTTCCAGTGATTTGCCAGCGAGTGGGTTACCCTCAAGCAGTTTGTTCAGGTTCACCACATAGGCATTATGGTGCTTGCCATGGTGGAATTCGAATGTCTTAGCCGACATGTGTGGCTCAAGCGCGGTTGGGGCGTAAGGAAGGGCGGGTAGGGTAAAGGTCATAGCAGCCTCTTTTGATGTTAATGTTGACGCAGCCAAGGTAGGTGCTGAAATGGCGCTCACCGCCACTCCCGCTAACATTCCTTGGACAAAATCCCTGCGTGTCAATTCCATGTGTGCGGCAGTTATACTGGTTTTGCGCAAAAATTCAATGCGTGTTTCGTGGACAGTCATTTTACATCAAAAAAACCGAATGTTTGCCCCGTTTGACCTAAGGTTGAATTTCTGCTAACCCAGATGGGTCTTTCAAATAAAACTAAGAAAAGTCTCACAACAATTCGGTAGGTTTTATGCGTGGATTTCGTGACATTATCAGTAAAATGAGAGGTGACGATAGTCGCGCGGCACACATCGCCCTGACGGCGATGCTTGTAGTTTCAGTATTGTATGCTTCAGTGATTGCTTCTGCTTAATGTGTTGTTTTTGATTAGTGCTGCTCGTTTTTTTTGTTGGCATCGTTTCATCTCTGGGTTAGCCATCTGCGCGACCAATGCGCGAGGGCGGAATTTTGTATCACGATAGACTCACACCCTTCATTATCCATGAATCAGACGTTAGCGGCCGTGTCGTACGTTTAGGCGCGACGGTTGATGCTATTTTGCGCCGCCATGATTACCCGCTCGCCGTATCTAACCTGCTGGCAGAGCTTCTAGTTGTTGCGGCTATTTTATCGTCGAATCTAAAGCATGAAGGTATCGTGACCTTGCAGATGAAAGGCAATGGCCCCATACCAATGATGGTGGCAGACGCCGTATATGGCGGCGTGATTCGGGGTTATGCCGAAGTGCGCGGCGAGGTAATTGGCGCTTCTCCACGCGCCTTGTTGGGCGACAATGCCTACCTCGCTATCACTCTGGATGCAGACGCAGGCGAGCGTTACCAAGGCGTTGTAGAGCTTGAGGGCGAATCGATTGTCGATGCGCTGAATGCTTATTTTCGCAACTCGCAGCAGCTTGATGTCGCCTTTAAGCTCGCGACAGGCCGCGATGATGCTGGGGCTTGGAAAGCAGGCGGCGCGATGATTGAACGCCTACCCACAGCAAAAAGCGATAGTGAAGAATCTTTGGAGTCATGGCGCTACGCGCAAGTCATGTTGCAAACCCTTAAGTCCGAAGAGTTGTTGGATACGGAGCTGGATGTACAGGATCTGCTATATCGCCTCTACCATGAGCAGGGCGTGGTGGCCTATGATGCTCGACCCATTACCACCCAATGCCGTTGCTCGCGTGAGCGCATTCACAAGCTACTGCTCTCCATGCCTGAAGAAGACCGTCGCTATGCATTAGTGGATGGTAAGGTGAGCGTGCATTGCCAGTTCTGTAATACGGCGCAAGAGTTTACGCCCGAGCAGTTAAGTCTCTAATTCCCTCAATAAAATGCTGGATTATTGTACGGTTGTTTGATAAACAGTCGTTCAATACATCGCTTAACGGGAGTTCAAAACATGCCGCGTGCGAACGTCAAAGACAAGCGCAAAGCGCAGCTCATCGGTGCAGCATTAGAGTCGATCGCCAAGCGCGGACTCATGGAAACCACCATTACCCATATCTCCAAAGGTGCGGGTATGAGCCGTGGCATCATCAACTTCTATTTCAACAGCAAAGAGATGATGATGCGCGAAGCGCTGAAGTCACTCATCGACGAATATGAAGCGGAGTGGTTTGCCGCTATCGCCCAAGCGGGTGATGATGGCGCGCGTCGTTTAGCGTCACTCGTAAGTGCGCATTTCGACAAAAAATTATGCTCCGCCAAGCGCCTCAATGTCATGTCAGCGTTTTGGGGGCATGCGGCCACCCAAGCTGCCTACCGCAACCAGCTTGAAGCAGCCGATGCAAAAATCGAGCATGCATTTACCGAGGCACTTGCCCATATGCATGGCTCTTCCCTAGAAGACGCAAAGCATCACGCGCGCCAACTGCACGCTTTGATTCGTGGCCTGTGGCTCAACTTCATGCTGAACCCACAAACCGTTTCGCGCGAGTCGCTGGCGGCTGAGTGCTATAGCTTTATCGAGCGTCTTTCGGGCGGGCCTGTGCGCGTAGTGGTCAATAAAACAGAAGCCGCAGCTCCGATAGCGCCTGCAGCGCCTAAGGCTCCAAAGCCAGAAAAGCCGCCAGTTGCTAAGAAACCTGCCAAGAAAAAAGAACCCGCCCCCCAGCAAATGGACATCGAAGATCTATTTGGCAAGTTGGGTTAGAAAATATTTCTGAACACCAGCGAGCAGTTGTTCGTCGTAAGCGTCAGGTTGTAATCACCCGTGTAGGTAGTCCCATCGGGTGCTGTAGTACAGGTCCATGTCTGTACCCATATCTTGCCTTGGCTTGGCTTTCCGTCGTCCATCTTGCTATCAATGTTCCAAACATCCTCCGCCTTCATAACGATGCCATGTGAAATGGTATTCGTTGCGTTGGCGCCAGCAAAGAAGGCATTGCCTGCATCAAGTCCCCACCAATAGGGGCCTGCAGTCATATTCCACCTAACAGCGGTCCATCCAACATTTGGATATTTGGAGGCTGGGATATTGACTCCTCGTAAGGCAGCATAAGATTGTCCCACTACCCCAGTAACACCCGTATAACTTCCCTCAACGAGTCCTGCATTCGCCAAGTGCTGCCAGAAACGGAACATCTCATGCGCATTGGTAGCGGCTGCGCCATCAGCAATCCCACCGCCGCCATTACCATTACAGGTGGCGGCACTTGTTGCTGCTGCTGTCAATGCGGCACAGGTAGCGTCCGTTCCATCGGTCGTTGCGCCTGCTTGTGCGCCCCAAAATCTAACGGCGTTCGGCATATCGCCAGGATAAGCGAAATACTTGTCACGGAAGGTTTGGGCGGCGGCCATATAGCGCTGATATTCCGTGCTGACTGCCCGCAGCTCACTAGCGTGAATCAGTGATTGCCCCGCCAAGATGCCACCCGTAAGCAGGCCAAGAATGACCAGTACGATGGAAAGCTCGACGAGTGAGAAACCTTTTTGCATTATAGTCCCAATTTGATCATAAATGCGCAGGCGGCAACTGTTTTGGTCAAGTCGTATTGAGCGGTGCTACTGACGGAGGTGGTTGAGCAATCTGTTCCGCCGTTTGCGTTACCGGATGCCATAACAATCATGCCGCCATAAGCAGGCCGCCCATCATCCATTTTCGTATCGATATTCCATGCTTCTTCAGCTTTGAGGGCATCGCCCAACATATAATTACCCAGAGCGCCGCCAAAATGTAGCCAATTCATGGTAGGATAAGCGAAGAAGGTTGCACTATCGGCAGTATTTCCTAGATACCACAGCGAATATCCAGCTCTACCGAGTTTGCTGCCTGGTACGTTGGTGCCGATGATAGGGTTTTGGCCAGCAATTCCGGCGGGGCCTGCTAGACCAGTGTAGCTGCCTTCAATGAGTCCAGCCAACGCGAGTTGACGCCAGAATTGATAGGCCTCTGTTGAAGTACTGACCACGCTGCCATTGGCGATTTGGCCATCACCATTGCCATCGCACGAGCCTGCCGCGTTTGTGGCAGCAGATGAATTTGTAAGGCAATCTGCTGTGCCCGTCATGCGTTGCCAGAACGCTGTGGCATTGCGCATATCTCCAGGTACAGCAAAATATTTGTCACGGAAGGTATTACTCGCAGCTTGATAGCGCTGGATTTCAGTTGAAACGGCACGCAGCTCACTAGCACGAATGAGCGATTGCCCCGCCAAGATGCCACCCGTGAGTAAGCCAAGAATGACCAACACAATGGAAAGCTCGACAAGTGAGAAGCCGTGTTTCATGTGTGCTTTCCTACTTTGGCAAATCGGGATAAATATAGCCACATATGCGGCGAATGATTGGCCCAAGCATAATCGCAACGGGCACGGCAACCACAATATCAATCGCAAGTAAGTGCGGCCAGTAATCCCAGAATTGGTCAATCGGGCGCAGCACGCTGGTGGAAACTGCCGACATCACAACGCAAGTGCAGCTCGCCATGAGTGCTGCATAGGTAATGCGTGCGCGTTTGAGCGGGGTGGTGAAAAACATGAAGTGATTATAGGCTAGGCAGCGTGTGTCTGCAAAGTTTTTTGCCATGTATCAAGGTCTTGCAGTGCACGCGCCGAATAAGCCTGCGCGCGTGAGTCTTTACGAACACGCCCTGCAAGCGGTGTGAACAGCCCAAAATTGATATTCATGGGCTGGAAGGTTTCGGCATTTGCCTCGCCCGTAACATGCGCAAGCAATGAACCAAGCGCCGTGGTGCGTGGTGGTGGTGAAATTGCTTCACCAAGCAGCTCAGAGGCGTAGAATCGCCCAGCCATAAGACCGCATGCGGCGGATTCCACATATCCTTCAACGCCTGTGACTTGCCCAGCAAAGCGCAAATGCGGCGCAGACTTCAAGCGCAACGAGCCATCCAGCAATTTAGGGGAGTTGATAAACGTATTGCGGTGAATGCCGCCAAGCCTTGCAAACTCTGCATTCTCCAAACCTGGAATCATTTTGAAAATGCGTTGCTGCTCACCGTACTTAAGCTTCGTTTGAAAACCAACGATGTTGTAGAGCGTGCCTAATTTATTATCCTGCCGTAGCTGCACGACGGCATAAGGCCTTTCAGTAGGATTATGCGGATTAGTCAGGCCAACAGGTTTCATAGGGCCAAAGGACAAAGTCTCTTTACCACGCTCTGCCATCACCTCAATCGGCAAGCAGCCTTCGAAATAGGGCGTGTCTTTTTCCCATTCCTTGAATTCCGTTTTCTCGCCAGCGTTTAACGCATCGATAAATGCGTAATATTGCTCCTGCGACATGGGGCAGTTGATGTAGTCTTTACCATCGCCCTTATCCCAGCGCGACTGGAACCACGCCTTGCTCATGTCGATGGATTCTTTGAACACAATCGGCGCAATCGCGTCGAAGAAGGCGAGATATTCCTGCCCCGTATGTTTCAAAATCACTTGCGATAACGCCTCAGAGGTGAGGGGGCCTGTTGCGATGATCGTTGGCTCGTTTGGTAGTTCAGAAATTTCTTCGCGCACGAATGAAATATTGGGGTGATTTTCCAACGCCTCGGTAACGGCTTTTGAATAGCCCTCGCGGTCAACGGCAAGTGCGCCGCCCGCAGGCACTTTATGGGCGTCTGCGCAGCGCATGATAAGTGAATCACAACGACGCATTTCTTCGTGAATCAAGCCAACCGCATTGCGCTCATAATCGTCCGAACGGAAAGAATTGGAGCAAACAAGCTCAGCACAATCGGTGGTCTGGTGAGCGAAGGTTTTCTTCACGCCGCGCATTTCGTGAATGATAACGGTAATGCCGCGATTGGCCGCCTGCCACGCAGCCTCAGAGCCCGCAAGCCCCGCACCGATGATATGAAGTGTTTTGTTCATGCGCTCTGTAATAGCGCCAACGCCTGCTTGTGCAAGGTTTTATCGCCCGCTGCGACAACATTTGCATAGTCGCTTAGCGTTACGGGCTTGCCTTCCCATGTGGTGATCACACCACCTGCGGCTTCGATAATGGGAACAAGTGCCAAGATATCGTAAGGCTTTAAACCAGCATCCACTACCACATCACGTGCACCGCGTGCGAGAAGGCCGTAAGCATAACAATCGCCATCTTTCACGGTGCGGCGACAAGATTGCGCGAGCTTAGCGACTTTTGCACCTTGCTCTGGCGTAAAGTAGCGTAGTGAGGTGGTGGAGAACTCAGCATCCGCAAGTTTCTTGATGGTGCGTGTTTTTAATACATTGCCACTACAATAGGAAACGCCGCCACGTGTGGCTACCCAACGTTCGCCCGTAACGGGCTGATCAAGAATACCAAGAATCGGCACTCCGTCCGAACATAGTGCCACCAGCGTGCCCCATTCCTTGAGACCCTCGACAAAAGCACGCGTGCCATCAATCGGGTCGATGACCCACGTGTAGTTTTGAGTATACGGGGGTCTTACCCCCGAAGCCCCCGCCGCAAGCGGCTCGCTTATGCTACGCAGCGTTCCACTCACTGAAATGCCGAACTCCTCGCCGAAAATCGCATGGTCGGGGAATTCTTGTTCAATCAGCCCACGCATGGCGCTTTCGGCTGCTTTATCGGCTTCAGTCACGGGGCTGTTATCCGCTTTTGTCTCAACCGTTCCCACGCGCTCAAAATGCGGGCGAATGGCTCGACCAGCCGCATCGGCCAGCAAGTGAGCGAAGGCGATATAAGTTTTGATATCTTGCATAAGAATATGTTAAATAGGTGAAAATAGGCTGGTGCAAATGAAAAAAGGCTTCTCGCTCGTAGAACTTTCCATCGTTTTGGTGATTTTAGGACTTCTCACAGGCGGCATCCTTGCGGGTCAATCACTGATTCGCGCTAGTGAACTTCGTGCTGTCTCGGTGGAATATCAGCGTTACATTGCAGCAAAGCAGACTTTCCGAGACAAATATTTCGCACTTCCTGGCGATATGACAAACGCCACTACTTTCTGGACAGCACAGGACGCTGGCGATGGTTTGGGTGTGGACTGTACCGATGTTCCAAGCACGACTCAGGCAACCTGCAATGGAAATGGCGATGGTTTTCTTGTTGGTTACGAATTCTTTCGTTTTTGGCAACAATTGGCGAACGCGGGTTTGATTGAAGGAACCTATACGGGTGCACGTTCAGTAGCGGGGCAGGGAAATTCTCATGCGATTGGTACCAATGCCCCACGTAGCAAATTAGCAAATGCTGGCTGGAGCAACAGATATATGAATTCTGGAGATTATGCTGGAACCTTCTTCGCAACCGAAAAAGGAAATGCGATGATATTTGGCGCCCAGTCTACTAACTTTCATACATTGGCCAATGCGATCAAGCCGGAAGAAGCGTGGAATATTGACACAAAAATGGACGATGGAAAGCCAGCTTACGGCATGGTTGGCTCTAATTTTACCACTTGCACCACAGCAGGCGCAAACAACGTATTCACTGCCGATTATGCACTCACAACAACCAGCACAAGTTGCGCGCTGGTATTCCCATATGCTCTATAATTAGCCACTGAATGCCTGCAAGCCCGTAATGGCGCGGCCAAGGATGAGGGCATGTACATCATGCGTACCCTCGTAAGTGTTCACCGCTTCAAGATTACACATATGGCGCATCACGTGATACTCGTCGGAAATGCCGTTTCCACCGAGCATGTCGCGCGCAGTGCGGGCAATTTCGAGTGATTTGCCGCAGCTATTACGCTTCACGATGGAAATCATTTCTGGCGCCCAATTATCTTCGTCTAGCAAGCGACCCACACGAAGTGCGCCCTGCAAACCAAGATTAATCTCAACCATCATATCGGCGAGCTTTTTCTGAATGAGCTGATTCGCCGCCAACGGCTTATCAAACTGTTTGCGATTAAGGGTATAGTCACGCGCAATCTCAAAGCAGTGATGTGCTGCACCAAGCGCACCCCACGCAATACCATAACGCGCTTTGTTCAAGCATCCGAATGGCCCTTTGAGGCCGCTAACATTCAGCTCACGGTCTTCAGGAACAAACACATCATCTAGCATGATCATGCCAGTGATGGAGGCACGCAATGAAAGCTTACCATCAATCTTTGGAGTGCTGAGGTTGCCCTTATCTTTACGCTCAACAATAAAGCCACGAATCGTTCCATCCTCCACATGCTTTGCGCCATACACTTTCGCCCAGATGATGCAGATATCAGCAATGGGTGAATTGGTGATCCATGTTTTGGAACCGGTAATTTTATAGCCGCCATCTACTTTGGTTGCGCGGGTCTTCATCGAGCCAGGGTCAGAGCCATGGTCAGGTTCGGTAAGGCCAAAGCAACCAATAAGCTCCCCAGTTGCAAGCTTGGGCAGGTACTTCTCTTTCTGGGCATCGTTGCCGTAAGCATAAATCGGGTGCATGACGAGTGACGACTGAACTGAAAGTGCCGAACGATAGCCTGAATCAACCCACTCGATTTCTTTGGCAATCAAACCATAAGCGACATGCGAAAGCCCAGCACAGCCATAGCCTTCGATCGTTGAGCCAAGCAAACCTGCTTCGCCCATCTGGTGCATGATTTTTTTATCGAATGTTTCGGTGCGATTGGCTTCAATGATGCCAGGATAAAGCACGCTTCGCGCAAAACTGCGTGCGCTGTCGGCGGCCATGCGCTCTTCGTCGGTGAGTTGCGCGCTAAGATTGAACGGGTCTTCCCAATTAAGTGCCTGAATCATGTAATGCTCCTGTTGAGGAGGCTATAGCATCACACTTGGAGATTTACAATAGAGCCACGGTCCCAATAAATGCCGCGCCGCAGCGCAGTAAGGGCGTTATTAATCATCTCGCCTAGCTCGCTATCGCTAGGGAAATAATTTACGACGGCGCGCAGGGCCGAGGTGGCGCGCATTTCTTGTTTCGTTTCTGGGCGCTTGATGACGCCAGTCTCGGCGGCACGTAAAAATGGATTACCTGAACGAATTTGGGTCATGGCGTGATTATAGCACTACATGCCTGCGGCGGCAATGCTTAGCGCATCACGCGTCAACCAATCGGTAATTAGGCTGATTTGCTCATGATTCATAAGTGCAGGGGCGTGGCCGACGTTGGGTATGGTTACGGTGTCTGCGCGTAAATGGATACGCCGCATGGCGCTTACAGTATCCTCTTGCAGGATGTCAGATGTCGCGCCACGAATAATATAAGTGGGTACATTCACTTTATCCCATACCTCGGCGAGGTTCACATCCTCCACCTTAGTGAAGTTGCCACTAGCAACCCGTAATGGCTCGGCGATGCGGGGGTCGCATAAATAGCGCCATGTGCCGTCAGCATTTTGGCTGATGCTGTGGTTGATCAAATGTTGCCAATGCGCTTCTTCGGTAATGCCCCACGGCGCAAAATTGGTGCGAATATACGCTTCACCAGCAGCACGGTCTGCAAAATGAACGGGCATTTCGCTTACGTATTTATAGATACGACCCAGCGCTTCTTTGGAAAGGAATGAACCTACGTCATTCAGCACCAGTTTACGAACTCTATCGGGGTGAAAAGCCGCCACCATCATGCCGATGATGCCACCCATGGACGTGCCCACCCAGTCGACAGAGCGCATATGAAAATTGCTCATCACCGCGATACAATCTGCAACGTAAGTCGCATAATTATAAGCCATTGGGTTCTCTAAAAGCGCACTTTCACCACGTCCTGCCATGCTCAACGCCATCACGCGGTAGCCGCGTGAAACAAGGGCAGGGGCTAGAAAATCAAAGTCACGTGCGTTGCGTGTTAAGCCATGAACACAAAACGCGACATTCTTGGAATCGGTGTTGCCCCAATCATAAAACACAATCTCGTGCCGACCTTCATCATGCAGATTCGGCAAGCTGATACTGTGACGAGTGAAGCTCATTAAAATTTGATGAGGTTGCGCTCGATGGTCAAGCCCGTCATCGGAATTTCGGTGGGGATGCCTTCAAACACGTCTGCCAGCAAACGCGCTGAGCCTGCCGCTTGTGTCCAACCCAACGTGCCGTGACCCGTGTTGAGATACAAGTTGCTAATAGGCGTTTTACCAATGATAGGCGGACCATCAGGCGTTGAAGGGCGAAGACACGCCCATTCATCGATTTTCGATAAATCCGCTTTCGGGAATAATGTTCTGACGCCACGCACGATGGGGTCGATGCGCACTTTGCGAATATCATGATTATAACCCGCAAACTCCGCCGTGCCCGCAACGCGGATGCGGTCGCCAAGGCGGCTATAGACGACTTTTAATGCCTCGTCCGTCAAGCTAACAGTTGGGCAGAATTCATTCGCAGGGAAGGTGATAGAGTAGCCCTTCATGGGATAGATCGGCACATAAAGCCCAAGCTGGCGCAGATGCACCGAGCTATAGGCCCCCGTGCTCAACACGTAATGGTCAAAGCCGCTCAAATACCCTTGCGATGTTTCAATGTGCGAAATTTTACCATCAGCTTTATGTAGGCGCTTAATTTCAGTGCCATACTGGAACTTTACACCGTACTTCTCGGTGATGAGGGTAGCCAAGCGCTGCGTGAATTTATGAATATCGCCCGAAGCATCTTTAGGTGCCAACACACCGCCGAAGATTTTTTTATTCGAATGTGCCAGCGTTGGCTCAATCTTCACGCATTCTTCTGGTGTCAGTAGCGATTCAGGGTCACCACCCATTTTATGCTGGAAATCCGCCTGAATTTTTGCGTGATCCAAGCAGTTCTGACTGGAGAAAACGTGCAGAATGCCCTTGTTCAGATAATCAAAATCCAATTTCGTATCGGCGATGATTTCGTCCGTCTTCATACGGCTATAAACGCCAAGGCGGAGCAGTGCCTCGCTGTGGCGACGTGTACGTGCCGGTAAGCAATTGAGCAAGAATAGCAAGCCCCAGCGAA